>JAFGXO010000135.1 GCA_016936595.1 Bacteroidales bacterium | reverse complement strand
AATAAAATGTGAAATTTCAATGCTAAAAGGCATGTAATTATCAGCTTCGCGAACTGCATAACCAAACATCATTCCTTGATCTCCGGCACCTTGTTCTTCGGTTGTTTGCTTGTCAACGCCTCTTCTTATGTCTTGTGATTGTTCGTGTATTGCTGAAATAATTCCACACGAATCGCCATTAAACATGTAGGTGTTTTTTGTGTAGCCAATATCGTTTATTACTTTGCGTGCAATGGTTCGTGGGTCAACCCAAGCCGATGTGTTAACTTCGCCGCTTAAAACTACTAAGCCTGTAGTTACTAAGGTTTCGCATGCTACCTTTGATTCTATGTCTTGTTTTAAAAACTCATCTAATAATGCGTCAGATATTTGATCTGCAACTTTGTCTGGATGTCCTTCAGATACTGATTCTGATGTGAAAAAATATGCCATAATTTGTTATGTTTTATGTTTGTTATTTTTGCGTTTTGGTTAGTTTGAATATATAATTAATTTTGCAAATTTAATAAACTTAAAATATGATACAAATAGAGGATAAAATTATTAGTTTAGATTTAATCGAAGAATGTTTTATTTGCGACCTATCTGCTTGTAAAGGAATATGTTGTGTTGATGGCGACTCTGGTGCTCCTTTGCAAATTGAAGAAGTTGAACAAATTGAACAAAGTTTTGAAAAAATTAAAAAATATCTTTCTGAAGAGAGTCTTGCCGAAATTGAAAAACAAGGTTTGTTTGAAGTTGACGAAGATGGTGATAACGTAACACCTTGTATCAATGGGGGTGAATGTGTTTATTTAACTAAAGAAGAAGGGATTTTTAAATGTGTTTTTGAAATTGCATACCGAAAAGGTGAAATTGATTTTATTAAACCTATTTCTTGTCATTTATATCCTATTAGAACTGTTAAATATTTAGATTTTACAGCCGTTAATTATGAGCAACGTGATATTTGTAAAGCTGCAAGAATTCTTGGAAAAAAAGAAAATATTAAAGTTTATGAGTTTTTACAAGAACCAATTATTAGAGCTTACGGAAAAGATTGGTATAATCAGTTAGATATTACGGCTAAAATTTACGAAACTCAAAAGAAATAACTTTATGTTTAAATTGATTTATATTTTTAGTGTTTTTTTTTACTCCTTTGTTGCTAATTTATTAAGTTTATTTAATGAAAAAGCAAAACTATGGGTTCGTGGAAGAAAAAATATATGGAATACTATTACTAAATCCGATGCAAATAATACTTACAATATTTGGTTTCATGTTTCGTCGCTTGGAGAGTTTGAGCAGGCTCGTCCTTTAATTGAGCAGATTAAAAATAAATATCCTGAGTTTAAAATTGTGCTTACCTTCTTTTCTCCTTCGGGATACGAAATTCGTAATAATTATAAAAATGCCGATTATATTTGGTACTTACCGGTTGATACACCTAAAAACGCAAAACGATTTGTTAAATTTATTAAACCTATAAAAGTTTTTTTTGTTAAGTACGATTTTTGGTATTTCTATCTTAGTTTTTTGAAAAAAAATAGTATTCCAACTTACTTGGTGTCCGGAATTTTTAGGCAAAATCAATTGTTTTTTAAAAAAATTGGCAAAAAATATTCAAAATTGTTGAGTTCTTTTACTCATTTTTTTGTTCAAAATCAAGAGTCTGAAATACTGCTTAACTCGTTAGGGTATAAGAATATTTCCGTTGTTGGCGATACTCGTTTTGATAGGGTTATTGATATAGCAGAAAATTCAAAAAATTTTAATAAAATTGAAGGGTTTATAAATAACAAATTTTGCATAATTTGTGGAAGTACTTGGCCCGAAGATGAAAAATATTTACTTCAATATGCAAATAATTCAATTGAACACAAATTTATAATTGCTCCTCATAACATTGATGAACAACACATTATTAATATTCTTCAAAAAATTAACCGTCCGGTTATTCGCTATTCCAAAATTGAAGATCAGGATTTGTCAAATTACCAGATTCTGATTATCGACAATATCGGAATGTTAGCATCTATTTACAAATACGGTAAAATCGCCTACGTTGGTGGAGGTTTTGGTGCAGGAATTCATAACATTATTGAAGCTGCAGTTTATGGTATGCCGGTAGTTTTTGGCACTAACTTCAAAAAATTTCAGGAAGCAAAAGATCTCATAGAACAAAAAGTTGCATTTAGTATTTCTGATTACCATAAACTTGAACATTATTTTAATTTATTTTTTAAAGATAAAAATTTCTTAAAAACAGTTTCGGATAAAGCTAAAAATTATGTTTATGAGAATAAAGGTGCAACCCAAACTATTTTAAAACAGGTATTTTAAATGTTTTCTGACACATAAGAGGTTTATTTTTTTATGGTAATTTTTTAAAAAAACATAATAAACAAATTTATTCTTCTTTAATATTTAATATTACTTATAATTACACTTAATTATATTAATTTCTCCATAAAATTACATTTTTGTTTTTTAAAAAAAAAGTTAATCTCATAAAACAATAAATTCACTAACATTTTAAAATTTTGTTTGATTATTAACAATTCCAATCACATTGAAAAATACTTTGCAAACAAATAAAGTTCTACTATATTTGCAATGTTTATTTAAACTAAATAAAAATAAGAAAAAATGGACGTAAATAAAGACTTGATTTTGTCGAAACTTAAGGATATTATTGTTCCTGAAGTTAACAAGCCCGTTAGCGAGTTTGTAAAAGATATTACAATTAACGATAAAAAAATTGATATTTCTATTAAGTTAGATAAAAAAGCAGCACCTTTAAAAAATTCTTTGGAAAAAGTAATTAAAAATGTTTTAACTGATATTACAACAGACGGTTATGATATAAAATTGGATATTACATCCGAAAATGTTCAATTTCAAAAAGTTAATATTAAGCCCGAAGAATCTAAAAATCCTTTAGATAAAGTTAAAAATATTATTGCTGTTGCTTCGGGCAAAGGTGGTGTGGGTAAATCAACTGTTGCAGCAAACTTGGCTATTGCTCTTGCAAAAACAGGAGCTAAAGTTGGGCTTTTAGATGCCGATGTTTATGGACCTTCTATGCCCATTATGTTTGGTGTAATCAATGAAAGACCAATAGTAAAAAGGGTAGGAGTAAAAGATTTGATTATTCCTGTTGAAAAATACGGAATTAAATTAATCTCTATTGGATTTTTTGTTAGAGAAGAAGATGCTTTGATTTGGAGAGGCTCAATGGCTACAAGTGCAGTAAAACAGCTTATTAACGATGTTGATTGGGGCGAACTGGATTATTTTGTTATAGATTTACCTCCCGGAACCGGCGATGTTCCTTTAACTATGGTTCAAACTATTCCTTTGTCGGGGGCTGTAGTTGTTACTACCCCTCAACAAGTTGCTGTTGCTGACGTAATTAAAGCCTTAGGTATGTTTAACGCCGAAAAAATTGAAGTACCTGTGCTTGGTATTGTTGAAAATATGGCGTGGTTTACTCCTTCGGATCTTCCTGATAAAAAATATTTTATTTTTGGAGACGGTGGTGGTCAAAAACTTGCTGACAGATTTAAACTTGATTTGATTGGGCAAATACCTATTGATGAAAATGTTGCTGCTTATGCTGATGCCGGAAAACCAATAGTATTAGACGAAAATTCCCCACTTAGTAAAGCATTTATCACTTTGGCCGAAAATGTTGTAAAAAAAGTTAACGAAAGAAACAATAATTTACCTCCAACTAAAATTGTTCAAATGAATAGTTAAATACTTTATTGAGTATTAGCAGTTTAACTGCTAATACTTTTTTAAAAGTTATGAAAAAACCAGATAAAATTAACATAGTAAAACAAGCTCTTGCTAACCTCCGACCTTATTTGCAGCAAGATGGCGGCGACATAATTTTTGTTGATTTATCTGATGATGATATTTTAAAAATTAAATTTGCTGATTGTTGTAAAGATTGTAAGTTTAAAGAAAAAACAAAAATTATTGTTGAAAAACAAATCCGTAAATTTTTCCCCGACCTTAAAAGTATGATTGAAGTTGAAGATTAAAACGTTTAAATATGTTTTTAAATATATGCTTTAGTATATTATTCAAATTATGTTTAGCTTAAATTTGCCAACAATTTAATTGTAATTATTTTATTATGGGAAATTTAGATTTTAATAACACAAAAGTTGCTTTTGCTTGGAAAACAGACAAACAACTTAATAAAGCTGTGTTTTTATTTAGAATGATTGGTAAAAATTCGATAGTTAAAGTTGGTAAATTTTTTACTAATGTTGCTTTATCTATTCACTTTCCTATTGGTTGGGCAGTTAGGCCAACAGTTTATCAACATTTTGTAGGTGGCGAAACCTTAGAGGCTTGTGATGAAATTATTCACAAATTTGCAAAATATAATGTAAAAGCTGTTATGGATTTTTCGGTAGAAGGCGGCGAAACGGCTGAAAAAATAGATGCTGCTTTGCAAGAAACTCTTCGTACAATCCAAAATGCTCATACTAACAACAATATTCCTTATGCTGTATTTAAACCAACTGCTTTTTGTTTAACATCGGTGCTTAAAAAAGCTGGACGAAAACAAGAAATGAATGCTGATGAAGTTGCTGAAATAGAGCGTTTTAATCAGCGTGTTGAAACTCTTTGTCAAAAGGCTTATGATTTAAACATTCCAATAATGATTGATGCTGAAGATGTTGCATATCAAAATTATGTTGATGAAGTTGTTTACAGTATGATGCTTAAATTTAACAAACAAAGGGCTATTGTTTATAATACGCTTCAAATGTATCGTCGTGATAGATTGGATTTTTTAAAGAAATTACACGAAGATGCACTTAGAGATGAAATTTTTATTGGTGTTAAATTTGTTCGGGGAGCTTATATGGAGCGTGAAAGAGAATTAGCTCTAAAATTGGGATACGATGATCCAATACACCCTAACAAACAAGCTACTGATGATGCTTTTAATGCTGCTTTAAAATTTTCGGTTGAGCATATAGATAGAATTACTATTTTTAATGCCACTCATAATGAAACAAGTGCAAAATATCTAACTCAACTTATGGCACAAAATGGTATTGAAAAAAATGACTTAAGATGTTATTTCTCTCAATTATACGGAATGAGCGATCACATTACTTTTAATTTGGCTAAAGCTGGGTATAATGCCACAAAATATACTCCTTATGGTCCAATAAAACATGTTTTACCATATCTAATTAGACGTACCGAAGAAAATACTTCTGTGGCCGGACAAACTTCTCGCGAACTTCAACTTCTTTTAAAAGAAAAGCTACGAAGAACTGAAAATAAATCATAATTTTTTTTATGTTAAAAATCAATGCCGTTTTTGTCTTGGCTTTTAGCGGCTCTTCAGGTTTTTTGTTTTTTCTTTTTTGCAGCAGGAAACAACACGTTATTTAAAATTAAACGATAAGTTGGTGAATTTGCGTGTAAATTCAAATCAGTTGGAGGGTCTCCTACAAGGTGTCTGTAATCTTCGGGGTCGTGTCCTCCGTAAAAAGTCCAGGTTCCTTCTCCATATTCGCCGTGAATATAACGAGCTTCGTTAGCGTTTCCGTATTCGCCCATTATAACAACATTTGGTTTTATTAAACTTTTGTTAAAAGCTGTTGTCTGTCCCATAAATCCTTCAAGGATGCTGGTGTGATTTTGACACAACATTGTTGGAACAGGATCCCATTTTGCCGAAAATTCAAATAAAGTAAAATAATCGTCAGTTTGTTGAACAGTACGGTAGTTTGTAACATCAATGTTGGAAAATTCATATTCGTAAGGATTTGTACTTATAGTAAAATTTTCAAAAGCCAGAGTTTTAGTAAAGTCTAATTTGGTTTGAGCTGCCGGATCCATGGGGTCGCCGTCAAACATTGGTCCGCAAATATCTACGCCCTCGGCAGCAAGTGCTATGTCGTAAGAGTCTGTTCCTGAACACATTGCAAATAAAAAACCTCCGTTAAAAATATATTCTTTAATAGTTAAAGCCACTGATAATTTTAGTTGCGAAACTTTAGCAAAACCTAATTTTTGAGCTTGTGCTTCAGCTTCTTGTACTTGAGCTTGATACCAACCGGCGTTTCTATAAGAACCCCAAAATTTTCCGTACTGACCGGTAAAATCTTCATGGTGTAAATGTAACCAATCATAATTTTTTAAATCGCCTCGTAATATCTCTTCGTCGTATAAAACATCATAGGGAATTTCGGCATAAGTAAGCACCATCATAACGGCATCGTCCCATGGTTGGTATGTTTTTGGTGCATAAACAGCTACTCTTGGAGCTTTTACCAATTTTATTTTATCCATGTTAATATCGTTCTGACTAATATACGATAGTATAGAATTTACTTCGGCATCAGAAATTATTTGATATGTTACATTACGTAATATGCAAATTTCTTCAATTTCAGGTCTATTGGGAATTAAAAAACTTCCGCCCTTATAATTCAATAGCCAATAAGATTCTAATGTGTTTTGAATTGCCCAATATGTTATTCCATAGGCTTTTAGATGATCTGTTTGAGTATTATCCATTGGTATTAGAATTTGTGAACTAAAAACCGGAATTGTTATAATACTAAATATAAGCCAAGTTAGAATTTTTTTCATAATTTATTTCTTTTAAAAAACAAAGTTACAATTTTAAAAGTTATAATTATAGCTTTTTAGTTTTTTTTAGCCTATGAATTTTAAAAAGAGACGTTTTTGTGTTTTTTGTTTTATGAAAAACATGTAAATTTTATTATTAAGGTTAATTCGTCTTAGGTTTTTTTTTTAATAAAAACAATCAATCGATTAAGTTTTTTGATACTTATAAAAAAACTTCGAAAATAGATTCATGCCTCTTTATACTTGTATGTTAGAGGTTTAAAATAAATAATGTGTAAGTAAAGTTTATAATTTTTGTTTTTTTGCGATTTAGAAAATATTTTTCTTGAAAAAAATAACAATTCAATTATTTTTGCAAACTAAATTTTTACAAAATGGAAAACATACATCCGGTTTTTGATAGAATAATTCAAAAAAAAGACAAAGAAAAAATATTAAATCAAACATCTAAGGTTATTTGGCTAACAGGTCTTTCCGGTTCAGGAAAAACAACCTTAGGAGCAAGTTTAGAGCAAAAGTTATTTAACCAAGGTTTTTTAACTCAGGTTTTAGACGGTGATAATATTAGAAGTGGAATTAATAAAAATCTGAACTTTACAGAAGAGGATCGATTGGAAAACATTAGACGTATTGCTGAAGTAAACAAGCTTTTTTTAAACTGTGGAATTATTACAATTAATTGCTTTATTAGCCCTACCAAAGAAATTAGGGATATGGCAAAAGAAATAATTGGAGAACAAAATTATATAGAAATATTTGTTAATGCTCCTATTAGCGTTTGCGAAAAACGAGATGTTAAAGGTTTGTACAAAAAAGCCCGAAATGGCGAAATTAAAAATTTTACAGGTATTGATTCTCCTTTTGATGTGCCCGAATATGATTTGGAAATTAGAACCGATTTGTATTCTGTTGATGAGGCTACCGATATTTTGTATGATTTTGTTATTGAGAAAATTAGATTAAAATAGTTTGGACAAAATTTTTAGATATAAAGTTAAAAAAAAATATGGTTACGAAATGATAATCGGTTTTGTAACCATAAATGAAAATTTTTTTATTTATGAACCAATAAATTCTGATTTTAAGGGTGATAAAATTCCTATATACAGAATTGTTCAAACCGGTTTTAGAAAATTTCTGCAATTTATTCCTTTTAAATTTTATTTTAAAACTTCAAGTGGCAGTGTTTTGTATTATTTATCTCCTAAATCCCGAAAAATTGTTAAAGCTTTAGAAAAATTGGTTTACTAAATCTTATTATCGTAAAATTACTAATTAAGCTCATGTTTAATTATTGCTGTTTTGTCTAAAAACTGTTAATTTTTATCTTTTTTTAAAATAAAATTCCTTTGTGTGAGACGTGTCAGCAATAATTTGAAATAAATCCCACCCATTTTTTTCTAAATGATTTATTACGTCAATTTTTGAGTTAAATTTTATTGGATTTCCCATTGCGTCGGAAATATAATTTTTGAAAGAAATAAAAGAATCCGCTTGACCGTAGTCTAATTTTACCTTTCCTCGAGAAGCATAAACTGAACAAAATTTTGAGCCACTGTCATTAATGTTAATCCCATCTACATAAACCTGCGAAAAAATCATGCTTGATGTCAGAATCATTAAAAAAGCAATAAATAATTTTTTCATTTTAATAATTTTTTAAAAATTAATAATAGTATAAAGGTACATGTTTTTCTTAAAAAATTATTGATCGTTAACATTTTTTATGATAGTCTTTTTGTTAAAAAAAAGCAAAAAAAAGCTGTAAGTTTATCTTTACAGCTTTTAAAATATCTGAATAATAAATTACTTTTCAAAAGTGTATTTAATTTCAAATTTTAAACTGTCAATTGAAGATTCTTGAACAATAATAAGTTTGCTTTTTGAGATTTCATTGATGTTTAATGGAATTTCGTCACCTTGAATCATAAGTTTTAAAATAGTTTCATCCGCATTGATAGACCATGTTCCTACAACGCTATCGTCCATAGCTTTAATAACTAAAGAACTATCTACGTTAAAAACAAAAGTGCCAATATCATAATTGTCAACAATATTAGCTTTGATAGTATCTAAATTTAAAGAAGCTATTTGCTCGTCAATACTAGAAATAATTTGTTCGTAAATCAACTTAGAAGAATCGTCCATCGAAACCATTTGTGCAGCATATAAATCTTTTTGTTGCTCTAAGTAAACTTTGTTTGCATTAAAAAGTGCGTCAGCAACTTCATCTAAGTTAGACACCTCTGTAACTGTGTTATCCCAAGTGCCAATAATCATTTCGCCTGCGTTTTGATTACATGAAGCCAGCAAAATAACTACACTTAAAATTGAAACGAAAGAAAAAATTTTTTTCATTTTGTGTAAAATTTAAAAGTTAATTTTTGTGCAAAAGTAAGAAAAATTATATATTGTCTTAATTTTTTTAGAAATTTGTGCAAAATTATTTATGATTTACACTTTTTTAATAATCTCGTTGTTTTTTTCGGCTTTCTTTTCAGGAATGGAAATTGCTTTTTTAACTTCCGATAGGTTAAAAATTGAAGTTGATAAAAAAAAGGGTGCTGTTTCGGCAAAAATAATTGATATTTTTGTGAATAAGCCAAGCAGGTATATTGCTTCTATGCTTCTTGGAAACAACGTTGCGTTAGTATTATATGGTTTACTTATGGCTAAAATATTAGGACCTCATATTTCTAAGTTCATTGATTCTGATTTTTGGGTGCTCATTGTTCAAACAATGGTTTCAACAATTTTAATTCTTTTTGCAGCCGAATTTATTCCTAAAACTCTGTTCAGAATTAATCCTAATAAATCTTTAAAAGTTTTTGCAATCCCTGTTTATATTATATATATTATCATTTATCCTCTAACAAGCATTACTATTTTTTTAAGCAATTTATTTCTAAGAATTATTTTTAAAACTAATACATATTCAGAAAACACAAAAGTGTTTGGCAAAATTGATTTGAATAACTTTATTAGTAAGCCTCAACAAAATATTGAAGAAATTGAAGATGAACTTAAAATTATTCAAAATACTTTAGATTTTGATAAAATTAGACTTAGAGAATGTATTGTGCCTCGAAATGAAATTGTTGCAATCAACAAACATGCTACGATAAATGAACTAATAATATTAATTTCTGAGTCAGGATATTCTAAAATTCCTGTTTTTGATGGTTCAATTGATAATATTGTTGGATATGTTCATGTACACGGGCTTTTTAAAAATCCAAAAACAATTATGCAGGCAATGGTTGAAATACCTATTGTTCCCGAAACACTTACTGCTCAAAAACTATTTAATCTGCTTATTAGAAAAAATAAAAGTTTGGCCTTAGTTGTTGATGAGTATGGCGGAACTTCCGGAATTGTTAGTATTGAAGATATTTTAGAGGAAATTTTTGGTGATATTAAAGATGAACACGATTCTGTTGAGTTTATGGCAGCCAAAATTAATGAAACTACCTTTGAATTTTCCGGACGCTCCGAAATTGACGTTATTAATGAAGACTTTGGTTTGGGTTTGTCTAAATCTGAAGATTATGAAACTTTAAGTGGTTATATTATTCAAAAACTTGAACGTTTCCCCGAAAAAAACGAAGTTATTATTATTGATAATATGCAGTTT
>JAFGXO010000134.1 GCA_016936595.1 Bacteroidales bacterium | reverse complement strand
CTTTTGGTTTTTTATTCGTTGGCTTTCGTGTCGGCAAAAACCAAATGTGCTATTTGTGTGTAGGCTTTTTCTGTATGCCGCACAACGAAAAACAATAGCCGACGTTTTTTATTTTTTGGGCTTGTGTTGCGCCTGCGGCAAGCCCAAAAAATAAAAAATGGTCGGTCTATTGTATGTTATGCACTTGTATTTCATTTCGTTACAATTTTGCATTTCGGATTTTGATGAATTAAATCAACATAATCCTGCTGCGGAATATTATTTCCTGAACATTTCAAGTATTTTAAATTTTTATTGTAAATTATCGGTTTAAGTGTATTTATTTGATTATTACTTATATCTAAATGAATAATACTATCGTAATCCCTAAGCGGTTCTATATCTGTAATTTTATTGCAGGAAATATCTAAATATTGCAAATTCAAAACTTTCTTAACCGGTGTTAAAGACTTGATGGAATTATTTTTTAATTCAAGTTTTGTTAGTAATTTTATCTTTTCAATATCTTTTAAGGACTTTACATTATTGTTTGGTAATTTTAATTCTCGAAGATATTGAAATGTTAAGAAAAACGATAATTTAGAAATTTCTTTTTCAAATTTATTTGACTGAATACTAATCTTTTCTAATTTTTTAAGTTTTAGTATTGTATTTATTTCCTTAATCTTGTATTCTTTAATCTTTTTTGCAGTTAATACAATATTTTTTATCGTGTATAAATCACTCGCATTAAAATCATTTGAAGAAAGTTCATTTCTTATTAAATTTGCCCAATTTTCTGAAATTATTTCATCTGAAATTATTTCATTTACAGGTGTATTTTTTGGTAAATAATCTGTATCAATATATTTCCAAATTTTATTGAGAATATTGGCTCGATTTATAAATTCTAAATAATCGAAATAAACAATCGAATATCCTAAATCCTTAAATATTAAACGCTTTTCATAATCATTTTGCTGTCTTTTTCCAAAACCCTTTTTCCCGCCCCAATGCCCCATTTCCTGATAATGTTGAATACCTTGATATTCAATACCCAATTTCAAATGCGGTATCCAAATATCAATTTCGAAACCGTTAAGTTCTTTACCACGATAATGAAAAACGACTTCGTTGTTTTTAAAAAATGCTTTAACTATTTTAAAAAGAATAGTTTCCGAAATCCATTTATTATCTTTTGGAATTTTAGGGTAATTTAGATTTTCTCTTAATTCCACTTCATAATCACGTTGTTTCAAATTGGCAAAAATATCTCCATGCAATTTAGAATTGTTCAAATAGAAGTAAGGAAGGTATCTTTGAACAAAACTATTAAAATACATTTCAGAACCATAGGTATTTTCTGGCACATCCCCAGTGCAAAGATGACAAATTTTGTCTTTGAATTGAATATTGGAAAATTTCTTTTGTATGTCGTATTCGTAATCAAAATTGTTAAATCTGTAAAAATCTTGTTGCCAATTTATATGGTCTTTAAAACAAGTGCAACAAAATATTTTTCCATTAGTTCTATTTGTAAAAAAAGTAGGAAAAAAACAATATCCAATCTTAATTTCATCTAATTGATTGTCTATATCTTGTGTTAAATATTTCTCGAAAACTGGTAATAATATTTCTTGGTTTATTCTTAAACCAAAAAAACATAAATAAGATTTACTCCAATTATTTTTATTATCGAAAGTAAAGCCCACAATTTTTATTTTATTAAATCCTTCGATTTTAATAGAAATATTCTCGTTATCAAACATATAAATAAAATTGCCAAAACTAAATTCTGGGAATTTTTTTAATGTGTCTAATGATGGAATATCATAAAATTTGCCACAATAATAATTTAATGCAGAAATTGAAGAATTTCCTACACCGTATTTTTTACAAAAATCAATTCCTAAATATTCTCCGTAGGGATTTTTTATAGGGTCAATAGTGATAAATGTTCCTTTTAAATATTTATCGGGATTTACTTTTTCATCAACCACAATTAGACCAGAATTTGAAAGAAGTTTTTCAATTTCAAGTCGCAATAGTCTTTGAATATCAGAAAATAAATCAGACCGTATTTCTTGATTTATCGCTTTTTCAAAAATCTTAATTACATCTATTTTATCTAAATCAATCGTGTAATCCATTTTTTACTATTCAGATATTGCTTTACGTTCTTTATAATAATCTTGAATTTTTTTTGTTTTATATAGCTCTTTATTTCTTAACCAATAATCATAAGCCTGTTGAATAGAACCAATTGGAATACCAGCATTGTAATTTGGCTCACCAGGCAATCTAAAAGGTGGTGGTGCTTGGTGTTTGTCTTTGATAATCTCGGCAATTAAAAACTTGTTGGTTTTAATTGCTTCTTTTAAGATATTGTCTGCTCTCTCAATATTATTTTCCATTACTTCTAATGTTACAGCACCAAACATAAACTCAATTGAATAATCATCATTAAATTTTTCTATAATTTCTCGTGCAGATTGCAAGTCTTTTTTTGCGAAATATATTTCAAGTAATAGATACCTTATTCCTTGATTATCATTTTCATTAAGTAATAAATTTTCATTAAAAATTTCTATTGATGTTGAATAATCCTTATGCGCTTGACATTCTAAACCATAAGTTTGGCATGCTCTTAAAAATGGTCTATTCTCTAAGATTGACCATATTAATTTATCTGTTTTTGGATTAAACTCATTTGGGAAACACTGCTTACCTATTTTATAGGATTTTTCAGCGGTAAGTAAACTTTCAAATGTTTTATTTTGATTTCTAAATGAGATACTTAAATGATTATATGCGTCAATATAAAACGGGTGTTTTGCTATTAATCCTTTAAATATTTTTTCCGCTTTTATATCATCGTAATCAAGCAATTCAACACCTTTCCAAAATTCGTTGTAAGTTTTTTCATTATCTATTGAATTGGGGTAAACAAATTCCCACTCGTTTTCATTGTAACATTTAACTGTCGGTCTTATATTACTTACTTTCATTTGTTATTTTATTTTGTATCAGTATTTTATGTCGTTAATTTTAGTAGTGCATAACGAGCAGGTATATGCGTAGTTGCGGGATTTCAAGGCTATATCGTTTCAAAGTTGCACAAATGTTTCTTTCTTGCACAATGT
>JAFGXO010000133.1 GCA_016936595.1 Bacteroidales bacterium | reverse complement strand
CCCTCTTCTAAAATTTGTAAAAGTATCCCGATGCCCTCGGGACAAGTTATGCCGATAGACTTTTAGTTTTGCATTACGAGTTTGCGATGTAATACAATTACTAAAAGCGTATCGGTATAAACAAAATTTAAGCAGTTTCCTTAGAAACTGCTTTTTTTTTAAAAAAGAAGCCAAGACCTAAATCATTGGCTTCAGCATTATGAGAAGATTATGTTGTATAGCTAATACGGTTAAGTTTTAAAAAAGTTACATTTATTTTTTATTTTTTTTTAATTTAGCCAGAAATCATTCTTTCATTGACTAAAAAGCACTAAATTTGCTTAATAATAAGTAATTCACATATATGAAGTTTAAGTTGTTTTTTTCAATAATTATTCTCTGCCATTTTTCATCATTTTCACAAAGATATTTATTCGCATTATCTACTGTTGATGATTTTAACCAACTTAGTGGCTTACCTTTAAATGCAAAATACGGTCAGGTCTCGGCTGTAAAAATAGTGTACGACTTAAAATTTGAAGAACTTTATTTTATTGGTTCAGATCATTATAAATATCATCATGAGTTTTGTAGAGATGTGTTAAATTACAGAGTGGATTTAGCGTATTATAATGAAGTAAATTACTCTAATACCGACAAAAAAAGATTTTTATTAGCTAATATTAATTTTTATGAATCGCTTGATATATATGCGCTTGAATTAAGTCCTGTTGATCTAATGACTGATGATGAAATAGAATTTTTATATAAAAATGTTGCTGAAAGGAGCTTTTTTGTGGATAGTCTTTATTTTTTGGTCAATAGTACGCGACTTATGAAAAACAAAGATGAATTGAGTGAAAAAATCCCATTATTATTCCCCGATGAAATATACAAAAACTTAAATTATCAAGGTGTTGCAAATTATGAAAATTATGGCATTTTGAAAATTGTTTATGATTTAGATAAAGAGCTTAATTCTCTGACACCAAAAGATATTATCATAATTAATCACACACCCCTTTATTTACCAAATGTAGCAGGAATTATTGTTTCTGAATTTCAAACACCACTTAGTCATTTGACTATTCTTGGGCAAAATAGAAAAATTCCAATTTGTGCTTATAAAGATGTGTATTCTGATGAAAAAATACTTTCTCTAAATAATGAAAAAGTAAAATTTACGGTTATGAGTGATACTTTTAAGCTCATTAAAGTTGATAAATTAGAACAAAACACTATTAAAAACAAGCCAATAAAGTTAAAATATGATTTATCAGTTGATTCTTTGGTGAATATTTCAGATTTAGGAAAAAAATCAGATATTTTTTGTGGTAATAAAGCCTCAAATTTTGGAATTTTGTACCAAATTAGTCAAAACGCAGATTTTAAAACGCCGGAATCTGCATTTGTAATTCCTTTTTATTTTTATAGTGAGCATGTTAAAAATTGTGGTGCACAAATACTAATTGATAATTTACTTGAAAATAAAAACAATTTGTCTCCTGATTCCGTCAAATTTTATCTTGATAAAATTCAGAAAAAAATCAAAAAAGCGAATATTGATACTAATCTAATTAGTTCAATTACTTCAAAAATACAAACTTTAGGGAATTTTACGAGATTACGATTTCGTTCGTCAACAAATGCAGAAGACGCTAAAGGTTTTTCCGGTGCCGGATTATATGATTCAAAAACAGGAATATTATTCAGTTCTGAAAAATCAATAGATGATGCAATTAAAAAAGTTTGGGCGAGTTTATGGTCTTATCAGGCTTTTATGGAACGTGAATATTATAATATTGACCAATCAGATGTTTACATGGGAATACTTGTTCATAGGGCTTTCCCGAGTGAATCTGTAAATGGCGTTGCTATTACAAAAAATCCATATCGACGAAGAAGCTACGGATTTTTGGTTAATGCTCAAATTGGAAATATCAGCGTTGTAAGTCCTGATGATGGAATTGTTAGCGACCAGTTTGTGTGTTACCCAAATACCGACAGTGACTTTTATGAAAATCGTCAAACTGTTGATATTATAACTATTTCAAATTTGAATAATGGTGAATTGGTAATGTCAGAAGAGGAAATACAACATTTAGCAAATCAGTTAGCTGTAATTAAAAAGTATTTTTTCAATCATGGATATACTTCCAAAACTTATACTGATTTTGGATTAGATATAGAATTTAAGCTAGACGGACCTGATAGGCAACTTTATATTAAGCAAGTGCGTTTGTATAATGATTAGAAGTATTTAGTTTTCCACAAAATAAAAAGCACCAATCACAATTGCAAATAATAGCGCAAAAAAAGTCATTATCCAGACTAATTGAATTGATTCGATAAAGAATTTTCTTAGACCTGGAATTTTTTCATCTTTTACACTCCACGTACCATTGTAACCTGCTGTAATTTTAGTTTTGAACCATTTGGCGGTTTGTTTTCGTGCTAATTCGTCTAATTTTCTAAATCTCAATATAAAAACTACAATTATTACAAAAAAAATACCTGTAACAATCATAAAACCAGTTGAATATAATCCTGTAGAGTTCAATGTGTCGTTAGATTTATAATTTTATCAGCTTTGTCAATATAAATTTTATCATGAGTTGCGGCAATAACAGTAGTATTTGTCAAATTTAGAAGAATTTCAAGAAGATTTGATGTAGAATGGTCATCTAATGCAGAAGTAGGTTCGTCAAGAAAAATATATTTTTTCTTTGTTAAAATAATAGAAGCCAACATAATACGTTGTTTTTGACCTCCTGATACTTCGTCAATTTTTTTTTCCAGCAATTCTTTTGCTATACCAAGTTCTAAGAAAACTTTATCTATTTCAGGTTGTGTCGGGCGATTTTTTTTGTTGTTTTTTAGCGAAAAAGGAGAAAAAAACAACTCTTTTGTTGTGTCAAAAGGAACGTTAAAATTTTGAGGCAACCAAGCTATTTTTTGCCTGACAGAAAACATATTCTGAGCTGACAATTTAATGTCATCAACAAATATTTCTCCGGAATTTGGAATTTCAAATCCTGCCAAAAGATTTAAAAAAGTAGATTTACCGGAGCCTGATTCTCCAATAATAGCTACTTTTTGTCCGTTTTTTATTTCGGTCGAAAAATTATCGAAAATTAGCTTTTGGTCGTATTTAAAAGAAATGTTTTTAAATTCAATCATTATTCAGAAAGAGGTGTCCCGTCTGCCATTGTCATTTTGCCTGTCATTATTTTCAAGAAATCAAAAAGATGCCAAATTAAAAATCCGCCAAGTGTCATTGGCATTAACCACCAGTTTTTGTAACCCATTCTTAATCTGTGAATTCCAAAGATTCCAAAGAAAAATGATAGTATCGAAGCTGTTGTTTTTGATATTGGTTTCATAATTTGTTAATATTTAATGAGTAATGGTTAATAAATTTGTTTTTTGAGACAAATAATTGTTTAACTCTTTATAAGTCTAATTGTTAATATTTCAGCTAATAAGAATATTAATGCCAAGATAACGAAAATTTTCCACAAACTATTACTTTTTTGCCCCGAAATAATTTCGTTTTGTAAAAAATCTCCGGTTTTTGTGGTTATTTCCCAATTAAGTCCATTATTATCTATATATTCTTGTAATTCCTCAGTTGTGTAATGTGATAAATCCGACTCTTTTCTGTCATAATTAAAAGATATTAGACCAACTTGATTATCAACATCTAAAATAATGTAATTGCCTGCTATTAATTCAACGTTTTCAAAATTAATTTTTATTTTATTTTGACTAATTTTGGACATAACCGGAATAAATTCAAAACCGGTTTCAATATTTTTAAGCTTTAATCCTTCTTGATTTTTAATGTTTTTTAGTTCTACGGTATTTTCGCTTCCTATTACATAATAAATTTTATTTCTGTTTTTTGCAAATACCGGAATATTATAAAAAGTAGGAATACTTACCGGATTTGTCATAAAATTTGTTGAGCCTTGAAGCATATCAGAAGTAAAAACATACACAAAACCTTCTTCTATTTCTTTGTAAATAAGTATTCTATCGTCATTTTCTGCAATAAGTATACTTTCGTAATCAGATAAAATATTTTTATTTATCTTAAAATGACTGTAAATTTCAGGCAATTCAGAAGCAGGATTAATTTCCTCAAAAGCATCAGAATA
This sequence comes from Bacteroidales bacterium, assembly GCA_016936595.1. GTDB lineage: Bacteria > Bacteroidota > Bacteroidia > Bacteroidales > JAFGUD01 > JAFGUD01. Next base: position 3,945 of record JAFGXO010000133.1, on the reverse strand, counting down.
GATTTTATCGCGCAAATTGATGTTGTTTACAATAAGTTTGTCGTTATTTTTATTTGTAAATTCAGGGAGTTGAAAATAATCCATAAATTGGTTTAAATCAGCCAATTGCGAATTTACAGACGGAATTAGAACAACTATTCCTCCTGATGAAACGTAATTTTTTAGTTCTCCAATAACGCCAGAACTAAGTTTACTAACAGAGGATAATATTATGGACTGATAATTTCCAAACTGGCTAATGGAAATATTAGATATGTTAACTTCTGTAAGGTTAAAATATTGGTTATCGTTATAGAATTTTTGCAGGTAAAAATTTGTTTCTCCGCTGATCATTAAAACTTCTACTTTTGGTGCGATATAATAGTTGAAAAACATTGAATTATCATAATCAATAGGATAATCTTCTATTGAAATTCTTCCACTAATAAAACCTTTTGTGGTATTTGAAAATTTTAGTTTAAAATCTACACTTGTGTTGGCTTCAATATTAAAATTAGATAAAGTTTTTAGTGTATCATTAATGTAAAGTTCAATTTGTTGATTTGTAAATGCTTGTGTAGCACTATTTGATATTCTTACAGTAAGGCTATCGGCAGAATTTAACAAATGATAAGGAGATTCAAACCAAATAGAGTCTATATATAAGTTAGATGTTTCGATTGGTTCGATTGGCAATAAAACTACGTTTAAATTTGAATCCTGACTAAAATTTTCCCTGTCGAAATTAATTTTTTGAAAATCAGAAATAATAAAAATTTTATGTTTACATCCGCTTTCTTCCGAATTGAACAAATTTCTGAATTTATCAAAAACAAAACTTAATTTTCTTGCTCTTGAAGAAGTTGACGTTGTACTAACAAAATTTAGTGTAATATCTTTAATGTATAAATGAAGTTGTTCAGGATTTATTTCGTTAGTTAAATAAAAATATTTTGAATTTTGTTTTAAAGCAGAAATAATATCCGAAGCATTAGACTTAGCTAAATCAATACTTTTACCCTGCGAATTAGAAGCATTCATGCTAAAAGAGTTATCAACATAAATACCATAATGATTTTCACAATCATTTCCGGCAGAAACAAAATTTTTCTGTTTTACGGGATTAGCAAAAGCTATAACAAGGCTGGCAATAGCAAGCACTCTAAAAAGAAGAATTAAAAGGTCTTTTAGTCTATTTCGGGATTTGTTTTCCTGATCTATATTTTGCAGAAAAGCAACATTACTAAAATAAACAGTTTTATGAGTTCTGAAATTAAAGAAATGGATAATTATAGGAATAGCTACAGCTAAAAGTGCCCATAAAAACGACGGGTATAAAAAACTCATATTTAACTGTTTAAACTACGGTTTGTAAATATTTGAGGCTTTTTTGAGTGCTAATTCGATAATTGTTTCGTCCCAAGGTGGATTGCCACGAACAACATGACTAAATACATTTTCAGGATTTGACGCAATATATGGCCATATTTCGGCTAGCCTACCAATACTGTCTTTTAAAAAGTCGATTATTTCTTCATCACTTTTAAATGATTCCAATTTTAAAATTCTTGGTAGTTCAATTCCAATTCCTCCGCGAAAAGAAGTGTATTCCAATTCTGAATGTAATAACCATTTTTCAAGATGAAATTGAAAAAAATCTTTGTATTTATTTCTTAAACTTGTATTAACTCCATTTGTTCTTACCAAAACATTCATTCCTACAAAATCGTAATCATAATCGCTGTTTTCTGGTCCTTTTTTAAAAAAACCGACATTAAATCCGAAAACATAAGTCATGTCATCACGTACGAAAGCCAAGCCTCTAAAATGCCAATCTTCCGAGATTTTTTGATGTGTAAGTCTGCCAATTTTTTCGTTAAAAAAAGGTTTGATCGCTCTAAAAATACTTTGGCGCCATTCGTATTTGCTATCTTTGTTAAGCATAATCCAGCATTTGTTTTAGTCTTCAATTAGCAAAATTAAAATTTTTTCTGAATTTAAACTAAATTTGCACAAATTAATTGTTAATTTTTTTGAAATAAAGAAAAAAATGAACGAAAAAAAGATAGTTTTAGCAATGAGTGGAGGCGTTGACAGCTCTGTTTGTGTAGATTTGCTACAAAAAAAAGGTTACGAAGTGATTGGAGTTACTTTTGTTATGTCTGAAGATCCTCAATCAAAAGGTTTTTTAGATTTTGTAAATGATGCTAAAATAGTGGCTCAAAATTTTGGTATAAAACATTATGTGCTTGATTTAAAACAAGAATTTGAAAATAAAATTATTACTTATTTTATTGATTCGTATTTGAATGGTTTAACGCCAAATCCATGTGTTTTATGTAATCCTACTGTTAAATGGAAAAATCTTATTGATTTTGCAGATAATATTGGAGTTAAAAAAGTTGCGACAGGGCATTATGCCGTAATAAAAAACGAAGATAACAGATATTTTGTTAGTCAACCTGCAGATGATTTGAAAAATCAGACTTATTTTCTATGGGATTTACCACAAGAATATCTTGAAAGAACAATTTTCCCTCTTAGTACTTTTATAAAATCTGAAGTAAAAGAACTTGCTTTTAATTTAGGACTTGTAAATCAGGCTGAAAAATCTGAAAGTTATGATATTTGTTTCATTAAAAATCAAGATTATAGAGAATATTTGGATAAAAAACTCAGCGAACGTAATATAGTTTTAGAACCCGGGGATTTTGTAACCGAAGATGGAACTGTAGTTGGTTTGCACAACGGCATTGCTCATTATACAATTGGTCAGCGAAAAGGCTTAGGAATAGCTATGGGCGAACCATATTTTGTAAAACGAATTGATAAAGAAAAAAATCAAATTATTATTGCACCTCGTGAAAATCTAAGCAGTAAACAGTTTTTGGTTAGAGATTATAGTTTTATGAAAAATGTTGATTTAGAAGAAGATAAAGTTTACATGACCAGAATTAGATACAGAGATAATGGAAATCCTGCAAGATTTAAAAAACAAGATGATTTACTTTTGGTGGAGTTTGAAAATGAAGTTTTTGGTGTAACTCCCGGGCAATCAGCTGTTTTTTACGACGGAAATGATTTAGTTGGAGGAGGAGTAATAGTGTAAAAAATGTAATAATTATTAAAATCTTATGCCTTTTAAGTATTTTACAATTGTGAACAAAAAAAAGCTTCTAAGAAATTAAATTTGGTAAGAAAATTGCAAATTAAGAAAAGTTAACAAAAAGAAAAGTATGTTTACTATTTAAAATTTTATTAAATGTTACCTTTAATTTGGAATTTGAGCTTTTTAATAACCTTGTTTTTATATTTACCTACGTTAAGTTATAATTCTCCGGAAAAAACTGATTATGAAACAATTGATTATGAAAAAACAGATTATGAAAAAATAGGAAGTGATTTTGTTGCTAAGTATAACGAACGAAAAGGTCTGAAGAAATCTGGTTTTCATACTAAACTTGAATTAAAACAATCATTTGATACTATTCTAAATGATTTTCAGGCAAGTTGTTATGGTATTAAACTGAATTCAGATGAAAAATACCAGGAAGTAATTGATTCTATTGCAGTTAATCGTGAAAAACTCAAAACTTTTTACGAAAATTCTTCAGACAAAAGTATTGTATTAGATAGCGTCAGAAATTATTTTATCGAGTCTTTTTTGAATCATATTGTCCCTCATTGGTACGGAACAGAATGGACAATGAACGGAACAACCCAAATACCTCAACAAGGTACAGTGGGGTGCAGTTATTTTGTTGCAAATACCTTGTTTTCTATGGGTTTTGATTTTAACAGAGCAGGAGTTGCTCAATCTTCTTCCAGAAATATTGCCCGAACTTTTCAGTTAAGCGAAGACGTTGTTCTTTTGAAGTCATACACAATTACCCTACTATAAAAATTCAGTTGAATATTTTCGCTAACGGTTGTATCTTTGCTTTGAGTTCCTTGTAAAGTCCGGTT
>JAFGXO010000132.1 GCA_016936595.1 Bacteroidales bacterium | reverse complement strand
TTTTCATAAATTAGTTGAGCGTGTTGTAAATTTTCGATATTCTAATGAAGATTTATTATAGGTGTCTATTGTTGAGTAATCCTAATATTAGAATTAATAATTATACAAACAAAGATACTTCACTGTTGTTTTTTTCTACTGTTGAAGGTATATACACCTATAATAAAGAAACAAATACGTTTGCTCCTGACAGTTTTTTCAATCCTTTGCTTGCTTCTAAAAAACATCCGACTATGTCTTTTTCTCAGGATTCAGATGGAAACGCTTTTTTTGATGGAAATAGTAAATTTATATTAGAAGAGAATAATACTTTTTTAATGGATACATTAGCCTATAAACGTGTGTTCCAGTCTTATTATAGTACTAAATATGATGAATTATCTCAAAAAGAATGGTTTTGTGGTATTAATATTTTAATTAGCTGTGATGTAAACCATAAAAGGGATTATAACCAGAAATACTCTCCTCTTATTCGAAAAGTTATTCTTGGTAGCGACTCTGTTATTTTTAATGGTACTTTTTATAAAATAGATCCGGAATCCAATGAATATTATCCCATAAAAAATCAGCAAGAACATCAAAAACCAAATATTGACTACGATAATAACTCAATGACTATATCTTTTGCGACACCTTATTTTGAAAAAACTGATGATATTGAACATAGTTTTAAATTAGAAAATTTTGACAAAAAATGGTCTGAATGGTCTAATAAAAACACAAAAGAATATACAAACTTACCCGAAGGAAAATATACATTTAAGGTAAAAGCAAAAAATATTTATGGTGTAGAAAGCGAAATTGCAACTTATGAATTTAAAATATTACCACCTTGGCATAGAACATGGTGGGCATATTCAATGTATTTCATTTTATTAGCATTGTTTATTTTTGTTATTGTAAAATTATCTTTACGAAGAGTAATAAAACAAAAAAACAAACTCGAAGAAATTGTTAAAGACAGAACTTCAGAAATTCTTGAAAAAAACGAAGAATTATTCCAACAAAAAGAAGAAATACAAGCACAAGCAGAAGAATTAGAAGTTACAAATCAAGAATTAGAAAAACTTTCAATTGTTGCCAGTGAAACCGATAATGCGGTGCTTATTTTTGATGAAAAATTTAATCTGACCTGGGCAAATAATGCCTTTTCAAAAATATATGGGTATACTTTAGGTGAGTTTATAAGCGCTAATATAAATTTAATTGAAAATAGTAATTCCCCTGTGATAAAAAATATCATAAACAGTTGTATTGAGGAAAAAAAATCTGTTACTTATAAAGCTGAAAATAAAAAAAAATCAGGTGAAAGTATTTGGGTTCAAACAACTATAACTCCAATTTTTGAATTCAATAAATTATCAAAAATTATAGCAATAGAATCTGATATTACAGAAATAAAAAAAGCTAACGAAAAAATTACTAAGGCAAATATTGAAATTACAAAAGCTAATAAGGAAATATCCTATCAACATAATCAGATAAAATTAAGTATAAATTCTGCTTTAACTATACAGCAAGCTATTTTGCCTTTAAAAGAGAATATTGATAACCATCTAAATAATTTTATCATTTACCGCCCCAAAGATGTTGTTAGTGGCGATTTTTACTGGTTTACTATTGAACAAGATTCTATTTCGTTTTTTGCAGTTGTTGATTGCACCGGACATGGAGTGCCGGGAGCTTTTATGAGCATGATAGGAAACAGTTTATTAAATGAAATTATAAAACAACGACAAATTTACGATCCAAAAGAAATTTTAACTCAATTAGATTTTGAAATAAATAAATCTTTAAAACAAGACATTACTGAAAATCAAGACGGTATGGACGTTTGTTTATGTAAAATTGAAAAAACTGTTGATGCTGAAATGAAAATAGTTTTTACGGGAGCTAAACGACCATTATTTTATTATAAATCTAACGAACAGGAATTAAATAAACTAAAAGGAGACCGAAAAAGCATAGGTGGTAAAGTTTTATATAATAAAACTAAATTTACAAATCAGGAAATTTTTCTGTACAAAAACGACCTAATATATTTAACAACAGATGGTTATGTTGACCAAAACAATAAGGAACGTGAACGTTTTGGTACTACGAGATTTGAAAGAATTATAAATCAAATTGCAATAAAACCATTATCTGAACAACAACAAATTCTCGAAACAGAACTTGACAAATGGCAAGGCGATGAAAAACAACGAGATGATATTACTGTTATCGGAGTTCAGCTTTAAGTATACGTAACTTTGATGTAGAAGTATCTTTTTTTTACAAAATTGAATATTTTCCAAGTGTTTGAGCTGTTTTTAGGACGAGACACATAGAAAAAGCCTAAGAGTCAGCTCATGCATTTTAAAGTGCGTAATTCTAAGTAAAAAAACATTTGCCACAAAATCATTATTCATGAAACCTATTGGTAGTCATAATTATTTTGTTTATATATTAACCAATATAAACAAAACCGTTTTATATACAGGCGTAACAAATGATATTAGAAGAAGACTTTGGGAGCACAAAAAAGGTGTGAACAATAAGAGTTTTACATCTAAATATAAATGCTTTTATATAATATTTTGGGAGCGATATCAATATATCCAAGATGCTATTGACAGAGAGAAGGAAATAAAAGGCTGGCGAAGAGAAAAAAAAGAAGATTTAATTAATGAGTTTAATCCAAAATGGGAATTTTTGAATGATGAATTTGAATATGACTCTTGAAATGGCTTAAATACATAAATAAGTAATACAATCGATTGGGTTTTGTCACTCTTAGAGAAACGAAGAGTCTCTTAGCGAGATTAGTCCGGCGAAAAGACTCCTAATTCTTCGGAGTAGTACAATAAAA
>JAFGXO010000131.1 GCA_016936595.1 Bacteroidales bacterium | reverse complement strand
GTTTTAAAGTTCCTAACGGAACGTTTAAAAGTCTTGCAGGCGTGGGGGTTAGAAAACTTTCAATCGTTTCATCAGACGTTTTAAAGTGGCTTCGCGACGTTTAAAAGTCTTGCAGGCGTGGGGGTTAGAAAACTTTCAATCGTCCTGAAAGGACATTGAAACGTTTGAGGGGGGTGGAAATATATAAATTATTAAAAAATGGGTAAACCAATTCTTGAACACGAAAAATATTACCATGTTTTTAATCGTGGAAACAACTACGAAAACTTGTTTTTAAAAACCGAACATTACGAATATTTTTTGAAATTATATACAATCTACATTGAACCAATTGCAGAAACTTTTGCTTGGTGTTTGATAAAAAATCATTTTCACGTACTTATAAGAATTAAAGATGAACAAAATATAGGATTTTTAAACTCCGAAAACGCAAAAAAAGAAGATTTAGAAGAAAAATGGCAAGTATTTTTTCCTGATGAACCTGACAAGAGATTCAATCAAAAGCCAAAACCTCACAGAATGTTTCAACATTTATTCAATGCTTACGCGCGTTGGTTTAATATTAAAACAGGCAGGATAAATTCACTTTTTGCAACAGATTATGAACGCAAATTAGTTGATAATCCAAATTATTACAGAAATTTAATTGTTTATATCAATAATAATCCGGTTCATCACGGTTTTGTTGAACATCCTTCGGAATATCCGTGGAGCTCATATAATACAATTGTAAATAAAAAACAATCACTTTTAAAACGAAACGAAGTAATTAATTTTTTTGATAACATAAATAATTTTAAATATATTCATAAACAAAAACAAAACCTTGAAAAAATAAAGGATTATATAATTGAATAAAATCTTAACAGTCAAACGTTTTACGACGTTTTAAACGACGTTTTAAAGTGGCTTCGCCACGTTTAAAAGTCTTGCGAACGTGTATGAGGGAAGAAGGTGTTGGAAAACTTTTAATCGTCCTGTTTGGACGTTTTAAAGTGGCTTCGCCACGTTTAAAAGTCTTGCGAACGTGTAAGGGGGAAGAAGGTGTTGGAAAACTTTTAATCGTCCTGAAAGGAGGTTTTAAAGTGGCTTCGCCACGTTTAAAAGTCTTGCAGGAAGAAGTGAAAAAAACATATCATTATAAAACATCAAAATATAATCAAACCATGAAAAAATTTGCATTTTTATTATCAATTTTAACAATAACTTTTTCAAGCTATTGTCAAACCACAATTTCGGGCAAAACTCCGGCAAAAGACGTGAAAATTTCAACAGCCGATTACAGTAATGGTATTCCGGTATTATCTGCAACAGCTGAATTTATTGAACCATCGGGGAATAATTTACTTGATGCCGAAGAAACAGCACAAATAAAAATAACAATTACAAACAGTGGTACAAATGCTGCCTTTGATGTTGAAGTAAATGTAACAGTAGATAACAACAACAATTTATCATATAATGTAAGTAATAAAAAATTTGGACAAATAGACCCTAATAGCACTGTTACAGCCCTAATAAATATAACCGCAAATCAGAATATACAAAACAGTAGCCGCAAATTTAACATAAATTTTACCGAATATCAGGGATTTATTGCTCGTCCGATAGCTTATGAAATTCAAACTCAAAAATTACGCGAGCCAAAATTAGTTTTTATAGAAACAGGAATTGAAGAAATTGGCGGTAATAAAAACAACTTTATTGAACAAGGTGACCTTATTTTAGCAACAGTACTTATTCAAAATCAAGGACAAGGAACAGCCACAAATGCTACTTATGAATTTAGTGGTTTTACAAATGCTTTAATAAACACAATGACAAACGATTATCCTGTTTCGGGAAGTCTGGGTAACATAGCTCCGGGCGAAAGTAAAACAATCACATTTGCTTTTTCGGCAACGTGGAATTATACCGGAGCAGATTTACTTCCATTAAAAATAAAATTAAGCGAAAGTAGAGGAAGTTACGGCGGAACATATAGTTTAGGACTACAAATGAATGTTCAGCAACTATCGGCAGTAGATATGAAACAACAAGGTAGTTATCAGCAAGATGTAGATATTGATATTGCAAGTTTAACTTCTGATATTGACAAAAACATACCTCAAAATGCACAAAATTCAAATCGTTTTGCTTTAATTATCGGGAACGAGCATTATGTTGCGAACAATGGATTAGCTGTTGATGTTCCGTTTGCAATAAATGATGCTTTAATTTTTAAAGAATATGCCGTAAATACACTCGGAATACCAGTAATGCAAGTTAAATATATAAACGATGCCACAAGTTCAACCATGAAACGCGAAATTGAAAGTTTTGTAAATATCATGGCTCGAAATCCAAACGCAGAATTTTTTGTTTATTATGCCGGGCACGGATATTATGATGCTCAAGATGATCCATATATGATGCCGGTTAACGTAAAACATAACGAAATAAACGACGCCTTAAAATTAAATGATTTTTATGCAGCCTTAACCCAAAACCAAACCAAAGGAGTAACTGTTTTTCTTGATGCTTGCTTTAGCGGCGGTGGTCGTGGTGATGACGGTTTAGTTGCCGGAAGAACCGGTTTACGCAGGCCTACAAACAATGCCGATATGGAAGGAAATCTTGTTGTTTTTGCTGCAAGTAGCGGTCAACAAACATCAAAACCATTTAACGACCAAAAACATGGTATTTTCACGTATTTTCTGTTGAAAAAATTACAAGAAACGTCAGGAAATCTTAATTACGATCAACTTGATCAGTATTTACTTCAAAATGTTTCAACAACTGCCGACTTACTTTTTAGCGAGGAACAAACTCCAACAGTTAAAGTTAGTCCTGATGCCCAAAACACTTGGAAAAACTGGAGATTTTAATTTATATTTCAACATCTAAATCATAGGTTTTGAGCAATTTATTGCACATAATAATCTAATTATCAATTTAATAAAAAGTTTTGATGAGAATATTTACGTACTAACTTTAAGTTTAATAAATGTCTGACAATTGTAAGGCGTTGTAGAAAAAAGTAAAAATATGTCTGACAGTTGTCAGACATATAAAAATACAGTATTTTTTGCATTAAGTTAAAGAATACATTAGCATCAAAAAAACATAAATAAAACTTAATAAAAATATATACAACACACTAAAAAAACACGTTGCAACTAACTGATTTTCAGCAGTTTATTAGAGAAACACGAATTAGCTTTAACAATAATCAAAAAAACAATTAATGTAATAAATTATTATTTGTCGATATTAAAACTTATAAACAATAGCATTTATATGCATTCCGGCACCAACCGATGTAAACACAACGTGGTCGCCAATTTTAAACTCATGATTTTCCATTTCTCCTTTAATAATTAAATCTAACATTGTAGGAATAGTTGCAACCGAAGAGTTTCCGAGCCAACCAATAGTCATAGGCATTATACCTTCGGGGACTTCTCTAATTTTATATAATTTAAACAACCGTTTAATAATTGCCTCGTCCATTTTTTCATTAGCCTGATGAATAAGCACTTTTTTAATCTCAGAAATATCAACACCGGCTTTATCAATAGCTCTTTTTGCCAAATCGGGCACATTAACCAAAGCATATTCGTACACCTTGCGACCCAACATTTTAACCACAAAATTATCGGCATTATAATTTGGGTTAAAAGATTTATCGTTGTAAATATAAAAAGCTTCTTTAGTAGTATCAGTTCTGGTAATGTGAGCCAAAATACCGATAGGTTCATCGCTTTCAACACCTTCAAGCACAGTAGCCCCTGCACCGTCGGCAAAAATCATTCCGTCACGATCATGAGGATCAACAGTTTTAGACAAATTTTCGGATCCAATCACCAAAATTCTTTTAGCATCACCGGATTTAATGTAGTAATCGGCTTGAATCATGCCTTGCACCCACCCCGGGCAGCCAAAAGGAACGTCGTAAGCCACACACCATGGATTATTTATTTGCAATTTTTCTTTTACTCTTGAAGCAATTGCGGGCATCATATCAGCATGCCTACCAAAACGCACATCACCAAAATTATGACCAACAATAATATAGTCAAGGGTTTCGGGATCAATTTTACTGTCTTCTAAGGCTTTTTGAGCAGCCATAAAAGCCATATCGGAATTACTAATACTCGGATCGGCGTAACGTCTTTCTTTGATACCTGTAATTTCTTGAAATTTTTGGATAATTTCCTCATTTGGGCTATCCATTTTTTTGTCGTAAGTTTCGTAGAACTCGCTGTATAAAAAATCTTTATTAGATTTAATTATTTCGGGTAAGTATTTACCCGTACCAATAATTTTCGAGTATATTTTAGCCATAATTATGAATTATTTTTGATGCCAAAAGTAGAAAAATTTTTACTTTTACAAATTATGAGACTTGTTATAAACACGCAAACGTTTTCAATTTTCTTTAAATTAAGAAGTTATAAAAAAAAACTTTTACATTTTAAATAACTATTTAAAAGAATCGTAAACAGTTTGATGAATTTTTTGGCGAATTTTGTATTTATTAATTTTCCAATTTCGAGCACTTGGGTGAACTCTATTAGATAAAAATATATAAACTATTTCATTATCAGGATCAACCCACACACAAGTTCCCGTAAAACCGGTATGACCATAAGTATTAACCGATGCATCTTTAGCAACAATTTGATTTTGCGACCATTTATCAAACCCCAAACCTCTGTGCGAATCGGGTTGTGTAGCAGCAAAGTGATTAATTGTAGAAGCATTCAAATACCTGCGTCCGCCATAAGTACCGCCATTAAGCAACATTTGCCCGATAACGCCCAAGCTATAAGCATTAGAAAAAATTCCGGCATTTCCGGCAATTCCGCCCATACAGGCAGCCGAAGGGTCATGCACAGTACCCCAAATTAGCTGTCGTCGCCAAAAAGTTTCTCGCTCTGTTGGAGCTATCATATTTTTACTAAAAGAATTAAGCGGTTTATACAAAATATGATCTAAACCTAATGGAGCATAAAAATAATTATTCAAATATCTGCTTATGCTGTAATTATTTATAGTATCAATAGTCATTTGCAAAAGTATCATGTTTACATCACTATATACATAAACTTTTTTATGCCACACTTTTAAAAGTTTAGTATCTTCCCATAAAGAATCGTAATAAATATTTTTCAGGTACAAACCGGCAGCAACCTGAAATTCAGCACTATCCCTAATAAACCTATTAGTGTATAATATATCTCTTTTTTGCGAAAAAGAAAGAGGCATAGTGTCTAAAGTGTCATTATAAACGTCTCTAATTCTATCAAATTTTTTATCATCAAGAAGCATATACCCTAAAATAGGCATTGCCGGTTGAATACCCGATTTGTGCATAAGTAATTGACGCGGCGTAACTTTAAAAATATTATTTCGGGGAGCAACGTCATATTTAATGGTATCAATGCTAACAACTATCGTATCGTTAATCCAAGAAGTATCGGTTCCTCGAACAAGTTTTTGCCAATTAGACTCGTATAAAATATTTATAGTGTCGATTTTTACAATATAATCTTTAACAGTAGTATCTCTTTTTAATCTATTGTAATCAATTTTAGTGTTTTTAAAATAATTTTCCAGCTTAGAATCAAGTTGAATTTTACCTTGCTCATACATTTTCATAGTGGCAAGTGTTGTTCCAACAATTTTAGTTACCGAAGCAATATCGTACAAAGTATTTTCCTTTACAGAAATTGATTTACCATAATCGATATATCCATAAGATTTATCCCAAACAACAACACCATTTTTAGCAACAAAAACCTGACAACCCGGGAATACATAATTTGCAATTGCATCTTGAGCGATGCTATCAATTTTATGTAGATATTTTAAATCTAAACCAACCATTTCGGGAATATCATACGATAATCGGGTTTTTTCTGAAAAAATTCCTTGTCTAAAAACAATTGAGTCGTTAATATTTTTAGAAATTTTACTATCCATTTCAATTCCACCGTAAATAGCCTGAGCTAAATAAGATTTACTTAAATCGGAAGTATCATTTACATGAATTAAAGTGGAAAGATTTCCAAGTAGTTGTAAATTATCAGAATTAGAAATGTTGACAACAACAAGGTTTAAAGTTGTATCTAATGAAAATAATTTATTTGTAAAAGATGTATCAATAACGATAGAATCAATAATAACAATTAAATTATTATCAGATGAAATATGAGTATTTTTCAGGTATTCGGAAGCCTGATTATCAAAAATTGAAATCTTTACAGAGTTATATTTTTTTATAAATTCATCAAAGGTGTTAAAATTATTATTTTTAGTAAAAACTAAACATTCAGTTTTTTTATTAACATCTTTAATAGGCAAAAAACCATTGTTATTTTTGAGTAAAATTAGCGATTTTTTAGTTATTCTTCTTAAAAGAACATCAATGTTAATATTTTTGAATTGATTAAAATTTATTTGCAAATTTTTATTTTGAGGAGTATTTAAATTTAACCAAGTTTTAGCAAGAAGTACTTTTTTTACTTTCTGGTCTAATAATTTTTCGAATTTTTTCTTGCTGTTAGCAATTTTATAGAGTTCATCATAGATAAAAGTCAAAGAATCATTTATCAAAAGCATGTCAACATTGGACTCTAAAAATGTTTCAAAATCGCAAAAAATGTTGGGGTTTGAAATAATAACACCACTAAAATTTTCGCACAAAGAATAGCTAAGTTGTTTAAAATCAGACACAAAAATAGAATTTAGTCCATCGTCGGTTAATTGTTGATAAATTTGAGACAAAGCATAACGTCGGTTACTATCAGCCGAAAAGGGGATTACCGGCACCGAAAAGATGATTTTTTTATTAGCAAGTTTTTTTGAAAAAACAGAAATCGTATTTTTGTAGAAATAAAGGACATTAGTATCTAAAATTGTACTATCGGAAATATTTTGCAATAATGGAAACAGATAAAAATCAAAATTAAGCAATGAATCTTTTTCAAAAATAAAATCGACAAAAGAATGAATTAAATTTGTGTCAGAAAGAGACAAGAAATTTTGAACAGAAGGGAAATTGTAATAATTATTGTAAAATTCGGGTAATAAAAGTTGAGAATTATTAACAATAAAAGGTCTAACGTTAGCACTATCTATTATTTTATTATAAGATAAAATAAAGTCAGAAATAGAATCGGCGTTAATTTTATAACCGGATAGATTAGATGGAGGTATTTCATTGCCTGTATAAATAACAAGTTGAGCTACTTTATCTTCGAGTGTCATTAAATCTAAAATACTATCGGCATAAGCCTCATCAACATTCAAAAACTCTGCTGTTACCTGTTCATTATCTTTAGGTTTAAAAAAAAATATTGCGGCAACAGTAATAACCGATATTAACAAAAAAATAATAACGTATTTTGATTTACCCTTAAATAAACTCATTTTTAAAAATTTGATTTAATTTATTTATAAAAAAACAGAAACATCAAAATTAATTGACAAAAAAACAATATTTTTACTAAAAAAAACACAATAAACAATATGTAAATTTTAATAACTGTTCGTAAAATTAAAAATTGACTATTGTTTAAAAATGTTGATAAATAAAGAAGATTGTCAAAACTATAAAATAAACAATAGCCAAAAATTAGACCAAATTAGTTAATGATTTTAGTTAAAATTTCGTAGGAAGTAATTTTGCCTTTTTTATCGTAGTTTTCAGATTTAACAATTCCGTAATCTTCAGAATACCACTCGGCAGCCGAACCTTTAGTTTTAATAAATCCCATCGTAACGTCCATATCGTAGGTTATTTTAACGGTTTCAAAAGTACCGGCAGAAGTAGTAATAGTTTCAACAGCAGCAACTTTACGATTATAAATTTTAGAAGTAATTGTAATCATCGGCATACCATTATTAATAACTCTTACTACCAAATCACCTCCGGCTAACGCCTGTCCTGCAGTTGGATTAGAAGGCATTTCAAGATCGGAGCCATCAACTTCAATATCCATACCCGGATACGAACTGTAGGTGCTGGAATTCATATACGAAGTCATATCAATTAAAAGTTTGTCATCAACACATGCAATTTTGTATTTATAAGTAATAGTAGTATCGGCATTAGTTGGAGTTGAAGCAACTTGATAATCAACAATAACCGAATCACCGGAGTTACGTTTATCTAAAACTGTTCTGAGTGTAATTGCAGTTGGTTTATCCTTGTTATCGTATGAAGTATATTCCAAACTTGTGCCTTCATCAGACGGAAAATATTTGAAACAATCTTGAGAAAATAAATTTAAAGAAATAAACGCAGCTAAGAAGGAAACTAAAATAATTTTTTTCATATTTATTAAATTTAAAGGTTTTTAAATAATGTTCAAATAAACAAAAAATATTAAAGAAACCGATTAAGATTTTAGATATTTTTTTTAAATAAAGAAACATAAAAAAATACAGATAAAAAGATAAATTATTTTTTTTACATGTTTTTTTTTAAAAAAACAACCCAAATAAAAAATTGTATCATTTTATTTTATATTTTTACAATCAAAAATCACAAGATGAAAAAAGTAATTCTACCATTTTTATTAGTCTTAACCTTGGGTTTTATTGGATACGAACACTACGATGAAGTGCTTATTTTTGCAAAAGATATTGTAAAAAATCCAGAAAACCGCATTTTAAATGCCAATACAGACGAAGATGAAATTATTGAAAAATTTTACAACGATATTTATGGAGAGATAATTTTAACAGCAGGTGAAGAAAACGGAATGGGATTTAGGCATATATTAGCACGCCATACAACTGAATATTTTATAAATTTTGATAATAAAGAAACATCTAATAGTTTTTCTGACGAAACAACAACAAGAGATATTATTAAAGCAATAAGAATTTTTTACAATAACTGCGTTGATGTGCCAAAATATTTAAACAGAACCTCAAACAATAAAACAGCATATTTAGGCTTAACAACTATCAATAGAGAAAAAATAAAATGCTTATTAATTGTAAGCGATAATGGAAAAATAATAACCTTTTATCCTTATACTGAAAGTGCAAAAAATTATAACGATACTTATTATTACAATTTGATTGACTAAAGTTTTAATATGATTTACTAATAATTATTTTAATATTATCTGCAAATTCTTTTGTTGTTCTTTACAAATTAGTAAAAATACACCAATTATTTTATCCATTTTTTCTTGAAATTGTATTTGTTCGTTATCTGACCAGTCATCAAATTCTAAATAAGCCGAATTTTTGTTAATACTTAAAGTAGAAATTGAATTTGAAGGAGTAAAGGACAATAATTTGTTATAATTATTTACAATATTCTCATTTTTAATAGTTTTGATTGTTTTTGAGTTTAAAACATTCCATCTATCATCATTAACAAAAAATTTTAACTCTATAACTTTATCCACTTTAGCAATCCACCTAATAATAGAAACCTGTATATCGCCAATTGCAAATATCACAGCAGGGTTATTAAACTTATTTACAGAATATTTGCCGTTTTTTAGCTTAGAATAAGATTCCATTTCGGCAAAACGATAACTTGCATTTTTTGACTCTTTAATTGCAGAATTGCTAACAAAATAAACTGTAAATACAAGAGCAATTAAAAGAGAAATTATAATTAAATAAGTCATAAAAAAATATAAAAAGATTAAGAAAAAAAATACGCAAGAATAATTGCAATTACCAAAGCTGGTGTCATATTTAAAACATTTATTTTTTTGATATCAAGTATGCTAATGCCCAAACCAATAAGTAAAATTCCACCAACTGAACTCATTTAATTGATAATTGGGTATGACAAATAATTTTGTAACGAAACCGCAAATAAAGTTAACCCTCCTTGATATATAATTAAAGGAATAACAGAAAAAAGCACTCCAATGCCTAAAGATGCCGAAAGAATAATTGAAGAAATACCATCAAGAACAGATTTCGCAAAAAGCAAATCGGTATTCCCACTTAAACCTTCGTCAAAAGCACCAAGTATAGTCATTGACCCCATACAAAACATTAAAAATGAAGTAACTAAGCCTTCGGAAAATTTGCTGTTTTTTGAGTTTATTTTTTTCTTTAACTTATCACTAAATTTTGTTATAAAAGTCTCAATATCTAATAGTTGTCCAAAAATAGAACCAATAACTAAACTAAAAATCATCAATAAATAGTTATCGCTTTTTAGAGCCATTCCTACTCCCAAAAAAACAGTAAAAAGTCCGATAGATTGAAAAATAATTTTCTTATATTTATCATTAATTTTAGAATTAACAATTAAACCAATTAAACTCCCAATAATAATTGCAGCGGCATTTACTAAGGTTCCAAACATTATTATTCAAAAGTTAAAATTAAGTTAATTGTTTGAATATCTGACAGTTTACTTAAATGATCAAGTAATATTTCACAGTTATCGTTTTCTAAAATAACTGCTTCGTAACCATCAATAAATTTTCTGGTATAATATTTATCAATATCAATTTTTTGCGATGAAGCTATAACTTTAACATAACTGTAAGGAGCAGCTTGACCGGTTTGATAAAATGCAATAGGTTGTGTCCAAAAATCATTGTAATTACCTTTGCTAAATTTCACATTCTGATTTTCGATAGCCCAAATAAAAGGGTAGTTTTCATCTAATGGGTCATAAAAGAAAGCATAAATATAAACAGGCTTTTTTAATTGAAGTCTTAAATTATATTCTTTGTCGTATTCAACTTTATAAACTTGCCCAACTCCCTGAATATCAACAGATGGTACATCAGATTGAACGTAAGAAAGTGAAGCTTCAGAAATAAGTACATTGTCTTTATTTAGATCTACTAATTGTTGAAGAGCTGAAGCTGAATGTAAAAGGGTGTCGTATTTTCTAACGTGTTCAACCGTGTCTAATAGATATACAAAATCAGGAAAAGTTACTTCAAAATCAGAATGAATGTGACATAATCTAAATTTATTTAAAACAATTTCGTCATTGCCTATAACATACTGACCTACAAGAGTATAATCGAACATTTGTGTGGAGTCTAATCTTTGTCTGGTTGTTGCAAAATCGTAGGGAGATGTAACGGTGTAATCGTTAGTTGAAAAGGCTGTTGAATTAAGCTTTGCTTGTAAATCGTAAGCAAGACGATAACTAAGTTCTTTAGATAATTCAGTAATTTGACCATTTGAATTGTAAATATTTTCAACTTGAAATAAAATCAGAGGTTTTTTACCTGCTGTATTATAAATTTTTACATTTTTTTTAAATACTTCATTAGATAAATGAACAGAAAACTCAGCTGAAATTTCGTCTAATATTCTTTTTGCCGGTTGGGCAAAAATACTAACTGAAATAAAAAGTGTAGCAATAAAAAAAATAGATCTTCTCATACTTTTATATAATTTATCATTTTTTTAACTCTTGTTTTTTTCCATGTAAGTTTTTTTTAACCACAAGAAACATAAGTTCACATAAGGTTTTTTAAACCATATAAGTTTTTATAAACCATATAAGAAACATAAGTTCACATAAGGTTTTTTAAACCATATAAGTTTTTTTAAACCATATAAGAAACATAAGTTCACATAAAGTTTTTAAATAAACCAAAATTTTTAACAATAGTATTAAAACTAACGAAAAAATAATAATGCAGTTATGTTTAAATGTGAAAACACGTAGGTTTAAACTTTAAACAAGTTCAAAAAAAATCATTTTAAACAATTAACAAAAGTAAATATTTTTTGTTTATAAAAGCAAGAAATCAATTTTTATTAAGCGTGGCAAATACAACAATAATAGCAATAGCTGCTACAATTGCACCTAAATAATATGCTCCTTGAATTTTGGCAAAAGCATAACCAATACCAATAATTGGCGGACCTATTGTTTGACCAATCCGAAGCACCATTCCATTAGTTGACATAAAAATGGCTCTTTGATTATCGGGGGCAAGGCTTGCGAGCATAGTTTGTAAGCTTGGAATATTTAATGCCTGAGCAGTGCCAAACATTATTACAGGAATGGCATAAACATACAAATTATTGATACTTGGAATTATTATCATTACCAATAAATACAAAAAAAATGCAACTTTTAATAATGTTTTACTGCCAAATCTGTGAGTTAGTTTTCCTACTTGAGTGGCTGTTATTGCTGTAGCAAGCGAACTTAAAGTGATAAAAAGACCTATTTGTTGGGGCTTTAGAGAAAATTTTTGATCAAGTAAAAATGGCATATAGGTTAAAAAAGCACCGTACAAAAGCACAAAAGTAAGAATGCTGAGCGAAAAAAGTCCAATTACTTCTTTTTTCAATATACTTTTCCACGCTTTTTTAAGATAATTTAAAAAATCAGGATTTTGTTGAATTTCGGGTTCTTGAATCCCCGAAATAACAACTAAACCTATAGGAATAGCCAATATAGGCAGTAAAAAAGGGTAATACCAAGCAATTCCGGCAAGAATTCCACCAACAAGCGGATATGTTGCTGTGTATAAACTTAGAGCACTTGCATTGTATCCCATTGCTGTAGGTCTATCTTTTCCTTTAAAAAAATCACCTATCAAAGTAACATTAAGGGATCCTAGTGATGCAGCACCTATTCCTTGAAAAAAACGGAACAAAAGTAAAAGGTTAAAATCACGAGTAAAAAAACATGCAAATCCGGCAATCGCAAACAAAAAAAGTGAAGGCACAAGAACTGTTTTCCTTCCAAACCTATCGGCTAAAATACCAGCAATTGGAGCTAAAAAAATGCCCGGAAAAGTAAAAAAACTAATTAAAAGCCCAACTTTAGCTTCAGAAAGATCTAAAGTTTTTGCAATTTTTGGAAATGCCGGAGCCAAACTAGCAACTCCCATTACGGCAATTAAAGTAATGCCGAAAATAACATATAAACGCCTATCTTTTAACAACTTAGGCATACATTATAAATATCCAAGTTGAAGTTTTGCTTCATCGGACATCATATCCATACCCCAAGGAGGATCAAAAACCAAATTGATTACAACTTTTTCGGTTTCAGGAATATTTTCAATAGATTGTTTTACTTCCTCAATAATTTGATCAGCAATCGGGCAGTTTGGAGCGGTTAAAGTCATTGTTAATTCAACGTTATTTTCATTGTCGATATCTATTTTATAAATTAGCCCTAAATCATACACATTTACCGGTATTTCAGGGTCGTACACTTCTTTAAGTGCAGCTATTATTAAAGCTTCTATTTTAAAATAATCTTGGTTCATTTTTTTTATTTTTAATGTTTACCGATTTATCTATTTTATTAGTTATTAGTTAATTATCAGCACTATAACTATTTTACATAACGATAAATTTTATCTACCATTGATGCTAATCCGTTAGCACGTGTTGGAGATAAATTTTGTACTAATCCAATTTTTTCGATAAAAAATAATTTTGATTTTGATATTTCTTCTTTGGTTCTGCCATTAAAAATTCTGACAATTAAACATGCAATACCCTTTGTTATTATTGCATCACTATCGGTTTTAAAAAATACTTTATCGTCTCTAAATTCGGGAACAAGCCAAACTCTTGATTGACAACCGGGAATTAAGAATTCATCTTTTTTAAAATCATCAGGCAATTGTTCAAGATTTTTCCCCATGTCTATTATATATTCATATTTATCCATCCAATCGGAAAACATTGAAAATTCTTCTACAATTTCTTGTTGTGTTTGATCTATTGTTTTCATTTGAAATTTTATTTATTGAGTTAAACAGTTTGTAAATTCTTAATTCTTAAGCATATTTACTACTCTTTGAAGTGATTTTACAAAAAAATCAATTTCAGCAAAAGTATTATAAAGAACAAAGCTTGCTCTAACTGTACCTGTAACTCCAAGTTTTTTCATAAGCGGATAAGTACAATGTCCGCCGGTTCTAACGGCAATGCCCATTTTGTCGAGCATTGTTCCAATATCTTCGTGATGTATTCCTTTAATATTAAAGGATATTACACTTGTTTTATTAAATTTACTTGTTGTATATAACTGAATATCAGGCATTTTACGCAATTTAGCGATTGCATAATCCTGTAATTTTCCTTCGTAGCAAGCTATTTTATCGAGCCCAATTTTTTCAATGTACTCAATTGCAACTTTAAGACTAATTGCACCGCTGTAATTTGTTGTTCCGGCTTCAAATTTTTGAGGCAATTCAGCAAAAGTGGTTTGTTCAAAAGTAACATCTTTTATCATATCTCCCCCACCCTGATACGGCGGCATTTTATTCAATAAATCTTCTTTTCCGTACAAAATACCAATTCCGGTTTCAGCATACATTTTATGACCTGAAAAAACAAGAAAATCAACATCAAGTTTTTGCACATCAATAGCTTTATGATGAATAGATTGAGCGGCATCAATTAACACAGGAATATTATTAGCATGAGCAATATCGATAATAAGCTGAATGGGATTAATTGTTCCGAGTGTATTAGAAATATGGGTAACTGAAACAAGTTTAGTACGCTGGTTAATTAATTTTTTATAAGCAGCAATATCTAATTGAAAATCGGAAGTTATTGGAATAACTTTAATTACAATTTTTTTACGTTTTTGCAAAAGTTGCCATGGAACAATGTTTGCATGATGCTCCATTTCAGAAATGATAACTTCATCACCATCAGAAAGCAGATCACCAAAAGATGAAGCGACAAGATTTATACCTTCGGTAGTTCCACGAGTAAATATTATTTCGTGAGAATACTTAGCATTTATAAATTGCTGAACTTTTACACGTGTTTCCTCATACAAAGCTGTTGCTTTTTGACTAAGAAAATAAACGCCCCGATGAATATTTGCATTGTGTCGTTTATAAAAATCTGCAACTGCATTTATCACACAATCAGGCTTTTGAGAGGAAGCTGCACTGTCCAGAAAAACAAGAGGTTTATCGTACACTTTTGTTTTTAAAATCGGAAAATCGTTTCGTATTTTGTTTAAATTATCAATCATTCAATGTGTAAATCTTTAATCTGCGAATTTGTAAGTTTAATCTAAATATTTTTGAAATGCTAATTTCATTTGTTTTTGGTGCATTGGTAAAAACTTTGGTAAAATTATATTATTAAATTTCTCCGAAACTTTTTGCCCATACATAGAAAACCGAATTTTTTTATGTTTGTTTTTATTAACAAGCTTTGCAATTGTATGGTAATATATGTCATCAATAATTTTATCTGAAACATTAATCAGATTAATCACGACCAAAATTTCATCTAAAGTATCTTTTCTATAAAAAATTAAATCATCACTATTCAAATCACAAATTTTAATTGTTTGTTTTGCTCTTTCTGTTTTAGCAACTATTTCTCCGGTTTCAATGTTAAAATCAAAATGCTCATTTGGATTATCAACTTCAGGATTTAATACAATTGGGTCTTCAATTTCATTAAGGTCGTTAATATGTATTAACTCTTTATTTGTATTTTTAATTTTAACAGGAAATTTATTCCCTTTACTGTGATTGCAATGATGACAAACAGGAAAAATATTACTCCATTCATAAGCTAAATATGGATACAAAGTAACATCTTTAGGTCTATAATGTTCAATTTTATAATTATTTGTAATTGTTTCGCAATACCCACATTTTTTGAAATACAGTTTATCTAATTCATTTAAAACTTCATCATTTCTGTAAATATCAGGTTGTGGCTTAGCTCCTTCAACAACTTTTTTTATATCATTTTTTTCTCTTTCTGATTTAAGAATAGCTGGCACATTGTCATATTTTTTTTCAATCTTTCTCATACTAATAACTATTCATTATCTGTTTAATAATCAGCATCATTTTCTGCTACAAAATTGTCTAATTTTTGTTTCACAATTTTCTGAAACAGAACCTCGTTATAATCGTCAGCAGTAACTAAATCTTTCAAATCTTTGTTACTATTAGGAATAATTGAACGAAAATTAAAAATTGGCGATGTTAAAATTGAATTTGGAGTAAGATTTTTAAAGTCAACATCAAGAATTTTTGCAGTAATTCCGTTTTCTTTATCTCTGTCAACATTTATTACAATTGAATTTTCCGGTGCACCCAAAAGAGGTATTGGACTATGAGTTGAAACAATAAACTGAACTTTTGGAAAAACGTTTGTTAATTTTTCTACTAATTCTTTTTGCCATTTAGGATGAAGATGTAAATCAAATTCATCAATTAGCACAATGCCTAATAACTCATCTACTCCTGCCCCATTACTTTCAGTTAACCTAATTATCATATCACCAAAAGCAGCAATAATTGACTTATAGCCTGATGCTAATTCATCATAAGTTAACCAAACATTTTCTTCACTATCGGTTTCATGATATTTTACTATTTTAGATGTTTTTTCTATTTCAACTTTAATATCATCAATATATGGAGAAAGTAATTTTAAAAATTTTATTTTAACTTTTTCGTAAATTTCATGTAAAAAACCAGATTTGTACCATTCTTTAAATTTTGACTCGATGTCTAATAAAGTTCCATCACTATTAAACAAACTATATGTTTTTGTTCTTCTATCTGCACTTTTATTAACTCTGACAGCACCATAAGCAACAAAGTGTATCATAGATTCACCAGAACCATTAAAAAGACCATTTTTGATATCTAAAATATTAGAAATAAACCCATGTGTTTCATCGTGTATTGTTACAAAACTTTTTATTGATTTTTTTGTATCTAAAATTGCTCTGTCATCTTCATTTTTACCAAATAAACTTATACATAAAGCTTGAAGTAAAGAAGTCTTACCAAAGCCGTTTTCACCTGTTAAAAAAATCCATTGCGTATTATCAGGAATTTCATTTAAATAGATATTTTTAATTCCTCTAAAATCATTAATATAAAACTGTTTAAGAGCAAATGGTAAAGCAATACTGTCTTTCCATTTATTTTTAATATCATTATTTAAAAGACTTTCAACTATCTTTAGATTTAAATTTAGGTCTTTTTGTTGATATTCTTCAAAAATCTTATAGTTTTTAATATACAATTCAGGCTCGCAAAGACCAATATTTGTCAATATTTTTGGTGGGTACTCTAAACTGTCACACTTAAATCCGTTTTCTTTATCTGTATTATTTATTGTTAAATTTAAACGAGATAATTTAGATAAAAACGTTAGAGATAAATGTGTTAAATTTGAGTTTAGAATTTTAAAATACCTAATATTATCGAAAGAATTGATGAATTTTTCTAAATAATCTAAAGTAATTTCGTTAGAAGTAATACTCAATTTTTCTATTTTGGTAGAATTTTCAAATAATTTTAAATCATCATTTTTGCAGCCAAAACAATAAACATCTTTTAAATTTTTTAATAATTTGACTTCTTTAGGTAATGGACCTTCAAAACCAATAGTCCATTTTAAATTAGTAACATAATTATTTTCATCAATTTCGTAATTGACATTTTTGTTTTGTTTTTTTATTTCTTCTATTATCTCTAAATCAGTCATATAATTTCTTTTCAGCAAAATTACAAATATAATATATATATTTAAAAACGTATTTTAATTGTACATTATCAATTAAAAATTGTTATCCCCTGCAAGCTCCCATATTAGAACACATTCCATCGGTTTTATCTCCCTTCATTCGTTTTTCAAGAAGGAATTTAGTGTAAAAATGAAACTGTGGTACTTGAATTTTATCAATTACTTCGTTGGCAAAAGCGGTTAAAAGCAGTGTGCGAGCCTTTTTTTGACCAATTCCTCGCGACTGCATATAAAAAAGAGCCTCTTTATCAAGCTGTCCAACAGTAGAACCGTGCGAAGCAATAACATCATCATTATGAATAATCAAATGCGGTTTACTGTGTATTTTTGCATGTTTAGATAATAATATATTATTATTTTTTTGATGAACTTCTGTTTTTACCGCATCTTTAAAAATGTTCACATTTCCATAAAAAACTGCAGTTGCATTATTTTCAAGCACCCCCCTATAAAATTGGTTGCTTAAAGAATGTCCAACTTTATGATTCATGTTAATGGTATTATCAAAATGCTGCTCTCTATCAGGGAAATAAAGTCCGTTTAATTCGGTGTAACAATTTTCGCCATCAATATTAATATTCAAATCATTTCTAACAATATTACCACACATTGTAATAGTTTGAGAATAAAACCGACTGTCTTTTTTTTGATGAACTCTTGTATTGTTAATCTGAAAAGCGTCGTCGCCTTCACCCTGAAAAGTATTAAAATCAAGATAAGCGTTTTGCTCAACAAATATTTCAGTTGCAACATTTGTCAAAAAATAATCCTCCGAAAGCGAATGATAGCTGAAAATTACATGAGCTTTAGATCCTTTTTGAGCAACAATTAAATTACGCAACATGCTTGTAATTTTTCTATTGTCGCCATCAACAAAGTTATAAACATGAATAGGATTTTCGATAACAGAATTTTGTTTGATATAAATAAATGCACCATCTTCGGCATAGGCAGTGTTTAAAGCCGAAAAATAATGTTCGTTATGGATATCAGATTTATTAAAATATTTATCAAAAATTTCGTGATTTTCAGTTTTAGCCTTTGCAATATTTTTAAACACAAAAATATGTTGCTCGTCTGTAATTTTTGTTAAATCTTCGCAAAAATGACCATTAACAAAAACCAACACGTTAGCGTAAGTACCACTAACATTGTACATTGAAACCACAAATTTATCTAAATCTATTTTTTTACCGTATTCAAACCGATGCTTTAAGATTCGTTTTATATCGGTTTTTTTCCAATTTTCATCTTTAGTAGTAGGTAAATCATTTTTTTGCAAAAAATCACAAGCAATTTCCTTAATTTTTTCAGGAGCTAAAGCTTCTCCATTTTTTTTATGTATATTGATAAAATCGTCTTTTGTAAGTAATTTCATTTTTAATAATTTAGAACGTTTAAAAAGTTTGTAGAGTTTATCATTTTTAATAATTAACTTTTTGAATACTGGTCATCTTGCCAACCAACAAGCAACTAACCTGCTAACTAACAACTAATTAACCAATTAATTGTTTAACTCATCAACTTCTTTTTTAATCCAATCATATCCTTTTTCTTCGAGTTCGAGAGCAAGATTTTTGTCGCCTGATTTAACAATTCTTCCGTTAAAAACAACATGCACAAAATCGGGCACAATATAATCTAAAAGACGCTGATAATGAGTAATAACAACAAACGAATTATTCTCATTTTTTAGTTTATTTACGCCATTAGCCACAATCCTAAGAGCGTCAATATCAAGTCCGGAGTCGGTTTCGTCAAGAATAGCGAGTTTAGGATCTAAAAAAGCCATTTGAAGAATTTCATTTTTCTTTTTTTCACCGCCCGAAAATCCGGCATTTACAGCACGATTTTCAAGTTTTGAATCAAACTCAACAAGTTCTTTTTTTTCTCTCATCATTTTTAAAAATTCAGAAGGCGACATTGGCTCCAAGCCTAAATGTTTACGTTTTTCTTCGAGAGCGGTTTTGAGAAAATTAACTATACTAACTCCCGGAATTTCAACAGGATATTGAAACGCCAAAAATAAACCTTCGCGGGCGCGTTCTTCGGGACTTAAATCAAATAAATTTTTCCCATCAAACAAAACCTCACCTTTGGTTACTTTATAAATTTCTCTTCCTGCTAAAACTGCCGACAAGGTACTTTTTCCTGATCCGTTTGGTCCCATAATAGCGTGAACCTCTCCGTGATTTATATCTAAATTTATGCCTCTCAAAATCTCTTTGTTTTCTATTGTGGCATGTAAGTTTCTTATTTTTAACATATTATTTTATTGTTTATTATAAATTACAAATTGTTTTTTTATTCAATTAGATAAAAAAATTGTTAACTAAAAAATAAAAAAATTATCCAACACTCCCCTCTAAAGTAATTTCGAGAAGTTTTTTTGCTTCGGCGGCAAATTCCATAGGTAATTTAGCCATTACCTCGCGAGCAAAACCGTTTACAATCAAAGCAACAGCTTTTTCCTCATCTAATCCGCGTTGTTGACAATAAAAAATCTGGTCTTCGGCAATTTTTGTTGTAGTTGCTTCGTGTTCAACTGTAGCAGTTTGATTATCGACATTAATGTACGGAAATGTGTGTGCTCCACATTTGTCTCCAATAAGCAAAGAATCACATTGGGTATAATTTCGAGAATTTTCGGCCGTTTTTTTAATATCAACTAACCCGCGATAACTATTTTGACTTTTTCCGATAGAAATTCCTTTAGAAACTATTCTGCTACGTGTATTTTTACCAAAATGTATCATTTTAGAACCCGTGTCGGCTTGTTGCATATTGTTAGTAACTGCAACCGAGTAAAATTCACTAATAGAATTATCGCCCATAAGCAAAGTACTTGGATACTTCCAAGTAATAGCAGAACCTGTTTCAACTTGTGTCCAAAAAATCTTTGAATAATCGCCTTTACACATTCCTCGTTTTACAACAAAATTATAAATTCCACCTTTGCCTTCTTTATTTCCGGGATACCAATTTTGAACAGTAGAATACTTAACTTCGGCATTTTTAAGAGCCACAATTTCAACAACAGCAGCATGAAACTGATTTTCATCACGTTGAGGAGCAGTACACCCTTCGAGATAGCTAACATAACTATCTTCATCGGCAATAATAAGAGTTCGTTCAAACTGGCCGGTATTTATGGCATTAATTCTAAAATAAGAAGACAATTCTACCGGACTGCGAACACCTTTGGGAATGTACACAAACGATCCATCAGAAAATACAGCTGTATTTAATGCAGAAATAATATTATCAGAGTAAGGAACAACAGAGCCAATATATTTTTTTACAAGCTCAGGATGTTCTTTAATAGCTTCCGACATTGAGCAAAAAATAATGCCTAATTTTTCAAGTTCTTTTTTAAAAGTTGTATGTACCGAAGTACTATCAAAAACAACATCTACAGCAACACCGGCTAATATTTTCTGTTCTTCTAACGGAATACCAAGCCTTTTGTAAGTATCTAAAAGCTCCGGATCAACCTCATCAAGACTATTATATTTTGGCGTGTTTTTAGGAGCAGCGTAATAGCTTATTGCCTGAAAATCAATAGGTTCAAAATCAAGATGTGCCCAATTTGGCATTTTTTGTTTTTGCCAAAATCTAAAAGCTTTTAATCTCCATTCTAAAAACCATTCAGGTTCTTCCTTTATTTCAGAAATTTTACGGATAACATCTTCATTTAACCCCGGAGGGAAAATATCTTGTTCGATATTAGTAGTAAATCCGGCATCGTATTTTTTATCCTGTAATTGGTTAATTATTTTTTTTGATTCGTCCATTGTATATTTTTTTTAACTTATTTAGATTTAATCTAAATAATAGTGCAAATTAAAAACTTTTGATCGAGAAAACAAAATTAAAATGTTTTTGCAAAAAACTTGTAATTGAGATGATTTTTGTGTTACTTTAAACTCAAAAACCGCATAGACAAAGTGAAACAAAGAAATATCATAGGCAGATTTTTAACTGCTAATTTAAAAGGAGAAATTTTTGATGGCGATGTTCGGAAGGCAGTTATCATCAATTTATTTTCAATTGTAGGTATAATATCTTTATTATATTTTTTTTCAGGAGGCTTATTAACACACAGATGGGGGTATTCGGCAGCAATTGCTGTTTTTTTAATTCTTACAATAGGCACGTTAATAATGTTTCAAAAGTTAAAAAACACTAAATTAGCTTCAACAATAATAGTTTCATTAATGCTTTTGCTTGAAATAGCACTTTTAACAAAATTAGGCGAAAGTACAACAGGTCTTTTTTGGTTTTATTTATTTCCAATGCTTGCATTTTTTATGTTAGGCAAAAAAGCCGGACTGTTTTTTTCATTATTACTTCTAGTTTTAGGAATAATATTAATTAGATTAAACATTGAAGGAATAACACAATATCCGAGAGATTTACACGAAAGATTTATAATAACTTATTTAGTTACAAGTTTATTAGCTTTCATTTTTGAAAACATAAGAAATACAACATTTAACGCATTTATTACTGCAGACAAAGAAAAAAGCGAATATCTCGAAGAAACACTTCAACAAAAAGAAGAAATACAAACACAAGCAGAACTTCTTTTACAAAAGAACATTGAATTAGAGCAACTTTCAATAGCAGCAAGCGAAACAGACAATAGCATAATTATTGCCGATGCAAAAACAAATATTGAATGGGTAAATAAAGGCTTTACAAAAATGCTACAATTATCACTAAAAGAATTTAAAGAGATGTGCCCTACTCTTTTAGAATGTTCTGAAAATAAAAATAAAATTAAACAAAGCATTTCAGAAAAACGAAGCATCACATATTTTTCTCATTTTACTTTAAAAGACGACAGCAAAATTTGGCTTCAATCAACAGTAACACCCGTTTTAGATCACGATCAAAATGTAATAAAATTAGTAATTGTAGAATCGGATATTACACTTCAAAAGCTTGCAGAACAAGAAATTAAAGAAAAAAATGAAGAATTAAATCAACAAAAAAATGAATTAGTAGCAAAAAACGATATTATACTTGAAAAAAATGAAGCAATTAGACACAGCATTGAATACGCACTAACAATTCAACGCTCAATTTTACCTAATTTAAAAAGTTTTAATGAGAAATTCGAAAATTTTATACTTTATAAACCCAAAGACATTGTATCGGGAGATTTTTTCTGGCTTTCATCAGTAGAAAACACATGTATTGCTGCTGTAATTGATTGTACCGGACATGGAGTTCCGGGAGCTTTTATGAGCATTTTAGGCTCAAGAATTCTTGACGAAATTGTTAATTTTAAAAAAATTATTTCTCCGGCAAAAATACTTGATGAATTAAACAAACAAGTTATTACATCTTTACATCAAAAAAATTCTAACAACAAAGACGGAATGGATGTTATTATTTGCCAAATAAACAATGAAGAGGACAAAAATAAAAACATAACTTTTTGTGGAGCTAAAAGACCATTTATTTACTTTGATTCAGAAAAGAAAAAAACCATTTCAATAAAAGGTATCAGAAAAAGCATAGGAGGATTTCAATCTGAATTGAACACTCAAAAATTCACAGATACACAAATTAAAATTCCGAAAAATTCTTATATATATTTAACCTCTGACGGTTACATTGATCAACATAACCCATTGAGGAGAAGAATTGGAACTAAAAATTTAACATTTTTATTAAAAGATATTTCCGAAAAAAGAGCCACAGAACAAATTAATATTTTAAAAGAATTTAAAAATAACTGGCAACAAAACGAAATGCAAACAGATGACATTACTATTTGGGGGATAAAAATTAATTAAAAACATTTTTTTAAAAATATTCGTTAAAAAAAACAAAATTAAAACTATATTTGCACATAAAAGTATAAAATACTTTACTTTTAAAAATTTTAAAGTTTAAAATTACTACTGCATGAATAAATTTATCCCTTCAGATTTTAAAGTATTAATAGTTGATGACATTGCAAGAAATATTCAAATATTAACTAATTTGTTGGCTCTTGAAGATTACCAAACATTTTCAGTTGATAATGGAAGAGATGCAATAAAAGCAGTTGAGAGCAATAATTATGACATTATTTTATTAGATATTATGATGCCCGAAATGAACGGCTATGAAGTTGCCGGACATTTAAAAAAAGACCAACGATTTAAAGATATTCCGATAATATTTATTACTGCGATTGCTGAAACAGAAAATATTGTTAAAGGATTTGAGTTAGGCGGAGTTGATTATATTACTAAACCATTTAGCGAAACAGAACTGTTAGCCAGATTAAGAACTCATTTGGAGCTTAAAAATTCTAAAGATATTATTGCTCAAAACTACAAACATTTAGAGCAACAGAAACAAGAAATCGAATTTCAAAACAATGAAATTACGGCAGGTATTAACTATGCCAGCCGTATTCAAAATGCATTGCTTCCTTCAAAAAAAACAAGATACAACTACTTGCCTAACCATTTTTTAATTTGGCAACCCAAAGCTATCGTAAGCGGCGACTTTTTTTGGATGAAAAAAATTAGAGAATATGTAATTACCGCAATTGTTGATTGCACCGGTCATGGAGTACCCGGGGCTTTTATGAGTCTATTAGGCATTACTTTTTTAAATGAAATTGTTAATGAACAAAACATTTCTTCACCCAATATTATACTTAACACTCTTAGAAAACAACTAAAAATTGCACTCGGACAAAATGGTGCCGACAGTGAAACAAAAGACGGCATGGACGTTGCCTTAATTTCATTAAATATTGAACAGAAAAAACTCCATTATTCAGGAGCTAATAACTCTATTTACATTATCCGAAACAAAGAATTGCCAAAAATTGAGGCAGAAAAAATAAAAATTTCTTATAATAACAACTATTATCTTTACCAAATTATTCACGATTCAATGCCTATTGGAATTTATCATATTGAACATGATTTTTCATTGCAAGATATTGATATTTTAGAAGGTGATCAAATTTACGCTTTTACAGATGGTTTTATTGATCAATTTGGAGGTAAAAACAATAAAAAATTCAAATCAAAACAATTTAAAAAATTATTGCTTGATAACTGCCACAAAGAAATTAATGAACAAAAAAAATCAATTTGCGAAACCTTTAAAGATTGGAAATCAAACAACGAACAAGTTGATGATATTTTAATTATGGGCTTCAAAATTTAACTTTTTTTTGCTTATACCCAAAAATACACTCTGTTATTTATCATTTATATTAAAAACTAACAATGATTTTAAATATATTGGCAATAATTATTGCATCTTTTATAGTGATAACTTTTTTTACAATACTAATAATCAGCAACTTAAAAGTAACCGGTTCAAAAATCGCTATTAAAAATAATAATCTTAAAAGCATCTATAAAAATAATTGTTTTGAGAATTATAAAAACATTAAATTAAATTTTTCTTCTAAAGATGCCTTTAAAATGACATCTTTTATTTTTAATAAACCCAAGGATATAAAACCCAAAAAAAAATACAACATAACAATCGAAAAGGAAAAATTCACGCCAAACATTGATGAAAAATTAAAATTAATATGGTTTGGGCATTCATGCGTTTTAATATTTATTGACGGGAAAAAAATCATCTTCGATCCTTCTCTCTCTGAAAATGCCTCACCAATACCATTTGGAGTGAAACGTTTTACCAATATTTCCGAACAATCAATCAAAAATATCAACCCTGATATAGTAATATATTCTCACGATCATTACGATCATCTTGATTATAAAACATTTAACAAACTAAAAAGAACCACTAAACATTTTATTTCGCCTCTTGGGGTTGCTCAACATATAAAATATTGGGATGCCGAAAATGCAAAAAATCATGAGTTAGATTGGTGGCAAGAATTAGAAATTGAAGGATTAAAAATAATTTGCACACCGGCTCAGCATTTTAGCGGCAGAAAACCTGTAAAAAGAAATAATACACTTTGGGCTTCTTTTGTAATAATAGGAAAATCCGAAAAAATATTTTTTAGCGGCGACGGAGGATACGGCGAACATTTAAAGGAAATTGGCGACAAATATGGACCATTTGATCTTACAATGCTTGAATGCGGACAGTATAATGAACTTTGGCAACAAATTCACATGCTGCCCGA
This sequence comes from Bacteroidales bacterium, assembly GCA_016936595.1. Lineage (GTDB taxonomy): Bacteria > Bacteroidota > Bacteroidia > Bacteroidales > JAFGUD01 > JAFGUD01. Next base: position 5,893 of record JAFGXO010000131.1, on the reverse strand, counting down.
ACAAACAATTTTAGCTCATTCCAACTTAAAAGGTCGTTATTTGTTACCTATCCACTGGGGTGCATTTGCTCTGTCGGTTCATAGCTGGACTGAACCAATTGAAAGAGTTTTAAAAGCAGCAGAAGAAACCAAAAATAAAATTTTAACGCCGGAAATTGGCGAACTAACTCAAGATTTTGACAATTTTAAACAAAAAATGTGGTGGAAAAATTCAGAATAAACCACATACACATAAGCAAATTAAACTAAAAAAGAATATCATCAAGCTTACGCTTTGGAACAATATGTTCTCCGTTATTTCTATAATATTTAATATCGTCTTCATCATCAATTTCTTCAATTTTAACATCAAGTTTTGGTTTACCTAATGCAATAACAACCTTTAATTCAATATCTTCCGAAATATTTAAAGCTTTTTTAATCTCAGATTTATTGATTGCTGCAATAATACAACCACCAAGATTTTTTTCGGCAGCCTGCAAAAGAATTGTTTGACAAGCAATTCCAAGGTCTGCATTTAACCATTCATCTTTAAACAAAAGCCTTTTATTGTTAACGCCAATAATGATGTATCCGTTTGGACGCTCGCCTTGCGGTGGACCAGCCCAATCTTTTAAATAACCAGCCCAATTTAAAAAAGGAAAAATTACTTGTCTTATTTTCTCTTCGGTAACCGCTCTGTAAACCAAAACTTGTTGATTTCTGGCCGTAGGACAAAAACGCGTATTGTTTATGAAATTAATTAAAGTTTGATGAGAAATTTCTTCGTTTTGATAAAATCGTCTGTATGAACGATTATTTTTTATTAAGTCAGCAAGCATATTTTTTATTTTAAAAAAACAGCCCGACAATAATTACCGGACTGTTATTAAAAAATTATCTTAGTTCAGCACTAAGCTTATTTTGATAATTATATATCAGTTTATTTATAACCTTATCAATTGCTTTATCATTCAAAGTTTTATTTTCATCTTGAAGCACAAAAGAAACAGCATAAGATTTTTTTCCTGAAGGTATATTTTTTCCTTGGTAAACATCAAAAATATTAACTTCTTTAATTGTTTTTTTATCGGTTTCTCTTCCAATTTTTTCAATTTCAGAATATTTAACTTTTTCATCAATCAACAAAGCCAAATCTCTCTTAACCTTTGGATATTTTACAATTTCGTTAAAAGGTTTATTTGCAGTAGTTTTATCAAAAATAAAACCCCAATCAATTTCAGCAAAAAATACATCTTGATCTATTCCGTAAATTTTCAACATTTTTCTTGAAACAGCACCAAATTTCATGACTTGATTTTTTCCCATCTTATACTCTAAACCATATTTAAAAGTATCATCAACTAAATCAAAAACTGTTAGTTTATCAACAGATAGTCCTAACCCTTTTAAAACAGTTTCGGCATAAGATTTTAAAGAATAAAAATCAAAATTTTGCTCAGTTGTTTTCCAATTTGGTTTTTCTTTAATACCTGATAATGTTAAACTTAAATTGTATTTTTGAATATATCTACCTTCAAATTCAGTCGAATTAGTTTTAAAATACGTACTACCAAACTCAAACAATTTTAAAGTTTGATTTTGAACACTAATATTACGCTGAACAGCATCAAGAGCACCAAAAATTAGTGATTGACGCATAGTATCAAGATTTTTGCTCAATGGATTGTGAACAGGAACAACTGTTTCGTCAGAATAGCCTCCAAGATTTTTCAAAATATCTCTATCTAAAAGCGAAAAACTCATAATTTCGTAAAATCCCTGAGCTGTAAGCAAATGACTTGCTTTTTGTCTAAGCACTTCGGATTTATTTCTTTGCTGAACTATTATTTTAGTATTAAGTTCCTCAGGTAAAGGAATTTTATTATACCCATAAATTCTAATAATATCTTCAATAACATCAGCTTCACGTCGCATCTCAAATCTATAAGTAGGAACTTCAAGATCTAATTTTTCATCATTTTCAAATATTATTTTTATTTCGAGAAAATTTAAAATCTTTTTAACAAGCTCTCTATCAATAACAAATCCAACAATTTTATCAAGCTGTTTAAAAGTTAATTCAACTTTAAAGTCTTCTAATTTTTCGGGATAAATATCTTTAATATCAGAAGAAATTTCGGCATTTGCAATTTCTTTCATCATTGTAGCAGCACGTTTAAGTGTCCAAATACAATTGTTTGGGTCAACTCCACGCTCAAATCTGTATGAAGCATCGGTGCTGATTGCGTGTCTTTTTGCCGATTTTCGGACCCAAACAGGGTTAAAAAATGCACTTTCGATAAATATTTCTTTAGTTTCGTTTTTAACACCGCTCAAATTGCCTCCAAGCACACCACCTATGCACATTGGTTTTAAGTTAGCATCGCAAATCATTAAATCTTTTTCGGATAGTTCCAATTCTCTTTCGTCAAGGGTAGTAAATTTTGCACCTTCATTAACGGTAGATACAACAACTTTATTATTTGTAACATGTTTAGCATCAAAAGCATGCAAAGGGTGTCCAATTTCATGCAGAATATAATTTGTTATATCAACAACATTATTAATCGGCTTAGCTCCAATAGCTTTTAGTCTATTTTGCATCCATTCGGGCGACGGTTTTACGTCTAAATTTTGTGCAGTAATACCTGAATAGTGCGGACAAGCTTCGGTGTTATTAACTTCTACTTCGATATTCAAATTATTGTTATCAACTTTAAAACCGGAAACATCAGGAAGTTTAAGTTCTAAATCTAAATCAGTATTAATTTTTAGATAAGCATATAAATCTCTTGCAACACCAAAATGAGAAATAGCATCGGGTCGGTTAGGAGTTAAATCAATTTCAAAAACAGTATCTTCGTAGATATTAAAAAAATCTTTAGCCAAAGTTCCAATTTTAGCGTCATCAGAAAGCACCATAATTCCATCGTGATCGTCTCCAAGTCCAATTTCATCTTCAGCACAAATCATTCCTTCAGAATTTTCGCCTCTAATTTTCGATTTTTTGATTTCAAATTCATTTTCACCGTCAAACATTTTTGCACCAACAGTTGCAACCACAACTTTTTGGCCTTTGTCAACATTAGGAGCACCGCAAACAATAGGCAAAATTTTATCACCAATATTTACAGTAGTAACGCTTAATTTATCAGCATTAGGGTGTTTAACACAAGTTAAAACTTCGCCAATAACCAAACCTTCCATCCCCCCCTTAACCGACAAATATTTTTCAACTTTTGACACCTCTAAACCTATCTCGGTTAACGTTTCCGATAATTCATCATCTGATAAATTAATATTTAAATAGTCTTTTAACCAATTATAAGAAATTTTCATCTTAAATGTTTTTCAAAATTTTCGCAAAAATATAAAATTTTAACTTTAATACTAAATTGTAATGAAAAATTTACACCCAATTTTTTTAATAATTTTACGATTTTATATCGGCTCAAAATTTGTTCTTAAGTGTTTTTTTAATTTCTTTGTAAATGATATATTTAATAGATAAAATTACTTATACATTACTTTAAAAATAATCATGAAATCATATAAAATACCCTTTCTTTTAATATTTATTTCCGTTTTGTTATCTACATATAACACTAAAGCTCAAACAGATGACGTTCAATTTTATATTGATAGTATTTCAGCTCTACCAAACGATACAAACAAGGTAATTGCCTTTAACGATTTACTATGGCAAGTCTCCTCCTACGATTCAGTAGCATCTGTATTAATTGCACAAAAAAGTATTGAAACTGCTACAAAAATCGAATACTACAAAGGAATAGGCACAACCTATAAAAATCTTGCAAAATTTTATTACTATATTGCAGATTACCAAAAGGCATTAGAACTTTACGAACTTAGTTTATCCAATTACCAATTAGCAAACGATAAACAAGGAATTGCAATTTCTTACCGAAATCTCGGTAATATTCATAATCAAATTGGAAATTGGGAGCAAGCACTAAATTTTTTCTTACAAAGTTTGAGTTTAAGAGAAGAAATAAAAGACACATCGGGAGTAGCGTTAATGTATAATGCCATAGGCCTGTTATATACACAAGTTGACAACTATGAGGATTCGGCCTATTCATACTTCAACAAAGCTCTAAAAACATTTGAACTACTCAGCGACAAGCCAAAAATATCATCAACTTATCTTAATGTAGGGTATTTTTATTATCAAATGATTTACTCCTATCTTGAGCTAAATACCGGATCAACTTTAATTGATTCCACAAAATTTAGATATATCGACAGTTCTATAGTTTACTGCAAAAAAAGTTTGGAAATATCTAAAATGCTTGAAATTGTTAGATATGAAGCTATGGCTTACGAAATTTTAGGCGAAGATTATTCTCTGCAATTAGAAATTGATAGTGCAAAATACTATTTTTTTAAAAGTTTAGAAATTAGGCAACTCGACGGAAATACATTTGGTGTTGCTAACTCTCTTCTTAAAATTGGAGCATTTTACAACCGAATATATGACTATAAAAATGCCGAAAAATATTTAGATGAGGCATTTACTCTTGCTATTGAAATTCAAACGGATCAAATAAAAGCCGAAATACTTAAAGAATTAAAAACAGTTTATTATCAAACCGGCAGATTTAAAGAAGCATACGACGCATACAATAAATATATTATTATTAAAGATTCTCTTGAAAATGAAGAAGATATTAAAAAAATGACTCAACTTTCAATGCAATATGAATTTGATAAACAAGATAAACTTAGAGAACTTGAACAACAAAAGAAAGACGCAATAAAAGAAGCTCAAATAAAACGTCAAAAAACAATTACAACCTTCTCAATTTTAGGCTTTTTGCTTATGGTTATCCTTGCTGTAGTTATTTTTAGAAGCTATCGACAAAAACAAAAAACAAACAAAATTCTTGAAGATAAAAATGAACAAATTACAATAAAAAATGCTCAATTAAATCAACAAAATGAGGAAATTGAGGCTCAAAGAGACGAAATTGAGAAACAAAAAGAATTTGTTGAACAACAAAATAAAGAAATAACTTCGAGCATTAATTACGCCCGAAGAATACAACAAGCAGTGATTACTCCTATTCAATTTTTTCAGGAAAATTTTACCGATTATTTTATCTTTTACAAACCACGAGATATTGTTTCGGGAGACTTTTTTTGGGGCACAAAACTCTCAAACGGAAAACTTATTGCTACTGCTGCCGACTGTACCGGACACGGAGTACCCGGTGCTTTTATGAGCATGCTCGGTATTTCTTTCTTAAATCAAATTGTTAACCAAAACTTTTTAAATAATCACGAAGATTTAACTTCGGCTATTATTTTGAACCAATTAAGAGATATGATTGTTGACGCTCTTGGACATGGTGCCGAAGATGACGACAATCAACCTCAAGAAGGTATGGATATGACTTTAGTTATTATCGATAAACAAAATAAAAGCATTGACTTTGCCGGTGCTTACAATCCTTTGCTGCACTTAAGAGGCGATGAAATAACTATACATAAAGTTGACAGAATGCCTGTTGGATACCATTTTGTTAAAAGCAAAAACGAATTTACTTCTGGTACGTTTGAGTATAATTCTAATGACAAAATTTACATGTTCTCCGACGGTTTTCAAGATCAATTTGGAGGCGATGACGGCAGAAAATTCTCTCCAAAATATTTTAGAGAACTTTTAGTGGAAGCTAATAAATACTCCATGAACGAACAACGGGAAATTCTATACAAAAAAATGAACGATTGGAGACATACTCCGGAAAAAGAGTATCGCCAAATTGACGACATAATTGTTATAGGATTACATTTATAAAAAATTTGCATATTAAGACATTTCAAGTTGACTAATTATATCTCTGTAAATATAAGGTTTAGTATTTATTGAATACTCTAATAATCTTTT
>JAFGXO010000130.1 GCA_016936595.1 Bacteroidales bacterium | reverse complement strand
TGATCGTATCCATTTTAATAAAAGAAGCTTCGGCACAATATGCATTTTATACCGCACGAAAAACAGGCATGATCTCTTTGAAGGCAGACGGGTGGCATCACAGGAGCGATGCCCTGTCCTCCGTTTTGATATTGATCGGTATTTTCCTGAATCCCTATCTGCCTTATGTTGACGGCATATTAGGCATCATTGTATCTCTCTTTATTTTGTTTACTGCATATACAGTTATTAAGGAAGCAGCGAGTGCAATTTTAGGCGAATCACCAAAAAAAGAAATGTTAACAAAGATTTGCAATACCGCAAATGCATCTGCAGGCTTCGATTTGCACGTGCATCATTTTTTAGTACATAAATACGGCATGCACACCGAAGTTACCTTCCATATATGTTTGCCGAAAGATATGACGGTTATTGAAGCACATAAAATAGCCGATAAAATTGAAGATGATATATATAAAGAACTGCAAATATCGGCAACGACACATATAGACCCGGATATTCCGGAAATTATAAACAATGTTCAACCGAATGAAATAAAAATAAAAAAAAAGTAATACCTTATATCCGTAAGAAAATTTATAACATCTTAAATATCATAAAGATATAATCAATTCAATTCACTTATTCAGGTGAATAAAAAATATCGCAAAACGATAAAAAAATGACGGCAAGTATTTGGTAGTTAAATGAATAACTACTATCTTACCGTCAAATAAATTTAGCGGTATGAAAGTAAGAAAAAATAATCAAATAATCAATCCTTTTGGAGGAATTAATTTTGTTGTTGATGCAATAAAATCAGAAGGTATATTAGAATTAATTGATAATCAATTAGGTAAAAGAGCGAGACAAGCACAATATTCATATAGCGACTTAATTTTGAATTTATGGAGTGTTTTTTTCTGTGGCGGTGATCGTGCAGAAGATGTAAACGAACATTTAAAAAAATACCTTCAAGATATGCCTAATCACAAAGTTGCAGATGCTGATACGATTTTGAGAGTCTTAAAAACGCTTAAAACCGACAAAGAAAAAATTGAAAGCAGTAAAGGAAATAGTTATGAAATAAACAAAAACGACAAACTTAACGAATTAAATATCAGTATATTAAAGAAGACAAATTTGCTCAAAGAAGGAGAATTTTATGATTTTGACTATGACAATGAAGTTCTCAAAACCGAAAAATATGATACCAAAAAGACCTACAAAATGGTCAACGGATATTTTCCCGGAATGGCAACAATAGCAGGAATGCCGGTATATTTTGAGAACCGCGACGGCAATATGCACGTAAAAACCGGTCAGCATGAAGTATTGGAAAGAAGTTACAAAGCTCTGAATAACAATGGTATATACATAAACAGAAGCCGAATGGATGCCGGTTCTTACTCAAAAGAAATAATAGAAGTAGTTGAAAAATACAGCAAAAATTTTTATATCAGGGCAAATCGTTGTGAAAGTTTGAAAAGAACCTTATTACAACATGAAAATTGGGAAAAAACAGAAATAAATAATATCAATTATGAGTTATGTTCTATTGAATATGAGCCATTTACAAGTAAAAAAGACCAAGAAAAGAAAAGTTACAGATTAGTTGTAATGAGAAGAAAAACAGATAACAAACAAGTAGATATTTTTACAGGCGATACAATGGAATACCGCAGTATATTGACAGATGACAGAAAGTCAACAGAAAAGGAAGTTATCGAATATTATAATGCACGAGGCACAGAAGAAAAAACCATTGATATACTGAATAATGACTTTGGTTGGGCAAAGATGCCATTTTCATTTATGGAAGAAAACACCGTTTTTTTGATGTTTATGATGATGTGTAAAAACGTTTATACCTGGTTGATACGAAAATTTTCAGAAAAACTGTCGTTTTTAGATGTAAAATTTAGGATTAAAAAGTTTATATTCAGATTTATAACCGTCCCTTCAAAATGGATAAAAACCGGAAGGCAGATGATTTTGAAAATATTCAGCAATAAACCATATGAATTGTTACAAGTTTAAGAACTAAAAATAAAATATAGAATAAATAATTAAATATCAATGATATATGGGACGATTACATAAAACAAAAATCACAAATACAATCTTATATTACTGATATTCAATACATAAGAAAACCATGTTAAAAACTTAATATAATAAGTCAAAAAATAAGAAATTAAAAACGAAAAAAATAAAAAAAAGAACAGGGATAAATTGTTTTTTATAATTTTTCTTGCTGTAAAATTATATTTTTTTGTAAAAATTGAGCTGTGCCAAGCTGATTTTTTTAACCTGCGGATTTAAGGTCTTATTTGAATTATTTCTCCAATTAGCTTTCCATGTTTTATTCTTATAAATCCTCCATTACCTCTATGATTTCTGATTCCGGCAAAATTTCCATTGACATCAAATCTTATATAGCCGTTTGCTGCAACAACAGTGACATTCGGATTATATAAATCCAAAAGGCTTGAAATCTCATATGCAATTGGAATCTTACCTTCTTTTAATTT
>JAFGXO010000129.1 GCA_016936595.1 Bacteroidales bacterium | reverse complement strand
TTTCCAGCGTATCGGCTAATTGTCTAAAATATGTGCTTTTACCGGTTTGTCGAGGTGCCCATATTGTAAAATATCTCTCATTTTCAACCAATTTTAAACCTTGTTTAATTAAATTTGTTCTTTGAATTGTATAGTGTCGTGCCGGAATATTTGGTCCTGATGTATTAAATTCTCTCATTTTAGTTTGCTTTTTGAGTTTTCAAAGTTAAATATTTTATATTAATTTGAATAAAATAATAATGCAAATTTTTTTATAGTGAATTTAATAATTTATTGTAATTTTCAAGTTTAAAACTAAATCTGAAGTGCGAATACCATTTATCATTAATAATGTTGTTATAATCCATAAGTTTTTTTGAACCGTACAAAGGAAAATATATTTCCATAACATGTGGAATAATATCGAACATAATTCCAAGTTCAAATAATGTTTCATTTAATTCAATTTGATTAAATCCTTTACCTAAGGTAAACATCGCCGGAGAAACTATGTTACAGTAAAATTTAATTACCGGAATTTTGGGCAGAGTTGTTTTAATATTTATTGCATTTACTAAATCGTAAAATTCCATTGGATAATAATAAGTTAATCCTCCAAAATTGTTTATAAATTGATGTGAAAATAAATTTCTATCAGAATCAGTGTAGTAATTATTTCGAGATAAGAAAAAATTATCGGATAAAAAATCAGAGTAACCGTCTGTTCCGGTTGGTGTTACGTTTGAACCCGAAAATAATCTAATTTCAAGCCCGTCATATAAAGAAGTGTAGTGAATTTTGTAATTAAATTCTGTCCAAATTCTGTAATCTTCGTTAATAATATCGGCATTAACACTAAATAATAAAGGTCTGAATTTAGATTTTTTCTGAATTAAAAATTGAGCATTGTATGTAGGTATAAAGGTGTTAAAAATTTCATTTGAAAAATTCAAAATTAAAGATTTTTCATTATATAATGAAGCAGATAATTTTATTTTTTTAGAATATTTATCACTTCCATATCTGTTTTTTAAATCTAAAGTAATTTGAACTTTTATTTTTCTAAAACCTGCCGGTAAGTAAAATTGATTGGTTCGTCGGTAAGGGTATCGGTCAAAATATAAGGAATATGTGATTCCGGGTAAACCGTCATGTCCTAATCTCTTGTACATTGCATAAGCCGCTCCTTCAAGTTGATTGTACTCGAAGCTGTATAAGGGCATTAAATAATAGGTGAAATTTCGAGGGGGTATTTTTGCATTTGTTATTACACTGCCAATTTGAAATTTTGAAGATTTATTATAAAATATGAAAGGAGTAATGTTAGTTTTTCGGTTGTAATAATCCATTGCTGAAGTGAAAATTCCAATTTTAAATTTTTCGAAGGATTTAACGAGTCCGTGAGTTTTTGCATAATTATTATATTTATTATAATCCATAGTTTTAAAATATGGGTCGATAATAAAGTGAGAATAATCGTTTTTTGATGCAGGGATTTTTATTTTTCCGTCAAAGGGTTCAAGCCAAGTTGTGTCAAGGGCTAAATCGTTTTTGTATGAAACAAAATATGTTGGTGCGGTAAAATCTCCTTTGTTTTTTATTATTAGATTGTTATTTCTGAAGTTAATAGAGTAATCAGATTTGCCGTTTGTTGTAACATAGCCGGTAAAAAACCAGTCAAGATTTTTTGCATTGGAATTGTTAGAAAAGCTTTTTTTAAAATCCTCAGGGTAGGGGTGCTTATATTTCCATTGGTTAAAAAAGTTTTGCATTGTTGAATCAAAATCATTTTTTCCTGTATAAGCTTCAAGATAAATAAGAGCTTCGGGCATTTTTTCGTAAATTATCAAGCCGTAATTAAGTTTGCCATAATCTGAAGAATGTAAATTAAGTGGTTGATCGCCATCAAAGAAAGAATTTGTTAAGTATGATAATTGCATTGATCCGCGAGCTTGATCGGGGGTTGAATGTTTGAATCCCATGTATGGCATTTGTTTTTTAATTTCGTAACTGTAGCGATGGTCATAAAAAGTATTTATTCCTTCGTCGAGCATAGGGTATTTTCGTTCGTTGAAACCTAACATGCCATAAAACCAGTTGTGTCCAACTTCGTGAACAATAACATCTTCGATGCTTGATGAGGGAGAAATAACTGTAATGCCCGGATATTCCATTCCTCCACCGGCGGATAATGCTCCTTCTACAGCTGTGCAATTATTGTATGGATAATCGCCAACCCATTCGGAATAGTATTTTACTCCAGCATTAACGTAATCGGTTCCGTGTTGCCAAGTGGTGAAATAATCATCGAGATAAAAAGCCCAAGTGGTTACTTTTTTGTTGGAATTTGGTGTAAAAACACTGTCGATGTCTACGTAATAAAGTTCTGAACAAAACCATGCAAAATCGTGAATATTATTTTCGGAATAGTGTAAAGTTTTGGCTTGAGTGGGTGCCGGGTTTGTTATTTGATAACCTTTTTTATTTGAAGCATTTAACATGTATAGCCAATCAATTTCATCTTGATTATGCAAATTTCCGGTAGCAGCAACAACTTGTTGTTTAGGAACAGTGATGTAAACATTAAATTCTCCAAATTCAGAATAAAATTCACCTTGATTAAGGTATGGCATTGGGTGCCAGCCTTGCATGTCGTAAACTGCGGGTTTGGGATACCATTGTGTGATTTGAAAAGCACTGTCGGCGTGTCCCATTCTGGAAATATCTTCGGGTAGTTTTACAAAAAACGGTGTTGAAATAATTATCGTCTGGTTTGGAAGTAAAGGTTGGTTTAAATATACTTTGCAGATGTCTATATGTTTTTTGTCGAACTCCCATTTGGCGTCTTGATTATTTATTTTAAAATCTAAACTATCAATATAACCGCCAATTTTTTTTGCATTAAAATATAAATCAGCTTTGCCATTTTTAGCCATTTGTAGAGCCAGAGCTGTATGTTTATTTTTGTAGGCATTGGGCCAAAGATGAAAATAGATAAATTCTAAAGTATCGGCAGAATTGTTAGTGTAAGTAATTGTTTCTGAGCAACTTAAACTTGCTTGATTTGGTAATAGTTGAACGTGAATTTCATAGTCAACACGTTGTTGAAAATAATCAGTTTGTGAAAATACTATAATTGAAATAAAACTTAAAATTAATAATGAAAAGAGTTTTTTCATGAGTTTGGTGTTGTCCTATTTTTTTTAGAATGAAGTTCAGTATTTGTTGGCTTTGTTATTCTGTTTTTTGTGAAAAAAGCAAGCAAAAAAAATCTAATAATAATTATTTATATTATTATAATTTGTTCTTCGTCTGTTATTTTTTCACAGTATTTGCATTTAAGAGCAAGTTTGTTTTTAGAAACAACCGTAAATTTTGTGGTAATTTGTTCATAATTTGTAACACATTTAGGGTTGAAACATTTTACAATGCCTATTATTTGGTCAGGTATTTCAACTTTCATTTTTTTAACCACTTTGTAGTCTTTAATTATGTTCAAATTTGCCTGATGTGCAACTAAAGCAATTTTATTTATTTGTTCTTCTTCAAAAAATTTATTTTCAACTTTGATAATTGCTTTTTTTCCAAGTCGATTACTTTTTAAGTTTGTTCCAAAAGTAATTTGATTTTCGCAGTTTTTAAGATCCAGTATTTTAATAACTTGAAAAAGATCTTTTGCAGGAATATGATCTATTACAGTACCTTGTTCAATTGCATTAACAATTAATTCTTTTTTTGACATATTATTAGTTTTTAGAATATGAACTATTTGTAAATTAATTTCAATAGAAAACTTGATTTTTCAGAATCCAAAAATATGTAAAATTTAGTAAACATTAAATAAAATAAAAATTTTGACAATAAAATTTGCATCAGATAAAGCAGTTTGAACAGTTTCGTCGTAATCTGACGGTAAATTTGTTTTATTGTATTCAACCTGCGAAATAATATCTTCACAATTGTTATAATTTAAAATAGTTTCCGAAAATCTCACTACTTCTTCGTTATCAAAATAAATTCTTATTTCTCTACAATTATCAGAATATTCTTTGTAAAAAAAATAGATTAGTTTTTCGTCTTCAAATAAATACTCTTCAGTAAATTCTCGTCCGGCAATATTATAAGATTTTTGAGCAATGTTAATTTCTTGTTCGTAAAAATCGTCATCGTCGTATTGTTCCACTAATGAAAAATACAAGTCGTATGTAATTGTTTGTGGCCCAACAGCGGGTAAATTTTGGTTAAGTATAAACTTATAATGATCTTCGGGAATGTCGCCGTTTTGTTGTGCTTCAATTGTTGATTTTGCGGTGTTATATGTTTGCCATATTTTCATCACAGTTGGATTTTGAGAAATCAAACTTATTGAGAGTAATGAACTTAAAAATAATAAGCAAAATTTTTTCATGATTGGTTTTTTAAAGGTATTATTATTTAGTTTACAATTTACAAAATAAAACTTATTTTTGTAAAAAACATTTATTATGAAACGAATATTTTTAACATTAACAATTTTTGTGTTTAGTTTTAGTTTATTGGCTCAAAATAAAGGGTTTAGTGCCGACTATCTTATTTATGAATTTACCGGTTATAATTTTTTTGCCGGACCAGATGCTCAATCTTTTATAACTACTCCAAAATCTTTTGGCTCAGGTGTTTTTGATTTTTCGGGACAGTATTCATTATTAAATTTTTGGATCCTTAAGCCTCAAAAACGAAACATAGGGCTTGCTACAGCAATTGCATATAAACTAAATAAATTCAGATTTAAAGATAATTTAATTTTTGATACTGATAATGATCTTATTTATAAAGATGTTGATCCCGATAGGTATTACAATCAAATGTTTTTAAGTAGGCAAGGAAGTAAACTGATAACGGGAAAGCTTCACATTCCGTTAATTATTTATTTTCCTGTTAGTCAGTGGTTTGGCGATCAAAAAGGTTTTTTTGGTATTTATGGTGGAGCTTATTACGACGGCTTTTTATATGCAAAACATAAATTATATTATGAAGAAAACAACCAGCTTGTAAAGAGCGTTGTTAAAAATAACAAAATAAAAAATTATTTTACTAAAAATACTTTTGGCGTTAAAGCCGGAATAAAACTTGGCGGATTTTTCTTTTTTGGTCAATATTCGCTTACTCCTTTTTTTAGTGATATTTTATCTTACGAAGTTAATGAAGCAAAAATAGGAATGCATATAAAAATTGATTTTTATAAGTTGATAGAGAAGAAACTTAACATCGATTTAGATAGAAACGATGGTAAAGGTACAGATGCTCAGTAAATATATTAATCATCATAAAATTTTGATTTTTCTATTGGTTTATTTATAGATATTAGCCTGATAAAAAAGAGGTTTAAATCTGACAATTATCAGCAATATATATTATGCGACATTTTATTTTTGAAATCGAAAATAATTCATAAAATTTGCCAAAAAATAAATAATAAAACCTTTTAATTATGAACAATTATTTATATAATTTTAAAGACGTTAAAAACGAAACTGTGTTGAGCTATGCTCCCGGTACTAAAGAACGTGAAGACGTTAAAGTATGGTTGGATAAAATCGGAAACGAAACTCTTGATATTCCAATAATAATAGGTGGAAAAGAAATTAGAACAGGGAAAACAAAAAAAGCTGTTGTTCCTCACGATCATCAAAATGTTATTGCCGAATATCACATTGCCGGAAAAGAAGAACTTCTTATGGCTGTTGATGCTGCTATGGAAGCTAAAAAAGTTTGGGAAAATATGCCTTGGGATCAACGTGCTTTTATCTTTTTAAGAGCCGCCGAATTATTGGCAACTAAATACCGTCCAATATTGAATGCTGCAACAATGCTTAATCAAAGTAAAACTGCTTATCAAGCTGAAATTGATTCTGCTTGTGAACTAATTGACTTTTGGCGTTTTAATGCAAAATTTATGGCCGAAATTTATGGAAATCAACCAAGTTCAAGTCCCGGAATGTTAAACCGTGTTGAATACAGACCATTAGAAGGTTTTATTCTTGCAATTTCTCCCTTTAACTTTACTGCAATTGCCGGAAATTTAAGTTCTGCTCCTGCCATGATGGGAAACACAATAATTTGGAAACCTGCCTCTACTGCAATCGTTTCTGGTTATTATTTAATGAAACTTTATAAAGAAGCCGGAATGCCTGATGGTGTTATCAACTTTGTTCCTTCTTCGGGTGCTACTGTTGGAAATACTCTTTTTGCTCACAAACATTTTGGTGGTGTGCATTTTACAGGTTCTACAAATACTTTTTTAACAATGTGGAAAACTATTGGTGCTAACATTGCAAACTTTAAATCGTATCCAAGAATAGTTGGCGAAACCGGTGGAAAAGACTTTGTATTTGTTCATAAATCTGCCGACACAAAAACTGTTGCTACTGCTCTTGTGCGTGGTTCTTTTGAATATCAAGGACAAAAATGTTCGGCTGCTTCTCGTGCTTATATCCCTGCGTCTTTGTGGGACGAAATTTATTCTAATATGAAAGCACAAATTGACACAATTAAAATGGGTGATGTTAAAGATTTCTCTAATTTTATGAGTGCTGTAATAGACAAAGCTGCTTTTGATAGCATTACAGGTTATATTAAAGAAGCAAAAAATTCTGATAAAGCCGAAATTGTAATTGGTGGCGAAAGCGATGATTCTAAAGGTTATTTTATTCAACCTACTGTTATTAAAGTAACTGATCCTCATTTTATTACAATGGAAGAAGAAATTTTTGGCCCCGTGCTTACTCTTTATGTTTATGATGATGATAAATATGAAGAAACATTAGAACTTTGCGACAATACTTCTCCTTATGCTTTAACAGGTTCTATTTTTGCTAACGATCGTCAAGCTATTATGGTGGCAGAAGATAAATTAAGAAATGCTGCCGGTAATTTCTATATCAATGATAAACCAACCGGAGCTGTTGTTGGTCAACAACCTTTTGGCGGTGCTCGCGCATCCGGAACAAATGACAAAGCCGGTTCGTACTTAAATTTAATTCGTTGGGTATCTGCTCGTACTATCAAGGAAACTTTTTCTCCCCCAACTGATTATCGTTATCCGTTTATGGACTAATACTAAATTTAGTTATCGAGTTATCGAGTAGTTGGTTATCGAGTTAATTAGTACTCGAAAACTCAATAAACTCAATAAACTCAATAAACTCAATAAACTCAATAAACTCGAAAACTCGAAAACTCGAAAACTCGATAACTCAATAAACTCGATAACTCAATAAACTCAATAAACTCAATAAACTCGAAAACTCGAAAACTCGAAAACTCGATAACTCAATAAACTCAATAAACTCGAAAACTCGATAACTCGATAAACTCGATAACTCAATAAACTCGATAAACTCGATAACTCAATAAACTCGATAACTATAAAAAATGTATAAATCTTATTTTTCTCCGAGCGAAGATTGCCGTGATGCAATTATCAGTAAGTTACAACAAGCCGAAAAAGAAGTTAAAGTCTGTGTTTTTACAATTAGTGACAATAAAATATCAAGCGTTTTATTGGATTTGCATAGAAAAGGCGTTGATGTAAAAATTATTTCTGATAATGATAAACAATACGATAGAGGTTCCGATATTGAGTTTTTGAATGAGAATGGTTTAAATATTAAAATTGATATTACTGATGCTCACATGCACCATAAATTTGCTGTAATTGACCGCAAAATTTTAATTAACGGTAGTTATAATTGGACTGTTAGTGCTGCCCAGAAAAATCAAGAAAATATTATTGTTACAGATCAACGTGATTTAGTAAAATCATTTTATAATGAATTTGAAAAACTGTGGCATAAATTT
>JAFGXO010000023.1 GCA_016936595.1 Bacteroidales bacterium | reverse complement strand
GCAAAAAAGATAGTATTTTTAATAGCACTACCCAAAGCTATACAGTTATGTGTAAATGTGTTAACAATTTTTTTAATGCCTCATTAAAATCCGGAATTGATAATACAAAAGAATTTATAATAATTGATAATCAATTAATTCAAAAAGATACTACTGATTACACGCTTATTGCCCAATTGCTTAACCAAATATTGCAAGAAGGTATTGATAGTTCAATTACTGAGATGAAATCAAACGAAATATTATACAAAGACAAAACTCTTATGATTAATATTGTAGGTAGAATGTTTTTAGGTAATGAAAATGACATTGCAAAAAAAATATTTACTGCCAATACAGAAATTCATCCTGATTCATGGGAAGGTTTCTATAATCAGGCTCTTGCATATAAAGAGAATAATCAAATAGATGAAGCTAAAAACGCAATTGTCAAAGCAAAAAATATTAATAATAACAATGAAAATATTAATAAATTATATGATGAAATAATTAAAATGAATTAGAAATGATGTGCTTAAAACACTTTTTAAGGGAGAGTGTGATATTAGAATAGTATAAAATATTTTTACTTTTTAACCATAAAAAAACAACTATTTTTTTATGCAATATTATTAGCAAAATATATCATCAATTATTTAAAGGTATCGTAAATTTAAAATCACTACCTTTCCCTACTTCACTTTCAACCCAAATTTTTCCACCATGTTTTTCAACAAATTCTTTGCATAGTAGTAAACCAAAACCAGTTCCAGTTTCATTTGCTGTTCCACTTGTTGAAATTGGTTGTGTAAAATCCCAAAGTTTTGGTATATTTTCTTTTTCAATTCCTACACCATTGTCAGAAATTGTAATTATTATATTTTCTCCTTTTCTTTCTGAATAAATAGTAATTTGTCCATTTTTGTTTGTGAATTTTATTGCGTTTGAAATTAAATTGCGTAAAATAGTCTTAAACATATTCAAATCAACTGTTAAAATAGTTCTTTCAGAATCAAAACAACTTATTATTATATCCTTTAAGTTTGCTCGAGTTTTAAAATTATTTATTACATCGTTGCAAATATCAGCAAAAACTATTTCTTGTGGTTCAATTGCTAATTTTTTTGACTGCGATTTTGACCACAACAACAAATCTTCTAATAAATTATATGTTTTATTAGCTGTTTGATTAATTATTTTTATTTGTTTTTCAATTTTTCCAATATCGTAATGGTGTAAGTTTTTAACCAATAAATCTGAAAAACCTAATATTGAATTTAAAGGGCTCCGCAAGTCATGCCCGAGTATTGACATAAATCGATCTTTGCCTGCATTTAATATTCTTAATTCTTCTTCGCTTTGTTTTAATGCTTGCTCTGCTTGTTTTAGTTGAGTAATATCTTTGATGGTGTTAAGCAGAAAAGGCTCTTTATTTTCCAAATGAATAATACAACCTGAACCAAGTGTATATATTATTTTTCCACTTTTAGTTTTAAGTTGGGTTTGAAAATTTTTCACAAAACCTTTACTTTTATACTCGTTTAGTAACATTAACCTATCATCGGGATTAACATAATAATCAGCAGCATTATATTCTTTCACTTCATCAAAACTTTCAAATTCAAATAAATCTAAAGCAGTTTTATTTAAATTCACCACTTTACCTTCAAGAGATACTACAATAATTGCTTCTTGTGAAAATTAAAACAGCGACCTATAATTTTCTTCGGATATTTTAAGTGCTTGTTCGGCTAATTTGCGGTCAGTGATGTCATGAATAACTCCTGTAACTTTTAAAGGATTAC
The DNA here is from genome assembly GCA_016936595.1 of Bacteroidales bacterium. GTDB lineage: Bacteria > Bacteroidota > Bacteroidia > Bacteroidales > JAFGUD01 > JAFGUD01. Next base: position 4,035 of record JAFGXO010000023.1, on the reverse strand, counting down.
CATTTTCATCGTGCTCTAACCGAGCAATTGAAGTAATGGTTTTTCGCTCTTGTGTATTATGTGTAATTATGTCAAATTCTAAATTGTATGGTTTGTTTTCCTCAATTAAATCTAGTAAAGCCCGGTGTACTCGTTCCCTTTCTGTAATACAGCTTTCAACTTCATGAACTGAAAAAACTTCAGAGTTTGGATTAAAACCATAAATTATTTTAGCTTGTTCCGAGCCCCAAAATTCAGTTGTTTGAATATTGTATTCCCAGTTACCAACTTTACCCAACTGCTGAGCTTTTTGGTATCGCTCATTTCCCTTTTTTAATGTCTGTTCGGCCAGTTTTTGGTCTGTTATATCTTGAGTAATAACCATTACAAAATCAGGTTTAACGTAGGTGTATTTTACGTTCAGATATTTTTTTTCGCCGGTTGTTTTAAACCGGTAATTAATCTCTCTCTCAATAGTTGTTTTTTGCTTGAAACATTGATTGAAATCGTCAAAAATCTGTTGGTTATCTCCATACATCTGACTTAACGTAATCCCTTTGATATCTGATATTTTTTTTTGAGTAAATCTAACTGAAGCTAAATTAAAATTGTATAAAACAAGTTCGTTGTTCTCTTGTTTCCACAAATAAGTTGGAAGCGGACTATTCTCAAAAAGGGCTTCAAACTTTGCTTTACTATCTATAAGTTGCTGCTCTGCTTGTTTGCGTGTGATTATTTCCCCAATTAATTTAGCAACAGAAAGTAACCTTTTCTTTGCAATTTCAATAATAAAATTTGGGCGGGGATTGTATTCGTACGACTTGGCTTTTAAAAGTTCAAAATCAATATTATAATCATGGGCAAGTTTTTGCAAAGTAGCTGTTTCTTTTGGCGGATTCCCATATCCAATATTAATAGTACCAACTACTTGGTTGTTTACAAATATGGGTTCTGCAAATAATTTTATTCCACCAATACAATCAATATCGGTTGTTTTTTTTGATGTTATTGCTGCTTTTGCCGAATTATTCCAACAATCGTCATGACAATGCCATTTGCCACAGCTTAATGCAATTTTATTATCATCGGTGTTGCATAATTTTCGTGATGCACTATCCATTAACTGACACCACCCGGAATTGAACATTCCAAAAGCATAATCGCCGTTTTTTTCGTAAACTGCCACAGATGTTTCCAGCAAATCCATTAAATCCGAAACAATAAAAGCAATCGTTTCCTTGCCTACCAAGTCTATTATCGTTCGCTCTGTATTTAGTTCGGTTACATCGCCATAATGAGGTGTATAAATAGGTTGATTATTCAAATTTTCGTGCAGCCATGATAAATCTCTTTCAACAATGTTGTTTTCGGAAGTTTGTTTTTCAAATTGATTTATTTTTGGATTAAAATCTCCCATGATTAGTTTATTTTTATTCAACTTAACAATAAAAATCTATTAAAAAACTATATTTTAATAAACCCCAAAAAACTTGTTTATTATTCTTCAAATGTATATTTTTTAAGAAAAAAAAATCATTTATTTTACTAACAAGAATTTAGTCAATATTCCGTACAAAGTTTCTTCACTTATTGGTTTTGAGATAAAATCATCGCAACCTGAAGATAATGCTTTTTCTTTATCTTCATCTGTTGTATATGCTGTTTGTGCAACTATAGGCAAATCAGGCCTAAATTCTTTGATGATTTTTGCTGCTTCAAATCCACTCATTAAAGGCATTTTTAAATCCATAAAAACAAAATCAATATCATAATTTTCTTTACATATTTTAACTGCTTCCTTTCCGTTCTTGGCATGAAGAACATTGCAATTTAATTCAATTTCGTCTTCTAACAAAGTTTCAATATACAAATAATTAACTTCTTCGTCTTCTACAACCAAAACAGTATATTTCTCTTGTTTTGTTTTAATATACTCTGCATTGCTCTTAGTTTTATCTTTATTTACAGGTTTGTATGGTATTGTAACAAAAAAAGTTGCACCTTTTCCTTTTTCAGATATTAAAGTAATTTTTCCACCAAGCAATTCAGCATTTTCTTTAGCAATTGATAATCCCAAACCTAAACCTCCAACATTTTTTGATAATTCTTTTTCTTCTTGCAAAAAACGCTCAAAAATCTTTTCTTGCATTTCGGTTTTAATTCCAATACCTGTATCTTTTACATAAATTTCTAAATCGTAGTTTTTTAGTTGATAGCCAAACTCAATAAATCCGGAATTTGTAAATTTTAAAGCATTTTCCAATAAATTACTTAATATTTTATTTAGCTTTGTTTCATCTGTTAATATAGTGCTTTCGGTATCTGAAAGACCTTTTATAAAATACAATGGTGTTTTGTTTTCTTTTGCTTTAATATCAAAAATTGAGAATAATTCTAATAGTAAATCATTTAAACATATTTCTTTTTCTAATAATTTGATTTGTTTTGTGCCGAGTTTTGAAATTTCTAAAATATCATCAATTACTCGCATTAACTGATTACCACTGTTTTGAATAATATTTATGTATTGTTTCCTTTTACTCGGAGATAAATTTTCTTTATTTAGAAGTTTTGAAAATCCAAGAATTCCATTCATTGGAGTTCTAATTTCGTGAGACATATTGTTAATAAAAACTGTTTTTAATTGATCGCTTTCTTCTGCTTTTTCTTTAGCCAATAATAATTCTATTTCAGCCCGTTTGCGTTCTGTAATATCAACATGAGTTCCTACAATTCTTATTGCTTTGTCGTTTAAATCAAATACAGCTTCTGCTCGAGAGAGAATATCAACCCAATGACCATCTTTATGTTTCATTTTAAATTCAAATTCAAATCTATCTCGTAGTTTATTAATTAATTCCTGCTGCATTTTCCATGATTTGACGGCGTCTTCGGGTTTGGTTAATTTTTCCCATATAGAAAAATCGTTAGGCAATTCATTATTTTTATAACCCAACATGTGTTTCCACCCCGGAGAATAATAAATTTCATTAGTAATCAGATTCCAGTCAAAAATGCCATCTTTACTGGCACTCATTGCTAAATCAAATCTTGCTTTGCTTTCTTCTAATCTTGTTTTTGCTTTAACAAACTCTTCATTTTGTGTTTTATATTCTTCAATTAATGTTGCATATTCTTCATTTATTTCTTTCAGCTTAATTTTCTCTACTTCAAGTTGTTTTGATTGCTCAATATTTATTAAGTTCTTTAAACCTTCTCTGCCAATAATTTCGGTTAATTTAACAAAAAAATTTGCATTTTTTTTAATTTGTTCTTCTGTAAATACCGGAGTATTGTCTAATGCAGCTAAATATTTCTCTTCATCAAATCCAAATTTGCTTGCTTGTTTAATAAAATACTCCCTGTCAGGCTTATTAGCAAAAAACTGTCCTGTAAAAAAATTTCCTACATGTTCGTTTTCTATCATTATCGGAATTGCAACATCTACAAGTCCATTTTTACACTTATAGATGTTATATTTATGTCCTAATTTAATTTGATTTGCAAGTATAGTATCACTTTCTAAACATCGCTTTTTTGTCTCAGCATTAACACGATGAAATTGTGTGCAAATTGGTTGCCAGCCGGTTGCAACAAGAACATTTCCGTATAAATCAAGAATTGCCGTAACTGTTCCATTTATTTCAGTAAAACTTTCACAAAGTTGTCTTAACTCTTCGATGTTAAATATTTCAGTTAATTTGTATTTCATTTTTTTATGCGATATTTTTTTGTTGATGTTTTTAGTTTTATGTAGTAAAATTTAAGAAATTAAACTCCATTTAATTAAAACTATCAAATCCAAACCTGAACAATAAGTTATATAGAAAATGTTTTTTAAACCTAATTACGTCCTATTGTTAAAACAGTTTTTTTCAACAAACCTACAATTTTTTTTTAATTAATATCATATTTTCCGGTTTTTTATTGTTTCTTTTGTGATATGGTGTAAAGTATTGCTTTATTTTACTTAATAATATTTTCAAAGTGCAAAAAACAGATATTTGTATTTTATAAATTAAGCGTTATTTACGAAATCAAACCCATTTAAACTTG
>JAFGXO010000022.1 GCA_016936595.1 Bacteroidales bacterium | reverse complement strand
TATAAAAAATTATTTTAAAATATCAAATAGCGTTATTGTTATATACTCTATTTTGCCTTTTTTAATATTTTCACTAATCGCATTTACTCTGTATTTTCAACAAAAAAATAAAATTTTTGATGATGCGGATAATCAAATGAGTAAAAATATTAATACGTTAGTCACATCGGTAGAAATTGACCTTTTAAGAATTGAAGAAAAAAACAATATCGCTCTAAACACATTTAAAGTATTTACATCAACAAATAAAACCTTTTTCACATTTTCTGATACGCCAATTATAATAAAAGCATATAATTACGAAACAAATATTGAACAAAATGTAACAATAAAAAACTGGAAATTTAGAAAAGATACATTATATAGAAACGCATCTTTTTTACATTCTATTTCGCTTTCATTAAAAAATGAGCTAATAATTGCACAAAAAACAACCGAAGGATACGTTACAGTAGCAGCCTCAAAACCCGAACTTGAATTATTACTTTTACCTTTTTCAACTAATTTAGCTTACACAATTGAAAACGGAGAAACATATAAAGGACAAATAAATATAAATGAAGTTGATTTTTTAATTTCGGCTGCTCCACTTTATGTTGACGGAAAAATTGAAGGAATGTTAATGTCGTTGCAAAAAAACGAGTTTTCATTGCAACTTTCAGAACTTTTTGGCAAACAAATATATTTTAAAAGAGGCTATCCATTTGCAGTTGATAAAAATGGAATATTAATTTTGCACCCAACAGACCCAAATACGAGCATTGCAAACTCCAATTTATTTAAAAATATTTTAAATTCTCAAAATTCACCTACACCTGTTAAAATAGAATACAAATGGCCTGAAAATAATAAAGCCGAAGACAAAATAATGTATGTTAAATATATTCCTGAAGTTGAATTATTTGTTGGCTCTACATATTTTGTTGATGATTTTAAACCCCAATTAGATAAACTCAAATTTTTTCTGATTTTAGCTGTATTACTATCTACTGCTATTCTTTCAATTACTCTTATTTTTATCTCAAATTATTATTCTAATAAAAATGAACAAGTTATTGAAATTTTAAAAAGTTTTGCTCAAGGAGTTATTCCAAAAGAGTATTTAAATTTAAAATTTTCAGATAATTTATCTCCGGATTCTGAATTAATTTTAAAATATAAAACACTCCAAACATTTACTGAACATCTTAAAAACGAAAACTATACGTACGATTACGTTATGTGGAGTGAAGATGATAAAGTTGGAGAAAACTTAATAAAATTAAATAATCATTTAAAAGAAAATCAACAAAAAGCATTAGAAAAATCAAAAGAACAAGAAAAACTTATTTGGCTAAATGAAGGTATGTCTAAATTTATTGAAATTTTAAAATACCAAGTAATTGAAATTAAAGAATTAGCGTATAAAATTATCAGTCAAATCGTTGAATATATAAATGCAAATGAGGGCGGATTTTTTATTTTAGTTGAAGAAGACGGACAAAAATATCTTGAATTACTTGCGGCATACGCAATGCACAAGAAAAAACTATTGAATCGCAAAATAGAACTTGGTGTTGGATTTATAGGAAGAGTTGCTCTTGAAAAGAAAACCCTTTTTATAACTGAAATACCCGATTCTTTTACCAAAATTTCTACAGCTCTTGGGCAGGGAAAACCAAAAAGTATTGTTATTTTGCCTTTAATTTTTAACGACGACATTATAGGCGTTATAGAATTATCATCTTTTGAAATTCTATCTGATTTACAACTTACTTTTTTAGAGCGAATTAGCGAAAATATTTCAGCTAACCTTGCAATGTGGCGTGCAAGTCAACAAACTGCAGATTTATTGCGTGAGTCAAGAGAACAAACAATAGTTCAACAAGAACAGCAAAAAACGTTACAAGAACACCTTAAAGAATTAGAAAATTTAAGAGAACAAGGCTTTCAGAGAGAAATTGAACTAAATAGTATAATAAAAGCCGTTGACACAACAGCTCTTTTAGTAGAATACGACAGATCAGGACGAATAACTTCTGCAAATAATAGATTTTTAGATACTCTTGAAAGAACAAGTGAAGAAATTATAGGCAAACATCATAGAGATATTACTTCTATGGACACAGCATCGCCTGAATATAAAGATTTTTGGAAAGACCTACTTGAAGGAAAAACAAAAAGATTTATAGAATCATTTACTATTTTGGAAAACGCTATATGGCTTTCGCAAAACTATGTTCCAATTGTTGATAAAAACGACAAAGTTTTTAAAATACTTAACATAGCTATTGATATCACTGAAAATAAAATTTTAGAACGCCAGCTTAGAGACCAAGTTAGAGAAATAAGTAAAGAAGCCAGAACAGTTAGAAAAGAACAACGAAAAGTAAGAAAAGAACGTGAAGAATTTTTAAATAAAGAAAATTTATACAAATCAATTATTGGTGCTGCCGGAAAATATATAGGACATGTAGAATTTACGATTGATGGCAATATTACATTTATTAATAAGGCATTTGCAAATTTAATAGGAATTGATTTTAAACTTTTAGAAGGAAAAAACATTAAAGATTTAATAGATTCTAATGACTTTGAAATATTTAAACTTGCACTGGAAAAAGCTAAAAGCGGTGCCGAGTATTCAAGTAAAATTAGTTTAATAAATGCAGAACAAGAAAAATTTAAAATAGATTACACAATTACGCCAGTTTTAAACTTAAACGAAAAAGTAGATAAAATAATATTAATCACTAAAATACAACACAATGAATAAATTTAACCCCTCAAGTGCAATTTTTAATTCAAATAACGGCGATGAATATAACGGAGTAAATGTTTCAATTTCAGACTCTGCAACGTTCTTTTTTCCTACAGCTCAGGATATGGAAGCAACCTTTAATGGCGAAAACCCTGCGTTTTTATACTCGCGTCATTCAAATTCAACAACCGCAAAATTAGCTCAAGCTCTTGCTGCAATGGAAGATACCGAAGCCGGTATTGTTACAAGTTCAGGAATGGGTGCAATTACAAGCACTTTTCTTCATTTAGTTTCAAGTGGTGATCATATTGTTTCGGCTCATACTGTTTATGGAGGTACTTTTGCTTTTTTAAATAATTGGCTTAAAAAAATAAATGTTGAAGTTACTCTTGTTGACACTTCAAATATTGAAGAAGTAAAAGCAGCAGTAAAACCAAACACAAAAGTTATTTATACCGAAACTATGGCTAATCCATTGTTGAAAATTGCCGATATTCCTGCATTAGCTGAATTTTCGCATGCCAATAATATAAAACTTGTAGTTGATAACACATTTACTCCTATGATTTTTAGCCCTAAAAGATTAGGTGCTGATATAGTTGTTTACAGCTTAACTAAGTTTGTAAACGGTAAAAACGATATGGTTGGTGGAGCTATCCTTGCCGATCAAGAAACAATTAACAGTATGCTTGACTTAAATAACGGTACTGTTATGCTTTTAGGACCAACTATGGATTCCATTAGAGCGTCAATGGTTCTTAAAAATTTATATACTTTACATATTAGAATGCAAAAACATTCACAAAATGCCAATTTTATTGCTAAAAAATTCAAAGAAGTTGGAATAAATGTTTGTTATCCCGGATTACAAGATGACAAAGGTTATGAAGTTATGACCAGAACCATGAATAAAAACTATGGCTACGGTGGTATGATTGCTTTTGATTTAGGAAATTTTGAAATTGCGGCCGATTTCTTAAAAGTTCTTCAACAAAAAGGTGTTGGATTTTTAGCCGTTAGTCTTGGTTTTTATAAAACCCTTTTTAGTAATTCAGGACATAGTACATCTTCTGAAGTACCTTCAGAATTACAACAAAAAATTGGCATAACACAGGGCTTAACCAGATTTTCGGTAGGTTTAGATGACGACATAGAGTTAACCTGGACTTTAATTGAAGAAACACTAAAAGAGTTAAAAATTATCTAATTTATTAGGGACAAATTTTTGTCCCTTTTTTTATAAACTAAATTTAAATATAAAAACTTATTTTACAAATGGCAAATTCAGACATGATAGTTTTTTCCGGTCGCAGTAGCCAATATATAGCAAAGGAAATATCTGAAAAATACGGACTTAAACTTGGCAAAGTTAATTTTATTGATTACAGCGATGGTGAAATGCAACCCAGCTTTGTTGAAAGCGTTAGAGGAAAGCATGTTTTTTTAATCCAATCAACTTTTTCACCAATTGATAATTTATTTGAATTGTTGCTAATGATTGATGCAGCTTATAGAGCATCTGCATATAAAATTGTAGCAGTTATTCCTTATTTTGGATATGGTCGTCAGGACAGAAAAGATAAACCAAGAGTGGCAATTGGAGCAAAACTTATTGCTAATATGTTGGCTGCTGCAGGTGTGTCAAGGGTAATGACTATGGATTTACATGCCGACCAAATACAAGGTTTTTTTGATGTGCCGGTTGACCATCTTTTTGCTTCATCGGTTTTTATTCCTCACATTAATAGTTTAAATTTAGACAATTTAGTTGTGGCTTCGCCGGATATGGGGGGAACAAAAAGAGCCAACGCTTATGCTAATCATCTGCATGCACCATTAGTTATTTGTCATAAATCAAGAACTAAACCTAACGAAATTGCCGAAATGCGAATTATTGGTGATGTTGCTGATAAAAATATTATTATTTTTGACGATATTGTAGATACAGCCGGAACATTAACAAAAGCTGCTTCACTAATGTTAGAAAATGGAGCAAAAAGTGTTAGAGCTGCTATTACTCACCCTGTTTTATCCGGTAATGCTTTTCAAAGAATCAGAAATTCCGGAATTGAAGAATTAATTGTAACTAACTCTATTCCCTTGAAAGAACATTGTGATAAAGTAACTGTGCTTTCTATTGCAGGCTTATTTGCTGATGTTATTAATAAGGTATATAATTTTGAATCTATTAGTTCAAGTTTTATTCTTTAAAAAAAAGCAGTCTGACTATTTTGTCAGACTGCTTTTTAATTTTATATCCACGATAAAACAGGAAAATCCTGTCTGTGTGGAAGTAATTTGTGGTACGGAAATACTCTAAATGCATACTTATAAAGGCCTGCCCTGGCAGGTTTTACTTCTATTTCATAAGTTGCAATATGATTTTTGTAATTCACTAATTTTAATTTTTCTTTTTGAAGAATTTTTGTCTTATCATCTTTTTCTTCTATAATAAGCAATTCTACTTCAATGTTTTCGGGTGAAATTTCGTTTAAATCAATAACAATTTCGCCTTTATATTTATTTCCAACGCTTAAATTGTTATCATCACCTTCGGGAACCGAAATTGTTACCGGTTTAAGACTATCCCAACTATATATCATGCGTTTTTTCCATGCCGAAATTTCTTTAGTTTTTTCAAAATCATTGGCTTTAAGGTCATCTTTTCGTTTACCTAATTTTAAGTAAAATCGTTGAATGTAATCATCTAACATTCTGGAAGTTGTAAAGTCATAAGCAATTTGAGCAATATTTTTCTTCATAAATTGAACCCATTGTCGAGGCACATCATTATCATCTCGGTTATAAAACATTGGAACAATTTCATTCTCAAGAATTTGATATATCATTTCAGCATCAAGTTGATTTTGAAATTCTTGATTTTGATAAGTTCTTTCCAAAGGCAAAGCCCAACCGGCTTGTTCTTTGTAGCCTTCAACCCACCAACCATCAAGAACGCTCAAATTTAATACTCCGTTCATAGAAGCTTTCATTCCACTTGTTCCACTGGCTTCTTTAGGTCGAGTAGGAGTGTTTATCCAAACATCAACTCCCTGAACAAGTTTTTTAGCCACTTCAATTTCGTAATTTTCGATAAAAATTATTTTTCCTAAGAATTGAGGTAATTTTGAGATTTCAATAATTCGAGCAATTAAATCTTGTCCAACTCCATCAGCAGGGTGTGCTTTTCCGGCAAAAATTATTTGCACGGGTTTTTCAGGATTATTTAATATTTTACTCAATCTTTCACTATCGTAAAATAAAAGATGTGCTCTTTTATATGAAGCAAATCTTCGAGCAAACCCTAAAGTTAATATGTTTTTATTAACTTTATTATGTATTGCTACAATTTGCTGAGGGCTTTTTCTCTGACGAATATAATTTGAATTTATTCTATTTTTAATAAAATCAACTAAATCGCCACGTAATTTATCTTTTATCGCCCATATTTCTTTGTCTGAAATATCCTGTATTTTACTAAAAACCTGAGCACTATGACCTAAAACCTGACTTTTTTCTTCAAAATATTTATCAACAAGCTGTTTCCATTCTTTAGCAGCCCAAGTTTGATAATGAACTCCATTTGTAACGTATCCAATATGTAATTCGTCGGGTAAATAACCTTCCCATAAATGTTGGAACATATTTTTTGTTACTTCGCCGTGTAAATAACTTACGCCGTTTATTTCTTGAGATAAATTAGCCGCTAAATGACTCATTGAAAATTGTTCAGTTTTATCATTAGCGTTTATTTTGCCAAGTTTAATAAAATCTACCCACGAAATTTTTAAGCGTTCGGGATAATGGCCAAAATAAGTCATCATTAAATCTTCAGGAAAAGCATCATGCCCTGCCGGAACCGGAGTATGAGTAGTGAACAAAGTAGAACCTCTTACTACTTCTAAAGCTTCGGCATAAGTTAAGCGTTCATTAACCATATATTGCCAAATTCTTTCTATATTAATAAAAGCAGAATGACCTTCGTTTGAATGATATATTTCGCTGAGAATACCTAATGCCTTTAAAGCTCGTATCCCGCCAATTCCAAGAATCATTTCTTGTTTTAAACGATGTTCGTTGTCGCCTCCATATAATTGATGAGTTAAATTTTGGTCTTCGGGTGAATTTAATTCAAAATCAGTATCTAATAAATATAATGGAACTCTACCAATGTTTACTCTCCAAATTTGTATATAAACTAATCTGCCGGGCAAGCCAACCTGAACTAAAATAGGTTTAGCTTTATCATCTCTAACTAAGTCTAATGGAAGATCGGTAAAATTTTGTGCTTCGAGATTAACTATTTGTTTTCCCTTTAATGATAGTTGCTGAGTAAAATATCCATATTTGTACATTAAACCTACAGCAACCATGTTGATATTTTTATCAGAAGCTTGTTTTAAGTAATCACCTGCAAGAATACCAAGGCCACCTGAATATATTTTCAAGATATTTGTAAGACCATACTCCATGCTAAAATATGCAACAGCCGGCAAGTTTTTTTTGTGTGGCTCGTCAACATATTTTTTAAATTTAGCATAAACTTGTTCATATTTGAATAAAAATTCGCTATCTTTTTCAAGCCTAAGCAAACGTTCATACGATACTTCTTTTAGCATTTTTACAGGATTTCTATTTGATTCTTCCCATAATTTAGCATCAATCATTTCAAACAAATCAATAGCTTCGTTATTCCATTCCCACCAAATATTTTTAGATAATTCAGCGAGAGCCTGAAATTTTTTAGGCAAGTTTGGTTTTACGCTTGTACGTCGCCATATAGGCTCTGATTTTGCGATAGTAGGTAATGAAACTTTTTGATCTCTATATTTTTCAAAATTAATATCTTTTGTTCTTTCTATTTTTGCATCAATAGCAATACTATAAGCCTCGTAATAATATTTTATTAAATTTTTCCATTGAGCAGTTTTAGAAACAAACAATGCATGATTTCTTTCGTACTCGGTTTCGTCTTCAGATTTATATGCACATGTTATGAATACACTTGCAATATCGTTAACAACCTCGTTATAGTTATCATCATTTCGTTTAACAACATTCATACACTCACCCAAATCAACATTTTCTTCTTCAATCCATAAACCAAAACCGGCTAAATTTGTTGTTATTGTGGGAACATGAAAAGCTAAACTTTCAAGAGGAGTATATCCCCAAGGTTCATAATATGAAGGGAAAACTGTCATTTTTAAGCCAGGCAACAAATCATAATATTTTATATTAAAAATACCATCGTTACCATTTAAGTATGCAGGAACAAATATAATTTTAGCCTTTTGGTTACTTTCGTTAGTAAAACCAAGATCTTTAATTCGTTTTAAAATAGGATCAAAATCGGCATCATGCAAGTAATGTGTTAAAAATTTGTTTTGCAAAACTTGATCACTACTACCGTTCAATATTTCAATTAAATCTTTTCTTGGTCCATAATTGTTTGCAGGAACTAATATTAATGCAACAAATTCTTTATGAAAGTTTTCTTTATCCTTGATTTTTGCAACAGCATCAATAAAAACATCAATTCCCTTGTTTTTATATTCATAACGTCCACTTGTTGCTATAAATTTAACATCATCTGATAATTTATAACCTAATAAAGCCTCACTTACTTTTTTTAGTCTTTCCTCGGCAGTTTTTTTAATATCATTGTATTCTTTGCCTTCAGGAACCATATTTCTTTCAAAGCCATTTGGAGTAACAATAGAAACTTCTTTATTTAACAAATGTTTAGTTTCATTGGCAGTTAGTTTACTAACAGTAGTAAAAGCGTCTGCTTCGTGAGCAGATATTTTTTCGATAGAATGTTTAGCCGAAATATTTAGTTCTTTTGATTTTTGATCAGCATTAACTGTTTCAAGCATTTTATATAGTGGAAGATTATTGCCTGAAAGTGAACGTCCTAATGTGGTAGCGTGAGTAGTAAATACTGTGGCAATTTGAGGAGCATATTCTTTTAAGTATAAAACTCCGGATCCGGTCATCCATTCGTGAAAATGAGCTATAACATTTTGCCTAAAGCTAAGATGGTATGTATGGAAGCTTTTGATAACCATTCCTGCAGCATATCCAAACATTGCTGCTTCTATATAATCCCAATGTCCGGATAATGAATCCAAACCATATTTTGTCCAAAATTCGGTAAAAATATCATCTTTTTTAGAAAAAAGCGTTGAAAAATCAATTAAAATAACCATTGGTTTACCAACTATTTCCCAGCGTCCGATTTTTACAGTTAAACCTTGTGCTTGTAAAGCTTTACGCCAGTTTTTGAAAATGTCGGTATCTTCTGTAAATTCTGGAATTTCGCCGCCCTCGCGATTTAAAAATGGTCCGATAAGAATAAAATTATCTTTTAATTTTTTTTCCAGAGTTAAAGATTTGGTAGATACAACTGTATAAATTCCGCCAACCTTATTACACACTTCCCAGCTTACTTCAAATAGAAAGTCTGTTTTATTTAATTTATCCATAAAAAAAGATTTAGTGAAAAAAAGAATCGTTTTGAAAATATAATTATATAACAAAACTAACCGGCTTTGTTATATCAAAAGCAATTTTAGTCTTTTTTCTTTTTAGTTAATGTTTTTGTAGTTTTAGGTTTTTTTATTGTTTCTTTTTTATTTGTTGAAGCTTTCTTTTTTGTGTTTTTTTTGGCTTCATCTTTGTTTTGACTTGGTTTTTCTGAAAATTTTTCTGCTTTCAGTTTTAATCGTTCAATTTCTTTCTGATATTTTTCAATAAGTTGAATTGCTTCTGCTTCATTCTGAGGTTCATTATCATCAAAAGCTGTTTTAAGAGATTGTTCAACTCTGAGGATAAAATCACTTAAAATGTTCATATAATTGATAAATGCATTGTAAGGATTTTCATATGGGTTAAAATATGTGTGAACATCACCATCAGAAAAGAATTTAGTACACATATAATAAAAATGATCGCTGGTTTGCAATTGTAACCAATCATTTTGTATGTTAGCATCTTTTACCTTTCCAACTAAATCACTAATTTTATATAAAGTATCAAATGCTTCATCTTGCATTTCATTTCCGAGCCAAGCTGTTAAATCTCTTTCCTCATCAGCCCACGAAATTGGGTTTGGAACATTAACTGCCGCAACTGGTTGATATTTTTTCAGAACTTCTGATGGAGTTAAAAATTTGTATTTTGAATTTTTAAAAACAGCGTTTGGTAAGGCACGCATAAATTCAAAAATTCCGGTATCTGCCCATTGATGTTCTCCAAATGTTTCATAATCCATAAAAAGATTTACAACTTCCTCGTTATCAGGTATTTGATTAAGCCAATTAACATATTTATCAGCAGTTAGCGGCCATCCGTCCCATCGTTTGTTTGAAAACCTAAAAGCTATATCATCTGAAAGTTTATAATTTTTAAGTAATACTTTTAATTTTGGATTTATAGCATTATAATACACAAAATTAGGGCTTTTCCAACCAAGTATGTGGCGTGCTCCTTCTGTTAAAATCCCATTATATCCCATGTCGGATACAATTCGTCCTATTTCATCTGAATATATTAATTCCGTATTTCTAAAAATTTTAGGAGCAATTCCAAAATGTTGCTGTACAAGTTTGTTGTGTAATTCTACCTGGTGTTTAAATTCTTTTTCATTTGTTAATGCCGATAGTGAATGAGAGTAAGTTTCGGCTAAAAATTCTACGCTACCTGTTGCAGCTAATTTTTTAAAACTTTCTAAAACTTCGGGTGCATATTCCTCAAATTGTTTAATAGCAACTCCTGATATTGAAAAGCTAACTTTAAATTGTGATCCATAATCTTTTATAAGCTCTAAAAGCAATTTATTCATTGGTAAATAGCTTTTTTCAGCTACTTTTTTCATAATATTTCGGTTGGAAAAATCATCATAATAATAATGATCGTAACCTATTTCAAAAAATCTATAATTTTTTAATCTATATGGCTGGTGTACTTGAAAGTAGAAACATATTGTTTTCATATTTTAATTTTTAAATAATGAATATCAAATTTTAAATTTCCAATAAAAATTGAATGAGAGTTTACTTTAAAACATCATAATAAACTTCTCTGACTTTATATGCAGAATTTTCCCATTTAAGGCTATCAACTTCGTCTTTTCCGTATTTTCTAAAAATTTTAGACAACCCTTCGTATTTTACTAAACCGTATATTGCATCTGCAATAGCGTGAGTGTCCCAAAAATCAACTTTAATAGCGTGGTGTAAAATTTCGGCAACCCCTGATTGTTTTGAAATAATTACAGGTACATTTGACCTCATTGCTTCGAGAGGAGAAATACCAAAAGGCTCTGAAACCGAGGGCATTACATAAACATCAGAAATATCAAACATTCTGGTAACGTCATCTCCTTTTAAAAAATCGGTAAAGTGAAAACGGTTTGTTATTCTTCTGTCTGCCGCCTGAATAATCATTCTTCGAAGCATATCTCCACTTCCGGCCATAACAAACCTAACATTATTAGTTCGTTCAAGCACCATTTTAGCAGCTTCGATAAAATATTCCGGTCCTTTTTGAAATGTAATTCTGCCTAAAAATGTTACAATTTTATCGTCAATTGTTTTATTAAAACGTTCAGATTTTCGTTCAATAGGCTCAACAGCATTATATACTGTAAAAATTTTATCCGGACTTTGTCCGTATTTATTAATAACAATATTTTGAGTAAGATTGCTTACAGTTATTATTCTATCAGCAGCCTCCATTCCTTTGCGTTCAATGTCGTAAACAACAGAATTAACTGTTTGACCGCTTCTATCGTATTCTGTAGCGTGTACATGAATAACAAGTGGTTTTCCGGATATTTTTTTGGCTTCAATTCCTGCTAAATATGCTAACCAATCGTGAGCATGAATTACGTCAAAATCGTACATTGTTGCAATTTTTGCTGCAATTTTGGCATAATTACGAACTTCTTCAATCAAATTATCACCATAATTTCCCGAAAAAATGTAGTGTCCATCTTCTGTAATTGAATTGTGTTTTATTCCGTCTAATCTAAGTTCTCTAATTTCTCCATTTTCGAGGTAAATTAATTTACCGTCTTTTGTAACTCTAACCTGATTTTTATTTAAACCTATGTTTTGCAAATAAGCTTCAAAATTTTCAGGACTTAAATAAGGTGTTAAAAAAGAATTGATTTCAATTTTTGTAATATTTTTGTAGAAATCATCTATCGAATACATATTTTCTTCGGAAATGTTTTCGATTTTTTCTGAGATAGCTTCTAATGAGTGTTCTTTATATTTATTTTGGGTGTAATTTTTTGTAAAGTCAACTCTAATATCACTCGCTCCAACAAGTTTAGCAACGCCGCCGTCTTCGTCGCCAAAAAGCTTTGGAACAACAAAAAGTAAGTCAACATCGCCAACTTTTGATAAGCCTTTAGTTAATCCATAACTTGCAGTACCTAAACCTCCTGAAATATGCGGTGGAAATTCCCATCCGAACATTAAAACTTTCATAAATATATATTTTTTTTGGTTAAGGAGTTTATTTTATTTGAATTTATCTAAAATACATTTAATTCTAAATATTTCGGAAACGCTCCAAGCTTGAGAAATTGCTCCTCTGGCTTTAAATGGTGGATCTCCGTCATAAATTTCTGAAATTGTACCTATTCCGGCATTTGTCATTTCTTCTTCAAATCCGTGATATATTTTTTCGGCTAACCTGAATCCACTTTTACCATGAATTTTAATGTATCCTTCAACAAAATGTCCTAAAAGCCATGGCCAAGCAGTTCCTTGATGATAAGCCATGTCTCTTTGACTTTGGTCTCCTTCATATCTACCAACGTATTTTTCATTTTTTGGAGAAAGAGAACGTAACCCACGTGGTGTAAGTAACTCTTTTTCAACTACATTCAGAACTTTTTGCGATTGCAATTCATCTAACATCGAAAAAGGTAAAGATGTAGCAATAACTTGATTTGGTCTTACTTCAAAGTTTTTTCCTTCCTCGTCGTTAATATAATCGGCTAAATATTCCTTTTTATCATTCCAAAATAATTCTATGAATGATTTTTTTGTAATCTCCGGGATATCTTGCCAACTTTCTAAAAATTCTTTATCTCTGGCTTTTTTCGCAATTTCGAGAGCAAAATTTAAAGCATTATACCACAAAGCATTAACTTCAACATCATATCCAATTCTTGGCGTTACCGGTTTTCCATCAACAACGGCATCCATCCATGTTAAAGCTTTTCCTTTTACTCCTGCATAAATTAAGCCGTTATCTCTCATCTTTATTCCATAATGAGTACCATTCTTATAAGCGTTTAATATTTCAATTATTTGTTTACCAAACGTTTTCCAAATTCCTGTAAATGAGCCTAATTTATAAACATATTTTTGCACTGCCCATATAAACCATAACGGTGCATCAACCGAATTTAGTTCAGCATTTAATCCGAGTCCCATATTTGGAAACAAACCGTCTCTTAGTTCTGTACTCATTGTATCTAAAACTAATTTTGCTGTTTTTAAGTCATTTCTTGCTAAGGTAAGTCCGGGCAAAGAAATAAATGTATCTCGAGCCCAAATACCAAACCAAGGATAACCGGCTGTAATATATAACTTTTTATCTTTTTTAACAAAAAATTGTTGAGCAGCATTCTCTAAGTTGTTTTCATAACTTATTCTTGGAATTCTTTTTTTGAGCTCATTGTTAAATTTTAATTTAAGATTATTGGGTTCAGCTTCGGTTGTTCCTGCCGAAAACACTATGCTTTCACCCTTTTTAATTGAAAATTCAAAAAAACCAATTGCCATTAGATCTTCTAATGATTCGTAACCTCTTTTTTTCTCTTCAAGTAATTCAATGTTATAATACCAATCCGGAGCATGTGTATATTCAGCAGGTTTGGAAGTTTGCATGTATAGAAAAGGATAACCGTTATACAATTTAACTTTAATTCCATTTGCTACCGGTTCAGCTTTTGTGTTAACGTCCATATTGGCTTTACTAAGTTTATGTACTTGTCTGAAAGCAAGATATGGTTGAAAACGTATGCGAGTAGGAGAATGAGCTTCAACTAAAGTGTATCTAATTAATATTCGCTCTTCGGTTTCATTTAATACCATTTCTTTTTTAAGCAGTACTCCACCTACTCTAAAAATATGAGTTGGAATGGGATTAGTAGTAAAATCGCGAATATATTTGTGCCCTAAAGGGTGATATTCTGCTTCATATTTTCTACTGCCGATATGAAATTCTTTTCCGTGCTGAATTATCGTTTCATCAAGTGATGAAATTAGTACGTGTTTTTCTCCATCAAGATATTCTAACGGACAAACTAATAAGCCGTGATATTTTCTTGTATTGCAGAAAGTAATTGTACTGCTTGAATAAGAACCTGCTCTGTTTGATCTAATAAGTTCACGATTGAGTGAATAGTTTAAATTGATAAGCTGTTCTTTGTCAAATTTAAGGTAAGTCATATTGAATAATTTTACAATTGTTCCCAGTTTGCAAATGTATCATTATTTAATATATAGCCAAAAATATTTTTTAAAACATAAAATAGAATATCATTAAATTAACAACATATAATCACTTGATTTTTTGATGTTTAAATGCTGAAAAATGCTAACAATAATTAACATTAAATTAACATTAAAAAAACAAAATTTATATTTTTAAGTATTTAACAACAAATGAAAATAGTAATAAATTAATAATTTAAAATTTAATATATCTAATTTTAAGTAATATATAAATAACTGTAAGATATTA
>JAFGXO010000128.1 GCA_016936595.1 Bacteroidales bacterium | reverse complement strand
ATTCCAATAAGTTGCAAAATTCCGCCTGCATTTGTAAATGTTGCTCCATTACCTACGCTGATTATTGCCTCTTGGTTAACATTTACAGCCCCCCCGTTAAGAATAATATTTCCTCCTGAATTTTTTGTTTCAATTTTATGCGAGTTAATAAATAAATCGCCATTGTCAATTGTTATTGTTCTGTTATCGTACAAAAACAAATCACTTTCAAAAGTATAAGACGTTGCAGCAGCTCCATTAAAATAAATATGACCATAATTATTAGAAGAACCGGGATCAAAAATATGATTTCCGGCAGTTGGGTTTAATTCTATTTTTTCGCCGTAGTTATTATTATAAATACTTCCATGATTGATAAAATTACCACCAACGTAAATATCATTTCTTCCATAAGTGCTAACATCATAACTTTGATAAAAACGACCTTTTGTTATCTCAAAATTATTTTTAACAACAAGATTTCCATAAACAAACATCCAATAATCTTCGTTAGTGGCATTAATTGTAAGATTATAAAAATCCTTAACCCCACCCTGTGTAATTACCTGACCGGAAGCTCCATACAATGTATTAGTTGCCCCGGTAAAAATTCTATTGTACTCACCGGTTACAGTAACAGTACCTTCGTGGGCTATAAATGAGCCGGTGCTGTCGTTTTGCCAATAATCATCAAGTGTAATATTGTAACTTGAAACACTTACATCTAAAGTTGCATCATCTATCCATAAATTTCCGGTTAAATTAATGTCTCCACTAAGTGTTTTTACAAAATTTCCACCTCCAAATCTAACAGAATGAAAACTTGATTGACTAATATTTTGATTATTTGCACCATTAAAATGAAGTGTTGCCGAATGTTTGAAAATACCATTGTTTATCCAATCACCTTCAACAAAAATATCCCACGATTGTCCATCTAAAGTTGTATTTGAAATAGTAACATTGCCTTCAAATTTGTAAGTATATCCATACAAACGTTTTACAGCAGTTCCTAAAAACTCAGCATTTCCAAAAACCATAATATTGCCGTTATAATTTCTGATTAATTGAGCAATCTCATTTCCGTCAAAATAGGCAGTACCACCATTATATGAAAACGAACACCCTTCTCTAAAATATAAATCACCGGCAACATATATATTGTGGTGGTTCATGTCAAAAGAAGCATTATCTTCAACAAAATTAAAAGTACCATTAATATCAATATCAGAATTAAGAGTAACTAATTTACTTGCAGCTTTTTTATCAATATAAAAACTATTAAAATAACTATTTGGATTAGCTGTAACTACCTGATTAGCAGTAGTTCCATCAAAAGTTGTAATTCCTCCGGTTTGATGAAATTCACCGGTTGTTTGTTCAAGCCAATTACCCTCAATATTTATTGAACGTTCAGTTTCTACAATAACGCCTGCCTGTATTGTTAGATTTTTTAAAATGTCTAAATCGCCAATGATATTTTTTGTTCCGGTATTTGAAAAATAGACATAAGAAAAGTTTGATTGGCTGATTTCTTGGTCTATACCATCAAAAACAACAGTGTTTGTTCCTGTTAAATTTGTAGTAGTGTATGAAAGTATCCAATTTCCTGCAATATTAATTTGATGAGAGTTGTCTGTAAAAACAGGAGTATAGCCCGCAGA
Source organism: Bacteroidales bacterium (assembly GCA_016936595.1). Taxonomy (GTDB): domain Bacteria; phylum Bacteroidota; class Bacteroidia; order Bacteroidales; family JAFGUD01; genus JAFGUD01. The sequence continues at coordinate 4,991 of JAFGXO010000128.1, read as the reverse complement.
AGATAAATTTCCGTTTATGTCTAAATTTGATTGAGGAATTTTATTATTGCTTCCATAAAGCTCAATATTTCCATAAATAACACCTCCGGGAATGTTCTGATTAGAACCATTATCAGTTCTATCAAAACGTACAGTTGAATTAACATCAAATAATTTTGTTCCTGAAAAACTTGTTATTGTTGTTTGAAATGAATTAACGCCACTTGTAAGCAACCATACATTGGCGCCAAGGGTAAAATTATTTCCACCAGTAATTGTATTTTCATCAATGTCAAGATAAAGACCATTTGCGTCACTACCTCCTAAATTAGTGGCAGAAAAATTACCGGAAACAATAATATCATTTCTGAAATATTTGGTTCTTGCGGCTGTAGGAGCTGTATTTGTTAAAATTAAGTTATTAAAAGTATAAGTTCCTGTACCTGCATCATAAATATATTGATTTGCATCAGGAGCATCAAGTGTAATAGTTCCGGTTGAAGTCAAAGAGCCATTTCCATAACTATCATCGGTATTTACTATTGATCCGGCAATAGTATGATTATAGCCACCCATTTGAAAATCAACAGCAGAGTAAAGATATAAATTTCCATTGATGTCTAAATCGCCAGTTACTGTTTTAATTTTATTATTTAGATATAAATGCCAATAAGTAACCGAAGAATTAATTGTTTGATCAATATTTCCATCATAACGAGCATAAGAACCATCGGCAAAGGTAATTGTACCAAAACCAGTCGGGAAATTACTTACCCCTCTAATATACAAATACTTACCATCTTTAATTAGTAGAGTATTTCCTGCTTGTCCAACTAATTGTGAGCCGTCGTTGATAACAAGATAGTTATAATCTGTATTATCTTCTTTTCCAACGGTAACATTTCCGTTAACATGCATCACATCATTTGAGCCAACGTATAAAAATTCGGCAATCAGGTCGGCTGTACCGAGAGTAAAATCACTATCGCCGTCATCGTAAAAAGTACCTCCGATTGCTGTAATAGTGCCGCTAAAATTACAAGTTCCGTCTAATCTTAATCCATTAAGCGAATGATTATTCCCTCCATCGTTAACAACAGCATCGTCATAAATATATGTTATAGCATTTGCAACTATATCTCCCGAAATTGTTTTGGGATTTGTTGCTGTTCCGTTATCAAAATATAGTTCATTAAATATTACATTAGAAGTTCCAATAGTAATGGCTTGATCATTAGCAGAATTAAAAGTTGCTCTACCGGCAGTTGCTTCGTAAATACTTCCGTTTGTAACATTAAAATCACCTTGAAAAGTATTGTATTGCGAGCAATTTACTTGAGTATTTGCATCTACTAAAAAATCGTTACTAACATTGATAGATGCCCCAATAACCCCTATTCCTCCACCATTAAAAGTAAGATTATAAAAAGTAGCAGGTGAAGTAATTGACTGAATTAAAGCAGCTTGCATTTCTATTGTTCCATTTCCAACAAGTTGTCCTGTTCCGTTCTCTGTCCAATTACCTGCAACGGTATGTGTTAAATTTCCATCATCAAAAGTTGTAGCATTTTCAATTACAACAGCACCTCTAACATCAAAAGAAACAGCAGCAGTTATAGTACCTGAATTAAAAATCACTTTTGCAAAAACAGGAGGAGTAGTACCTCCCACGGTTAAAGTACCGTCAAAAACTGCATTTGCAGTTTGGCTGGCTGAATTAAAAAAATTTAAAGTACCGTTGTTAATCAAATCCCCTTGTAATAAAATATTATGAGATATATCATAAGCACCAACGGTGAAATTTCCACCTACAGTTATAGTAGAATTACCTGCAATTGTAACCGAACGAGATGTAGCATCGTTCCCTATAACAAGATTACCGTTTACAAATAAATCAACGATCGAAACATCTTGATCGATTGTTACTGTGGCTCCGGAGACGATTGTTACGTTATCGGCAGCAGTGGGAACTACACCCCCCACCCAAGTAGCACCAAGCGACCAATTACCTCCTGCTAATGTTGATGTAATATCAACAGAAAAGGCACTTATTGTTGTTAATAAATAAAATACAATAAATGCAAAAACATTTTTAATTCTTAAATTCATAGCTTTTTGTTTGAAATTTTATAAAAAATATTAATAATATTTAGCTGCAAAAAAAATCAAAATATTTTAAAAAAGCTAATATCAATAATTTTTTTTTGACGAAACACAGAACAAAAAATCTACTTTTGTTTATTTAAAAGGATTTTTATTTAAAAAAAAAACACGTTTTTTGACGAAAATATTTTCAATTAACCAGTATAAAGATTATATTTTAAAAAATACAAAAAATCAACCAACAAAAAATCTTCAAAAAAAAGACTATTTAACACAAAATAAATTAAGGACAACATATGTAAACAGTTTTCCAAAACGTTATCATAAATATATTATTTTTTTATAACTACAGAAAATCTAATGAAATTAGAAACACGTAAACATAAACCACAGTAAAAGCAAATTGAAAAACTAAAAAACAAAATTGTTTTTTAAAATACAATAATTTATACTTTTTTTGAAGACAATAACTTTAGAAAAATCAATGTGTAAATAAATTGATTATTTTAGTTAATTATAAAAACAGAATAAAATTAACATAGAAAAAACGAGAGTTAAAATATTAAGGTAATGCCGAAAAAAAACCTTTTAAATAATTTTGAAAGACAACAAAAACTATGTAACCTTTGTATTCATGCTCGAATAAATAAACAAAAAGGTATTTATTGTAACTTAACAAATAATGTTGCTGATTTTTACTCTTATTGCCCCAGTTTTAAAGTGCACCCGGCAAGAGACAATAAAATAAATTCAGGTAAAATAAACAACAACGCATCTATCTATTTTTTAGGCTTTGTTGCATTTTATATATTAATTATTCTTTTTATTGCAGGCAGTAATTTTTCAGTTATAATTTCGTACCTACTTTTAGTTCTTCTTTTATATTCAATTTATCTAAAAAAAACACATAAAACAATACCTAAATTAGGAAAATTTCCATTTGTATATTTTATTATTATCAATTATGTGTTAAAAAACAAACCTTTTTTTGGCGATGCCGAAATAGCAATAATAACCCAACAAATTGTAAAATTAATTGGACGAGAAGGAATTTCGTACGCAAATGAAATATTTAGTTCTGACGAAGATCTTTACACCGACATAGATAGATTGATAAAAAGAATTTCTGAAGATCAAAGAAAATTCATTTTTTCAATGGCGTGTCAGGTTTACATTTTTAATAATATTGAAGACTACAAAACGACTAAAATTTTAGACGAAATTGCGAGAAAAATCAACCTACAGAAAGAATACTATGACAAAATAAAAGCTAAATATCTAAAAAAAGAATTGATTTTTCAGCAAAAAGCAAGAAATAAGAAAGAAAATAATAAAGAAAACGAAGAAGAAAACAAACAAGGCAGAAAAATATACAAATTTTACAGCAATAAATTTTATAATATATTAGGAATTTCTCATAAAGCTACAGATAATCAAATAAAAAAAAGATTTAAACAACTTGCATTAATATATCACCCCGATAAATTTGCGGGCAAAACCGAAAATGAGCAATATTTAGCATCAGAAAAATTTAAGGAAATATCTGAAGCATATAACTACATCAGACGAAAACGAGGATTTTAAGCAAACCGTTATTTTTTATCTGCAACTACTTTTTTGGTTACGGCTGTTTTTTTTCTAACAGAAGAACGTTTAGCCGAAACTGTTTTTTTAGTTGTAGATTTTGTTTTATCAACAGCTTTAGGCTTTGTTGTAGCAGCCTTTTTAGTTGATGTTTTTTTTGTTACTGCACGTTTCTCATTTTGTTTTAACTCAGCTATAGTTTTAGGATTTGATGCAATTTTTCGTTCAAAAAACTCATTAATTAACGATCTAATTTCGGCTTTAGGAATTGCGGCACTCAAAATTAATTCTTCGCCTCTCCCATTTTTCATGGTTAAATCCACTCGCCTACCCTCAACATATTTCACTAAAGCCTCTCCAAGCCTCGAAAAAATTGTTTCGCCGCCGGTTAAAATTGTTGCCAAACCACTGGCAATACCTCTGCCAAGTTCGCCTTTTTTAGGTTTTATTTCAACAACATCTGTTTTTACTCCATTTTTTTGCAAATAATTCTTTAAATCAACTATTTGTTTTTTAGAATTAGCTGTTTTTTTTGTTGGTTCAATTAAAATCTTCATAAAGAAGCATGTTTTTGTTAATGTGTGTTTTACAAAAATAAACATTTATTTTACTTTTAACAAAAAAATTAAAAATATTTAAATTTTTTTCGGATATTGTACAACCTTTTTAAAACAAATAACTCAATAATTTGTACAAAAAAACTAAAAACAATTAATTATGAAAAAACTACTTTCTTTTTTATCGTTTTTACTTATTTCTTTGAGCTTTTTTGCTCAAACAATAGTAGGAACAACAGTGGAAACAAAAAACGTTGTTCTGGAAGAATTTACCGGAATACATTGCACTTTTTGTCCACAAGGACACGCAATAGCTCAAGCTATTAAAGATGCTCACCCTGACAATGTTTTTTTAATTAACATACATACAGGAAGTTACGCTACACCATCGGGAGATGAACCCGATTTTAGAACAGATTTTGGTGCTGCTATTGCCTCACAATCAGGCTTAACCGGATACCCTGCAGGAACAGTTAACAGACACTTATTTTCCGGATATTCACAAGGTAGCGGAACTGCAATGAGCAGAGACAAATGGGAACTTGCTGCAAACCAAATTTTACCTCAAGATGCGTATGTAAATATTGCTGTTGAAGCCGAACTTAATATTCAAACTCGTGAAATAATAGTACATGTTGAAGCTTATTACACCGGCGACAGCCCTGAAGCTACAAACATGCTTAATGTTGCTCTTTTACAAGATAACACTTTAGGACCTCAAGTAGGCGGGAATATGGGCGACAACTATGTTCACATGCACCGTTTAGT
>JAFGXO010000127.1 GCA_016936595.1 Bacteroidales bacterium | reverse complement strand
ATTATTTTGTATGCTTTTACAAAATTAACCCCTAATTGAATATATGTCTTATTGTTTAAGTTAGTTATTAATACATCACAGATTTTATTATCGGGTTTTAGTTTTTCAATAAGCATTTCTTGAATTAGTATGTGCATTTTGAAAGAAAAAGGATATTTTAGAGTTTGTATCCAACCTTTATTTGCCAAGTTATTTAAACCATCTATAAATGGGTCTTTTTCATCTCTTTCATTTTTTGAGAGTAGGTAGCATAAGTCTATATCATTATCATTTTCATAATGTATAGGTATTGTAGGCAAAACAGCAAATTGTATTAAAATCCACTTTTCAAAGTTTGAAAATTCTGATATGTCAAACATTTTTAACAAATATTCAAAAATATTTTCAATTTTTTGGTTGAAATTGTGTTTTGTTTTAATAGAATTTGAATTTGAAATATTCAAGCCCTTTTTTTTTAATACTTCAATAACTTCATTTAATCGCAATCTTCTACTATTAGACGTTTTTGAGATTAATTCAATAGCTAAGGTGTGATTTTCTACTAAGTTTAGTATTTCTGTTAATATTTTATCATTTTTCTCTAAATCATAGTTTTTATAAAAAAAATCTTTTGAGTATTTCTCTGCAAGACATTTTAATTCAAATTGATAAAAATCTTCGAATTTTTCACGGGAAGAAACTATAACATTCCAATATGGTTTTAATTTTAGTAAATCCAATGTCTTGGTATTCTCAATGTCATCACTTGCATTATCAATAATTAAAAGATTTTTTCCTTTTAATTGTCTCATTTTATTGATAATTAAAAGAAATGCTTTATCTAAAAAGTGTTCGTCTTTTTCAATTTTTTCAATTTTATTATATAAACTTAGACTGTCAATTAATTGAGTATTATTGATGAAAGAAGATTTAATGTCGGATATGTTGTCAATCCAAGCAATGTGATTAAATTCACCATAAAATTTTGTTAGAAATGCTTTTAACAAAGTTGTTTTACCAATACCACCAATTCCATTGAGCAATATAGGCTTTTCATTACTACTCAAAATTTGAAGCAAATCATTTAAATCTTTATCTCTACCAAAAATATCATTCATATCAACTGTTGGTAAAGTTGTTAAATAACTTGATATTTTTTCTTCTACTTTATCAATAATCTGATTGATAATTATGTTTGAATTCATAATGTCTTGTAATATAACATTATAATCTCCACTATTTTGTATTAAATTATTTTTATTTACATCCATTTTATTTTTTTTTAATACCCTTTAACGAACACGGCTTGGCGGCGGGCTGGCAGGTGGCTTGTGTAGTGAAGTGGGCGAAGCCCACGAAACGAAACAAGCTACCCAACCTGCTGACTACAAAGCTAATGTTAAGGCGTTTATTTTTTTTCTATTATTCCAATCATTTCGTTCGGTATATTGTATAGCTTATAAACTATATTATCTATTTCGGTTTCAAGTTTGTTAGTATCTGCTTTTTGTTTTTTCTGTTCTACAATCTTTGATACTATTTTTGTTATTTCAGTTTGTTTTTGCTTATCTGCTTTTACTATCGGTATTTTATATAAATCACTATTTTTCAATTGTGCAATGCTTTCAATATTTGTAACCAATTCATTCTGATAATAAAATGTCATTAGTTTTGAATTTAATAACGCCGTTAAATATTGAGGCGAAATATCAGGGACAATATCGTAAACAAAATAAACTGATTGCTCAGGGACTATTCCGCTGTCATCGTAACAAGAAATAATTTTATTGCCTGTTTTACGTAAAAATACTTTTTCTTTTTTGGTTAATTTGTTCAAATCGCGAGTTCTGCCTGTAATATTTTTCGTGTCGAAATTAAAATAGAAATTTCCATCAAGCATATATGGCGTTATATTTTCACCCTTGACAATTTTTATTTGATTTTTATTCGTTTGTTTTGATTTAATAAGTGTTGATTTTCCGCCGAAACCTGATGTAGTTTTTGCAATATCTTTTAAATAAATACTGTTGTTTTTAATGTTTTCTATTAGTAGATAAATTACCTGTGTTTTATAACTGATAAAAATATAATTTGAATTAACAATTTGCTTTTTACTGATATGTATAGCTTCAAAATTTGGTTTGTATCTTGTTTTTACGGAATAAGCATTTTGCATAGATTTTTTTGCAATAATTGTCATTGTATCTGCAACAATACCCGGAAAATTCCAGTGATAGATATACGAAATTAATGAATAATTCTCAATTATATCTTTTCTTACATATTTTAGATTTTCATTTTTCCCCAATCTGTCAGGTGTAATTAACGCTAATAATCCATTATTTTTGAGAAGAGTAAAACCGAAAGTAATGAAATACTCATATAAATTTGGCATATAAGTATTAATAGGAAATATCGTTTTATAAAATTCAATAACTTTATCATTATCAATCCCTTTATATTTCCCCATTAAAGAAACCCAAGGCGGATTTCCGATAATTATATCAAATCCTACAAAGTTGCCGTTTTCGTCCAATACTTCGGGGAACTCAAAACGCCACTCAAAAGCATTGATGTAAATTGATTTTTTTTTGTTTTCTATTATTTTGTTTAAATCATCAATTTCTGCTTGAATTAGTGTGCGTTTGATTTCCCAATTTTCCTTATCTTCTTGGGTAAACAGCATCGGCATTTGTCCTAATTGGGCTTCTTTTTTTTTGAGCAATTTGTAATCTTTGTCAAGTGGGCGAACTACTTCCGAAAACATTGTTTTTATTTCTGCAATTTTCTTTTCGGCATCTTGTTTTACCTTTTTATTATCAGTTGATTTATAAAGAATTACTTGGTCTTTGTATTTCTGTGTGGCAAGCCGGATTTTTTGCGATTGTCCGTTTGTATGCCCATTGCCATTCATTCCGAAGTTACTGATTAGCGAATTGCCTTGTTTTATATTGATGTCAATATTTGGCAGCGTTTCTAATTCGGTGTAATTGCTTTCGTTTGTGTAAAAAGTATGTTTCAATAATTCAATCCAAAGCCTTAAACGGCAAATATTTACAGAATTTGGGTTTATGTCCACACCAAACAGGCAATTTTCGATAATTGTTTGTTTTTCGTTGAAAATTGCTTCCTGCAAATCTTGTTTGTACGGAATAATATTTCCTTTTTCGTTGAGT
>JAFGXO010000126.1 GCA_016936595.1 Bacteroidales bacterium | reverse complement strand
CATTAAATGAAATAGAAATAAAAACTGCTGTTCGGAAATGTTTACGCAAACAAGCCCGCTACATTCTGCGTCATTTAAAATCACATGGTATAAAAACAGCTCTAAAACTGCAAAAAATGAGCAATTTATTTAAAATTCAAGTGTTCATAAAAGCATTTCAAAAGATATGATACAAAAAATAAAATATTTTATTCGTAAACCGTTTCAAATTTTTGTGGTAATTCTTTCAAGGTTCCCAAAATTCAGGTTTATTCGCGATTTAAGCACAAGCGAAGAACCTATTCTGTTTGGAACTTGGTGGCGACAAAAAGTACTCGGATACAACAAAAAAGCTTACTGGCCGATGCACTTCAGCAGCAAAATTGTCGGAGTTCAAAATATTCATGTCGGTATTGGAACTAATCCGGGTCTTAACCATGGTTGCTACATTCAAGGTTCAGGAAAATTATATTTTGGCGATTATTGTATTTTCGGTCCGAATGTGGGCATTATGAGTGGAAACCACGATGTGTATGACAATAGAAAATCGGTAACCGACAAAACAACAAAACTTGGAAATTATTGTTGGGTCGGTATGAATTCGGTTATTCTTCCGGGAGTTGAACTCGGCGATTTTACAATTGTTGCTGCCGGAGCTGTTGTTACAAAATCGTTTCCGAAAGGTTTTTGTGTTATCGGAGGAAATCCCGCAAAAATAATTAAAGAGTTAGAACCTGAAAAATGCGTTCGTTATACAAACAAATTTGAATATCACGGATATATTCCGAAATACAAATTTGATAAATTCCGCAATAAACACTTGAACGTATAAAAATATTTTGCAATATTTTTAGCTGCTATTGAAAAAATAAAGTTTTTGTCAAAATTTCAAACCATATACAAATAATTTGTATCCTTGTATAGAAAAATTGAATTCAGCATCCTTAATCTTTCAATTATATTTTAAATTCTAAATTCTAAAATCCCGAATGCTCACTATCATAGATTACAAAGCCGGAAATGTTCGCTCTATACAAAATATGCTGAAAAAAATCGGCATAAAATCAATTATTTCTGATAAAATTTCGGATATTGAAAATGCAGAAAAACTTATTTTACCCGGAGTAGGACATTTTGACTACGGAATGGAACAACTCGAAAAAAGCGGTTTAATAGAAATTCTCAATAAAAAAGTTCTAATAGACAAAACGCCTATACTTGGTATTTGTCTGGGCGTGCAACTAATGACAAAATCAAGCGAAGAAGGCACAAAAAACGGTCTTGGCTGGTTTGATGCCCTTACAATAAAATTTGATAAATCAAGAATGCAAAACGGAAACAAAATCCCGCACATGAGCTGGGCAGAGATTGATTACAATAAAAACTCAAAATTATTTTCTAACTTTACCGAAGTTCCCAGATTTTATTTCGTGCATTCATATCATTTGCAAACAAATATAGAATCTGAAATTTTGGCAAAAGCAAATTACGGATACGATTTTGTAGCCGCTCTGGAGCGTGAAAATATTATCGGCACACAATTTCACCCCGAAAAAAGCCATAAATTCGGTATGCAAATTTTAAGAAATTTTGTGGAAAATTATTAATTTTGCGATTATGGAAAACACCCCCGAAATAAAACAATTTATTCGCGAAAATTCTTCGCTTTTTTGGTATTTCAAACAAGACGAAAAAGAAAATATCAACCACGAAATTCTTGTTGAATTTATTCTCAACTACGGAGACGAAATATCCGTTAAAAAACTTTTTGAATTGCTTGGTATTGACTACGTTGCCGATATTTTTTATGAACAAACGAACAGACAAAGAGTAAATTATCAAAAAAGAACTATTCATTACTTTAACCTTTATTTTAAGAAATATGCACACAGAAATATTGTCTGAAAATCAAAAAAAGCTATTAAACTTCTTATCAAATTTTAAAAAAGAATATTATTTGGTTAGAGGTACGGCTATTGCATTACAAATTGGACATAGAGAATCTATTGATTTCGATTTGTTTACTGAAAAAAACATAAAAAGAAAACAAATAAAAAATATTTTCATAAAAAATGATTTATTCATTGATAAAATTATATATGAAGCTTTTGACCAAATGCACCTAATAATCAATTCTGTAAAATTTACTTTTTTTCAATTTCCACATAAAATAAGTTCAAGCATAAATTATGAAAATATCATTAAAATGCCCGATTTACTGAACTTAACTTCTATGAAATTTTATGCTTTAGGGGGCAGAGCCAAATGGAAAGATTATGTTGATATTTATTTTTTACTAAAAAATCATATTCACTTTAAAAATGCTATTGAAAACACTCAAAAGGTTTTTGGCACTTTCTTCAACGCTAAACTTTTAAAAGAACAATTATCATATTTTGCAGACGTAGATTATTCCGAACCCGTTACTTATGTTGGAAAAGAACAACCCACAGAACAAGAAATAAAAGAATTTTTAACCGAACAAGCACTTATTGAATTTTAATGAAACGCATCAGAGTTATACCAATTCTGCTCCTACAAAACAACGGACTTGTAAAAACCGTCAGGTTTAAAAAAACTACTTATATTGGCGACCCGATAAATGCCGTTAAAATATTTAACGAAAAAGAAGTAGACGAACTTGCATTTATAGATATTGAGGCAACTGTAAAAAATAAAGAACCCGATTACAATAAAATAGAAGAAATTGCTTCGGAATGTTTTATGCCTTTGGCGTATGGTGGCGGAATTAAAAACTTAGAACAAGTTAAACGAATTTTCGCTATTGGTGTAGAAAAAGTCATTATAAATTCAGCAATAATTTTGAACAGGAATTTGATTAGCGAAGGTGCAAAAATATATGGAAATCAAAGTATTGTTGTTTCTGTTGATGTTAAAAAAGATTTTTTCGGAAAATATAATTGTTATTTCAATTCAGGCAAAAATAAAATTAAAACAGATTTTATTACTTTTGTAAAAGAAATTGAACAACTTGGTGCCGGCGAAATTGTTTTGACATCTATAGACCGTGAAGGCACATTTAAAGGATATGATTTAGAGTTGATTAAGCAAGTTACTAAAAATGTAAATATTCCGGTAATTGCCAACGGAGGTGCAAGTTGTGTTGAGGATTTTGAAAAAGCTGTAAATATCGGCGGCGCCTCGGCAGTTTCGGCAGGCAGTTTGTTTGTTTACAAAAGTGAAAACAGAGGAGTTTTAATAAATTATCCTTCGCAAAATGAATTGAAAGAAAAATTGTTTTCAAAAATACAAATTAAATAATGGTAAAAATTTCGGACGATATTTACAAACAAATAATGTGGGACTACAACATACCGAAAGAAGATGTTGAAAAACTGCTAAATGGCGAAATAGAACGAGCCGGACATTATGATATTAATGGTTTTGCATTAAAAGTTTTTAATAACTTGGATTGGTACAGCATTTTGAAAATTTTTACAATAGAACAAGTTATTGAATTGCTGACTGATGATTTTATAAAAAAAATTAGATTCCAAAAATTACAGAAAAAATATGAAACATTACGAAACATTTTACGAAACAAAACTATAACCGATACAAGATGGTATAATGATGCTAATGGCAAAACTAAATACCCCATTTTATCTGACCGGTGGTACTGCTTTGAGTAAGTTTTATTTTAATCACAGATATTCTGACGATTTAGACTTTTTTGTAAATAAGAACGATGATTTTATTCCTTTAATAAAAAAAATATTTAAAAAAATTGAAATATTTTGTAAAGAAAATAATTACCGCTTCGACATCAAAAAAATGCGAATTAGTGATTATTTTTGTCAATGTTTTGTAGAAAAAGATGAGGTGTCTTTAAAAATTGATTTCGCAAATGATATTGAAACCAGATTCGGCAATACCATACCGATAGAAAAATCTGTAAATATTGAAAATGTTAGAAACATACTGTCAAATAAAATTTCGGCACTTTTTAGATACGAAGCAAAAGATATTGTTGATATTTGGGTTATTTCTAAAAATTATAAATTTAATTGGGAAACAATATTTTATGAAGCAAAAGAAAAGGAATTAGGTGTTGATGCAATAACAATGGCTGAAATTATACAAACATTTCCGAAAGATAAACTACAAAATATAAATTGGATTAACAAGCCGAATTTTGATGAAATAATGAAAGATTTGAAGACAATAACAAAAGATTTTATCACCGGCACCGACAATTCGCTTTGCAAAACAGATATAAAAATAGAAGAGGCAAAACCAATTATATGAAATTATTAAAAACCATGTAAACCCTAAACAAGCAAAAATAATTTTCCTGTTACCAAAATAGAATAACCTAATGAATAAAGAAAGGTTAATAAATATAATACAAGGTGGTCAATAATCATGGAGTTATTCTGCATAAATTTGAAGAAATTTTTTCCGGTCTTCGTGCAATATTATTTAAGGAAAAAAATAAAAGAACATATAAATATCGTAGAAAACAGATTAGAAAAAATTCCAAATCTGATAAAAGAAAATAATCAAATAATCGTTAACGTATAATGAAAGAATTGATATATAGAACTGAATATGTTACTTGGCTAAACGAAATAAAATCAAAAATTTACAAATTGCAAGTGAAAGCGGCAATTGCTGTTAACACCGAAATGTTGCTTTTTTATTGGGATTTAGGAAAAGATATTAATGACAAACAATTAGATAAAAATTGGGGAGACGCAGTTGTTGAACAATTAGGCAAAGATTTACAATCTGAATTTCCCGAAATGAAAGGATTTTCACGAACTAATCTTTTCTACATGAAGAAATGGTATTTGTTTTATAGTGAGCAAATTACATTTGTCCAACAAGCTGTTGGACAAATTAATTTACCTGCCCAAATAAATTCAGAAGAAAAAATCCAACAACTTGTTGGACAAATACCTTGGGGACACAACATATTGATTATAACAAAAATAAAAAATATTGACGAAGCAATTTTTTATGTAAACGAAACGATAATAAATGGATGGTCAAGAGCTGTTTTGAGAATACAAATTGAAACAGATTTGTTCAAAAGACAAGGAAAAGCAATAACAAATTTTGCCAATACACTACCAAAACCAAATTCAGATTTAGCAAAACAAACTCTTAAAGACCCTTATATATTCGATATACTTACAACCAAAAAAGATGCGGACGAAAGAAGTATTGAAACTCAAATGACAAAACATATTACCAAATTTTTATTAGAATTAGGTGCAGGATTTGCTTTTATTGGGAAACAATACAAAGTCCAATTAGCAGAAAAAGAGAGATATATTGATTTGCTATTTTATCATCTAAAACTTCGGTGTTATGTTGTGATAGAATTGAAAGCAGATGAATTTGAAGCCGAACACGCAGGAAAATTAGCCTTGTATATTGCGGCAATTGACAACACATTACGAACTGAAAATGATAATCCTACTATTGGATTAATTTTATGCAAAAAGAGAAATAAAATTGAAGCTGAATATTTATTAAATGTTCTAAAACAACCAATTGGAATAGCTGAATATGAATTTAGTAAAGCATTACCAAATCAATTACAATCAGAATTACCAAGTATTAAAGATATTGAAAATGAATTAAGTAACGAAGAAATAGATAGTCAATAAATTGCTTTAATGTTGTGTTGGGCGAAAGTAGTTTTGAGGAGGTGGAGCATTGCTTATACATCTAAAACAAGAAACAAGTTAATTGCCAAAGCATTCAAAGAAATTGGATTAATTGAAAAATACGGCTCGGGAATAAAGAGAATTTTTGATATTTGCAATAATTATGGAATAATTCCACCGAAATTTGAAGAATTTTCAACCGGTTTTCGTGTAACATTATTTAAAGAAAAAATTAATGACACTTTAAATGTCGTAGAAAATGTCGTAGAAAACAGATTAGAAAAAATTATTAATCTGATAAAAGAAAATAATCAAATATCTGCAAATCAAATTGCAAAGATATTTAGTATTACAGAACGCACTGCACAAAGAGATTTAGATAAACTCAAAAATCAAAACAAAATTAAAAGAATAGGTAGCGACAAAGGCGGACACTGGCAAATAATTGAATAACAAAAAAACATATAAAAATATGATACACCACGTAAACCCGAAATTTATACCTGAAAATTACCGGCAGTGTGCAAAAACCGTAATGGACAACATTGCAGACCCAAATATTACTTTTGATGAAAACGGAATTTGTAATTATTATCACGAATATTTTAAAGAAGAAAAATTAAGAGTTTTTAGTGGCATTGAAGGTGAACAAAAACTTAAAGAGAAGATTGAAAATATAAAAAATTCAGGGAAAGGTAAAAAATACGATTGTTTGCTCGGTGTAAGCGGAGGTGTGGATAGTACATACTTGGCCCTTAAAGCAAAAGAATTCGGTTTGCGAGTTTTATGCGTTCATTTTGACAACGGCTGGAACTCAGAACTTGCGGTAAAAAACATCGAAAACATAGTAACAAAACTCAACTTTGAATTAGAAACCTATGTAATAAACTGGGACGAATTCCGAGATATTCAACTCGCATATTTTAAAGCAAATGTTATTGATATTGAGGCGATTACAGACCATGCAATTTTCGGAACCGTGTATAAAATTGCCGCAGATAACAATATAGAATACATTTTATCGGGCAATAATGTTGTAACCGAATCGCTTTTGCCTAAATATTGGATTTTCAACAAAGCCGACCATGTAAACATAAAAGATATACATAAAAAATTTGGTACTATTCCGTTAAAAACCTATCCGTTTTTCGGACAGAAGGCGAAAAATTATTATATAAAAGTAAAAGGAATAAAAACTTTCGATTTGTTAAATTATTTGCCATATAACAAAAGCAACGTAAAAAAAACAATTATCAAAGAATTAAATTGGACTGACTACGGCGGAAAGCACTATGAATCTGTTTTTACCCGTTTTTATCAAGGATTTATCTTACCAAACAAATTCGGAATTGATAAACGAAAGGCACATTTATCTAATTTAATTTGTTCGGAACAAATTACAAAAGAAGAAGCTCTAAAAGAATTGGAAACACCGATGTATAATCAAGAATTGCTTGAAACCGACAAAGAATTTGTTTTTAAAAAATTAGGATTTTCTGACTATGAATTTGAAAAATATTTAAATTCGCCGCGAAGAGAGCACACCGATTTTAAAACAGAACAATCGCTTTATGCAAATTATCCGATACTAAAACCGTTTAAACCGATTGGGGATATTGTTAAGAAATTTTTAAAATGAAAATTACAAATAAAGTTATTTTAATTACTTCATCAAATGCTTGGGGAAAAATGCACATATCTAAGCATCATTATGCAACCGAACTTTCAAAAAAAAACAATACAGTTTATTTTTTAAATCCGCCTCAACATGATTTTAAAAAAAGAATTAAGACCGAAAAAATTTCCGACAACTTATTTGTAATATCATATAAACCAATATTCCCTTTTAAAATCAGATTTCATATTCGGTTTATTTATGATTTGCTTATCAAACTTCAAATAAAATTAATTTTGAAACAAATATCTAAAAGTGTAGATGTTTTACTGTGTTTTGAAACAAATTTATTCTCAAACTTAAACGATTTTAAAGCAAAAATTAAGATTTACTTTCCTGTTGATATGGTTTACGGATTGTATCAGAAAAAAATCATAAAATCAGCCGATTTGATATTAAGCGTATCAAGTGAAATAATAAAAAAGATAGAAACACAAGCTAACAATAAAAATATTTATTACTTAAATCATGGACTTTCATCAAATTTTGTTCAGGTTGAAAAATCAATTTCAAAAAACGACAAAACAGAAATAAATGTCTGCTTTGTAGGTAATTTATACATATATTCGCTCGACAGAAAAATATTCAAAACGATAATTGAACAAAATCCGGAAATCGTTTTCAACATTTACAGTCCTTACAATGTTGCAGATGCAAATATCGGAGGTTCATTTGATTTTGAAGCGACTGAATTTTTAAGTTTTTTAAAATCATGTAAAAACGTAATTCTAAAAGGTGTTGTAGAAACCAAAGTTTTATCGGAAGAACTCCATAATTACGATGCATTTATTCTATTGATTAATCCTGAAAAAGATATTAATAAAGGTGCAAATTCGCATAAAATTATGGAATATCTAAGTATCGGAAAAGTAATCATCTCGAATAAAATACCATACTATTCCGATAAAAATTTGATTGAAATGGTTGATGAAAATAATAACAAAAAATATCCCGATTTATTCAAAAAAGTAATATCAAATTTAGAATTTTACAATTCGCCTGAATTACAACGCAAACGCATCGAATTTGCACTCGACAATACTTACGAAAAACAAATCCAACGCATCGAAAAAATAATTTCAGACAATCTTGGAGAAAAATACCGACATAAAAATTTTACAATTTTTTTATAAAATTGCAAGTAAACTTAAAACTTTTGATTAAATTTGCAAAGTTGTAAGTAAACTTAAAACTTTTGAAAAATCTGATAAACAGAGATAGATATATTCCTCAAATTGTAAATTATATTGACAAACAGATAATTAAAGTAATTGTGGGACAGCGAAGAGTTGGCAAGAGTTATTTTATGAAACAACTCATTGATCACATACAAAAACTAAATTCAAGTGCAAACATCATATATATCAACAAAGAACTTTTTGATTTTTCTTTCATAAATACAGCCAAAGATTTAGTGGATTATATAGAAAATAATTCAAAACAAGATAATAATTACTTGTTTATTGATGAAGTGCAGGAAATTCAGGAATACGAAATAGCTGTAAGACACTTTTTTGCAAAAGATTACGATATTTACATAACAGGCAGCAATTCAAACCTTTTATCAGGAGAGCTTACAACTTTACTGTCAGGCAGATATATTCAATTTAGAATTAATCCTCTTACATTCAGCGAATTTTGTGAGTTTCACAAATTGGAAATAAATAAAAATTCGATGAACTTATTTATTAAATATGGCGGAATGCCGTATTTGAAAAATGTTGTCATGGACGATGAAGTAATTTTTAATTACTTGAAAAATATTTACCAAACAATTCTGCTTAAAGACGTTGTAGCCAGATATAATATCAAAAATGTTGATTTTTTGGAACGACTTGTTCTATTTTTATCAGATAATTTGGGCAGCATCGTTTCAGCCAAAAAAATAAGCGATTTTTTAAAATCGCAGAATTTACAAATTTCTAATTCGGTAGTTCTTAATTATTTGACATATATCGACAATGCTTTTTTTATCAACAAAACACAACGTTACGATTTGCAAGGTAAACGCTTATTGGAAATTGGCGAAAAATATTATTTTACTGATTTTGGCATCAGAAATTCGTTAGTTGGTTTTAAGCCGCAAGATATAAATAAAATTTTGGAAAATGTAGTTTTTACTCATTTAATTTCAATGAATTATGAAGTACAAATAGGTAAGTTGTATGATATGGAAATTGATTTTATTGCCAAAAAAAACTCCGAAATATTCTACATTCAAGTTGCTTATATTCTCACTGATGAAAAAGTAATACAAAGAGAATTTGGTAATTTAGAAAAAATAAAAGATAACTATCCGAAATTTGTAATCAGTATAGACGATTTCCGGTTCGATAATTATCAAGGAATTGCTCACATAAGTATGTTTGAATTCTTGCAAAAAGAAAATTTATAACTTTAAAATCGTAAAAAATAATCTCCGAAAACTTAGAGAAAAATAACCCCTTAAACCGATATTTTTTGTATTTTTGTAAAAAATATCGAATTATGATTAAAAGAGAAGTTTTATTTAGAAAAAATAATTTCGGGTTTTAAATACACCCCAATTGTTGTTTTATTTGGAGCTTTTATGGAGATGTTTGCATCAAAAAAAAGATTCATAATTCTAAATATTTTCAAATGACTTTTACAAATCCTACAAAAAAACAATTTACAATGGCAACAATAACAGATATATCAGAATTAAATCCCAATGGTGTTTATTCTTATGCCGATTATTTAACATGGCGTTTTGAGCAGGTAGTTGAAATCATTAAAGGCAAAATATGGAAAATGTCGCCAGCTCCTAAAACCGGTCATCAGCGAATATCATTTAAACTAAGTGGAATTTTTTATAATAATACTAATTTAAAATCTTGTGATGCCTTTGCCGCACCTTTTGATGTTCGGTTGTATAATAAAAAAAAGTCATCAAAAGCGAACAAAGACATATTTTCGGTAGTGCAACCAGATTTATGCATTATTTGCGATAAAGAAAAAATTGATGAACTCGGCTGCCTCGGTGCTCCCGATTTGATTGTTGAAATTTTGTCGCGTGGAAACTCAAAAAAAGAAATGCGAGTAAAATACGACCTTTACGAAGAGTCCGGCGTACGTGAGTATTGGATAGCCGACCCCGAACATCAAACAGTTCACGTATTTGCACTTGACGTAGACGAAAAATACCAACTATCTAAAATTTATCTTCGCGAAGATGTTCTGCAATCAGTTATTTTTAAAGACATGAAAATTGATTTACAAGAAGTTTTTCCGGAAGAAAATTTTGATTAACTTGCTGTTAGCCGTTTCGTCATAGATACAGAAACTACTTTGCCATATAGGGGTGTAATAAAAATAATTACTGATACCTAATTTAAGTATAATTTTATACCAATTGTATTTATTAAATAGTCCAAACTTTTTATAAATTTACAATGGTTTATGCCGATAGTACTTGAAAATAGTCAAATGAGACAAAGTCGAAATTGGACTATATTGAAAGTCTAATCGGTATTAGTCTAAAACAAAAAACAGTAATACAATTTAACAACACAACAATAAACCTCATGGAAATCACCGATAAAATAATAAAATCGCACAAATTTCCAATTTATTTCAATAAATTAAAAAAAATTTACGAAGAAGAACAAAAACTTCGCCAAGAATTTTACAACAAAATTACACCAAGCGACAAAGCGGAATTTATTAACGGTCAAATAATTATGCACTCATCCGCAAAAAATAAACATTTATTGGTTTCAAATTTTTTGAGTAAAATATTACATTTTTATGTAGATGATTTTGATTTAGGACAAGTATATGTTGAAAAAGCTTTAATTTCCTTACAAAGAAACGACTACGAACCCGATTTATGTTTTTTTAAAAAAGAAAAATCAGAAAAATTTACTAACGAAACACTGCTTTTTCCTGCTCCCGATTTAGTAGTGGAAATTCTCTCAAAATCAACCGAAAAAAACGACAGAGGAATAAAATTTGTTGATTATGCTTTTAACCGAATTCCTGAATACTGGATAATAGACCCCGACAAAGAAACAGTAGAACAATATATTTTGTGGGAAAAAAAATATGAATTGTTTAATAAAACAACTAACGGAATTATTGTTTGCAAGCAGATTGATAATCTGAAATTGCCTGCAAGAGCTGTTTTTGATGCAAAAGAAAATCAAGAGTTTTTGAAAACGATTATTAAAAAATAGCACTTAACATTCTAAAATAAAGAAAAAAATGTCCTCCAAACTACTATTTTTATCCTCTACAAATCTAACTACTAACCCCCGTTTGTTAAAAGAATTATTATTTGCAGTTGAGCAGGGATATGAAGTTGATTTTGTGGGCTTTAGACTTGGTGCTTGGAGTGATGAAATAGATACAGAAATAATCAAAAACCTGAAAGCAAATTTTTATTACATACCAATTACAAGAAAGCCATTTTTTAATTGGTTTTGGTCAAGTTTGATTGAGAAAATTTATAACAAAGTTTATTTATTTTTACCCCAAAATTTGAAAGTGAATGCTTTCGCTTTATCAAAAAGAAGTTATTTACTTTGTAAATATTTAAAAAAAAGTAAAAAGAAATACGATATAATTATAGCACATACCTTACCAACATTTTTTCCTGCACACAAATACGCAACAAAAGTTAACACCAAATTTATTTTCGACATAGAAGACTATCATCCGGGCGAAGCAAGTGTATATACAAAAGAAAAGCAACGCAAAGAATTTTTAATGAAAAAACTCTTGCCCAAAGCGAGCTATATAACTTATGCCTCGCCTTTGATTGGAGAAAACAGCTTAAACCTTTTAGAAAATTATCCTCAAAATAAACATTGTTTGATAAATAATTGTTTTTCGCAAAGCGAATTTCAATATAAAGAAAACAATTTCGATAAAATAAAATTTGTGTGGTTTTCGCAAAATATAGCTGCAGGTAGAGGCTTAGAATTGGTTTTACCGGCTCTAAATAAATTTAAAGACAAGGTTGAGTTGCATTTAATAGGTAATTTGTATCAAAGGTTTTATGATGAATATTTGTTCGATTATATAGACCTTATTGTGTTACACAAGCCTTTGCCACAAAAAGAACTTAACTTAAAACTCTCGGAATTTGATGTTGGTTTAGCGATTGAACTAAACTCAGTTGATTTTAATCGACAAATTTGTTTAACAAATAAAATTTGGGCTTACTTACAATCCGGTTTATATATTTTGGCAACCGATACTCCGGCTCAGGTTCAATTTATTAACGAGCATGCAAATAATGGTTTAATTACAAAACAAAGTACCGAACAATTTAAAAAAAATATTGCTTTTGTAATTGAAAATATTAAATCAATAAGACTAAATAAATTACAGAGATTTGAATATGCAAAACAATTTTCGTGGGAAGTTGAAAGCAAAAAGCTAAAAGAAATTTGGAATAATATTTTGTTTTAGAAAAAAATTACTTGTTTTATTTCTAAAAATATGTATTTTTGCATATAAAGAGAAATAAAGATGCATTTTTTAGATTTTAAACAACAATTTAGTAAATACAAAGTATTCTCAACAAGAGAAATAGAAAAGTTGTATTCCGGTTTCAATAAAATGAATTTGCTCGAATGGCAAAAAAAAGGATATTTATTGAAACTAAGAAATTCTTGGTATTGTTTTTCCGAAATTAATACTGATGAAGCAACACTTTTTTATGTTGCAAATAAAATTTAT
>JAFGXO010000125.1 GCA_016936595.1 Bacteroidales bacterium | reverse complement strand
TTATTACTGCAAAAGCATGGGGTTAGACAAAGGAATTTACCTTGTTTTTTGCCCAACAGGAATAAAATTCCCTGATAGCGTAAAAGAACAAACAGAGAACATAAACAACACTAAAATCACAACTTATCTTGTTGAATATGACGATGATAAATGGTAGTTTTCATGAAAATCATTTAGCACAATTAACACAATATTTACTATGCGGAACATATAAAATTCTGCCAATTGGTATATCTTGTCCGCACTTTGCACATATCCCGAAACCAGGATTATCAATGTTTGACTGAGCGTAAAGTAAATTTTTTAATTTTTCTTTGGCTTTTATTAAGCCCATTTTAGAAACATTTTGATTAATAATTGCGTCCATTCTGGATACTCTACCAATAGCACAATCCGGAGCAATTGGCTGCGTTAGTTCCTTATGCTCGGCAATTGAACGTTTTGTTTTTTCTATTTCCTTGCTTATTGCTTCTTTTATGTTTTCTTTATCTATATTATTCATACTAAAATATAATTTACTGTTTTTTAAACATTTAAATTTAACAAATAAATCTAAAACTAAGTATTAACTATATACTCTTTTCGTATTTTATTAGGTTGATCTCCGTTTGAATTTAAATAATAGAACAAATTTCCAAATCCGTAAATTAATAACAAAATTATAAACGAAAATGGCGACAATATCAAACAAATCAAGAATTTTAATAAAAATGTTTTTGCAAATAAATACATTGTTTTACGCCAATTTTTTCTGAATTGTTTATTCCAAAAGAAAAAACCGGAACTAAAAGCCAAAATTCCTAAAGGCATCAGCATTGCTTTATAAATATTTGCTCTGTTTAAAAAGATTATATTATCATAAGTTTTAAATTTTAAATAACCGTCTAATGTATTTTTAAACATTCTAAATGGACAAACTCCACCGTTTTCTGCAAGTTTTTTGTAAGTAGAAAAGAAAATTTTTAATGCTTCTTTATTGGAATAATTTTTTAAGACAAAATTAAAATCAATCGGATCTTTTTCAAACGATAATTTTTGATAAAAACCAACGGGTGAAGTAAATAATATTTTAGCAGATTTAATCGTAAAAAAAAGCACTAATTTGCAATAACAAAATAAAATTTTGCATTTTAGATTAAATTGAAATTTAATTTTTAAAAAAATTTTAGGTGCTTGTTTTTTTTAACACGTAATTAAACCTTGAATAAACCGAAAAATTTATTAAATTTCTTAAATTAGTTTTTGTATCAAGCATTCTTTTTCCAATTGACGACCATGAATAAAAATCTTTATTAGCCTTAATTGCCGCAGCTGATAGTTGCTCTGGAGTTATATTTTTTGGAATAAAAGCAGCAGCATTATATTTAAAATCGGGGTGATTCCACCAATGTCCATCGTATAACAATCTATTTTCGGCTTTAAATTGTTCAAAAATTTTTGTTGCCGGGTAAGGTTGCAAAACATGAAAAAAGGCCAAAGTAAATTTACTTTTAATAGCAAATTCAACCGTTCGTTCAATAGTGTCAAGATCATCAAAATCATTGCCCACCATAAAACTTGCCCAAGTTAAAAAACCAAAATCCCTAAAAATCTTTAATGCCTCTTGATAATTATTAAAATCACGCAAATTAGCCGATTTATTGAACCATTTTAGAGTATTAACATTAATAGATTCAAAACCTACTAAATGTCCAACACAACCACTTTGAGCCATTAAATCAAGCATTTCTAAATCTTTAACCGTATCGATACTCGACTGGCTTGCCCACTTAATTTTTAACGGAATAAGTTCTTTTAATAATACTTTTAATGTTTTTTTATCGGTAACAAGATTATCGTCAACAAAAAGAATATGTTTTAATTTATCTTTTTCAATTTCAGAAACAACATCATCTATTGTACGACATTGATATGATTTTTTAAAAAAACTTGAAACAGAACAAAAAGAACAACTGTATTTGCACCCACGACTATACTGTACAAGCGAAACCGGTAAATATTTTTTGCCTTTAAATAAATCTCTACGTGGAAATCTGCCGGCCTGAGGTGTTCCAAAAGGAGCTTCGTAACGTTTTTTTAAAGTATTTTTTTTAATATCTGAAATTAAATCGTCCCAAATAGGTTCTGCATCTCCAATAACAATAGCATCACCATAAGTTTGAGCCTCGTTCGGAAGTAGCGTTACGTGAACACCACCAAGTATTACGATAGTTTTTCTTTTCCTAAATTCTGAAGCAATTTCATAGGCTCTGCGTGCATTAAAAGAGTCAACAGTAATAGCTACAAAATCAGCTCTTTCGTCAAAATTTATTTTCTCTAATCTATCATCACAAAGAACAACTTCATCATCATCGGCAGCAAGCGAAGCCAATATTGCAAGTTGCAAAGGCTCCATACTTCCTTCATTAATATCATAGCCTTTAATTACGTCGCCCATTGAGGGCTTTATTAGTATTATTTTCAAGATATTTTGTTTTATAATAAAAGTTAATTCTTTTTTTTGTCTAAGATGTATTTTTTTATCATTTCTAAATTAAAAAAAATGATTTTCAAAGATAACAAGTTTTTAATAAATTATTGAACTAAAAAAAACAACCAATAGATAATTATTTTTTTAAAAAAATATCTACGAAAAACAAAAAAAGCCTAACAAGAAAAAAAATCAAGTTAAGCTCTTATAAACCTTATAAAAAAACATCTTTAATAATCGCCTAAAGTTTCAGGTAATTGAGCTAATGCTTTAGCAGTTTGTTCATCATTTGGAGCTTTTCCGTGCCAAGCATGCGTATGCATCATAAAATCAACGCCCATTCCCATTTCTGTTTTCATGATAATAACAACAGGTTTTCCGTTTTTAGCTTTAGATTTAGCTTCATTGATAGCATCAACAATACTTTTCATGTCGTTGCCGTTTGCGTTAATAACAATCCAGCCAAACGCAGCCCATTTATCCTCAAGGCTCCCCATATTAAGCACCTCACTAACAGGTCCGTCAATTTGTTTGTCGTTAAAATCAACGGTTGCAATAATGTTATCAAGTTTATTAGCAGCGGCAAACATTGCAGCTTCCCAAATTTGCCCTTCTTCAAGTTCTCCGTCGCCGTGAAGCGTAAAAATAAAATTATCGTCTTTGTTAATTTTTTTTGCCAATGCAGCACCGGCAGCAACCGATAAACCTTGCCCAAGCGAGCCCGAAGCAATTCTGATTCCGGGTAAACCTTCGGCAGTTGCGGGGTGTCCTTGAACTCGACTATCAATTTTTCGGAAAGTTGAAAGTTCTTTTATGTCAAAATAACCTGACCGAGCTAACACACTGTACCAAACAGGCGAAATATGTCCGTTTGATAAAAAGAACATGTCTTGATTATGCCCGTCCATTTTAAAATCGGCAGGGTTATGATTCATTATTTCAAAATACAAGGCAACCATAAAGTCGGCACAACCTAAAGAACCGCCTGGATGACCTGAATTTGCACCATTAACCATTCTTACAATATCTCTACGAACTTGCGAAGCGATATTTATTAATTTTTCTGTATTTCCCATATTTTTATATTTTTACACCGAAAAACACTTCTCTCTGTTTACTTCTTTATATAAAAAACTATCGGTGTTATTTGTGCCCGAATTTAATGGGCTGAAAAAAAAGCACTAATTTAAAATTGCGACTTTAACATAAAAAGGTTGTATGAAAATTACTTCAAACAACCTCTATATATTAAAATACTTCAATTATTGATTATCTTCAGTTTCTTTAGGAATTAAAACCTTCATTGAAAGTCTGAGTTTTCCGTTTTTCTCAATATCAATAAGTTTAACGTCAACCATTTGTCCAATTTTAAGATATTTATCCACTTTGTCTATACGTTCATGACTAATTTCGGAGATATGAAGTAAGCCTTCATTTCCTGGCATAATTTCAACAAAAGCACCAAAATCTTTAATTGCTTTAATTTTTCCTTTATAAATTTTTCCTTTTTCGGGTACGGCAATAATTTCTTTAACTCTTTGCATAGCAGCGTTTAAACTGTCGGTATCGGGGGCAGTAATAGAAACTAAACCAAAACCATCTTTTTCTTCAATAGCAATAACAGTATTAGTATCACTTTGGATACCTTGAATAACTTTACCACCGGGACCAATAATTGCACCAATAAATTTATCAGGAACTCTAATAGTTTCCATTTTAGGTACGTGAGGTTTGTATTCTGCACGTGGTTCGCTAATTGTTTTTAACATTTCGTTAAGAATATGCATTCTCCCGTCTTTAGCTTGTTTAAGAGCTTTAGCCAGAATTTCGTACGATAAACCGTCAACTTTAATATCCATTTGGCAAGCAGTAATACCGTCGGCAGTTCCGGTAACTTTAAAATCCATATCACCAAGATGATCTTCGTCGCCCAAAATATCGGATAATACAGCCCATTTTCCGGCTTTAGTGTCGGTAATTAACCCCATAGCAATACCGGAAACAGGTTTTTTAATTTTTATACCTGCGTCCATAAGAGCAAGTGTACCGGCACAAACTGTAGCCATTGAAGAAGAACCGTTAGATTCAAGAATATCAGAAACAATACGAATAGTGTAAGGACATTCTGTTTCGCTCGGAAGCATACCTTTTAATGCACGAAGAGCAAGATTTCCGTGTCCAATTTCTCTACGTCCAACGCCTCTTCTTACGCGAGCATCGCCGGTTGAAAATGGAGGAAAATTATAATGAAGTAAAAATTTATCGTTTGCTTTAACAAGCACAGAGTCAATCATTTGTTCGTCCATTTTAGAACCAAGAGTAACAGTACTCAATGATTGAGTTTCGCCTCTGGTAAAAACTGCCGAGCCGTGTGGAGTTGGCAAATAATCTACTTCGCTCCAAATAGGTCTGATTTCATCAGTTTTACGTCCATCTAAACGTATTCCTTCGTCGAGAATAAGATTTCTGACTGCTGATTTTACAACATCGTGAAAATAATTTTTTACCAAAGTAAGTTTTTCTTCGTCTTCGTCAGTTAAACCTATACTATTAATAAAATCTTCTTCAACTTTACTAAAAGCATCGCTACGTTCGGTTTTATTATTGTTGCTGCTTGCTGCAACTGCATAAACTTTATCATAAGTTTGTTGATGAACAAGTTGTTGAAGTTCTTCGTCGCTATTATCTCCGGGATAATCACGTTTTTGGGTGCTTCCAACCATTTCAGAAAGTTCAATTTGAGCTTGGCAATGAATTTTAATAGCAGCATGAGCAGCCTTCATTGCATCAAGCATTTCCTCTTCGGAAACTTCGTCCATTTCGCCTTCAACCATTAAAATATTGTCTTTAGTTGCTCCAACCATAATGTCGATGTCGGCAATTTCAAGTTCTTGAAAAGTAGGATTAATAACAAGCTTACCGTTAACTCTTGCTACTCTAACTTCAGAAATAGGGCCATTAAACGGAATATCCGAAACAATAAGAGCAGCCGAAGCAGCTAACCCGGCAAGAGCATCAGGCATAACTTCTTTTTCGGCCGAAATGAGTTCGATGCTAACAAAAGTTTCTGCATGATAATCTTTTGGGAATAAAGGACGTAAAGCTCTATCAACTAAACGTGAAATTAATATTTCGTAATCGGAAGGTCGAGCTTCGCGTTTTCTAAAACCGCCGGGGAATCTACCAAAGGCGGCATATTTTTCTGTGTAATCAACAGAAAGTGGCATAAAATCTACCCCAGGTTTAATTTCTTTTGCCGAAACAACTGTTGCTAATAATACTGTATTTCCTTGTTTTACGGTAACTGATCCGTGTGCTTGTTTTGCCAGCACACCTGTTTCAATTGTGATTGATTTTCCATCGCCTAAGTTTATCGACTTGGAAATCGGAGTGGGTTTATTCATCTTCGTTAAATTGCTTTTTGGCTTTGGGAAAGCCTGTTTTTAATTTTTGTATTGAGTTTTAATGTATATTAAGTTAATTTTTAATTGAAAAAAAATCATCAAATTAAAGGAATGAAATAAACATAAAACTTCTATTTTTTTATTTTTCGCCCTTTTATTTCAGACAAGCATCATTGTTTTTATACTGATTTACAATTGTTTATTAAATTTCGCATCAAAAAAATGATTGTCAATAATACAAAAAAAAAGTAAATTTGACAAATTTAGTTTAACAAATACATTTCTGTTAAAAGATGATGATAGATTTTAAGATTTTACATGATTTTATAATCACAAAAAATCTACTAACCAACAATTTATTATCACAACGCAAAAAAACGAACGGTCTGATGTCTGAGTTTTACTGCTTTTCTGATAAATAAAAATTTGTAAGCTGATATTATTTATTTATCAGAGGAATAGATATTCATTGAAAACAAAACACCGCAATTCTTCTAAAAAAATTGAGCTATTTTATTTAAACACTAAAATAGTAAAAAATAACACAACAAGCTGCCAAACGATTTTGTCGGGCAGCTTATTTGTAAAATAACAAGTTTAAATTATTTTCTTAAACCTAATTCACGAATTAAAATACGGTATCTTTCGATATCAGTATTTCGCAAATAGCTTAACAATCGTTTTCTTTTACCAACAAGTTTTAAAAGAGCTCTTTGAGTTCCAAAATCTTTACGATTTTTTTTAAGGTGTTCATTTAAATAGTTGATTCGATAAGTAAATAAAGCAACTTGGCTTTCAGAAGAACCTGTATTTTTTTCTTCTTTCCCAAATTTTGCAAAAATTTCGTGTTTCTTTTCTGTTGTCAAATACATAGTTATATGCTTTTTTATCTAAATTTATTTCAGGCTGCAAAATTAAAAATTATTTTTAGAAAACAACCCTTTTTAAAAGTTTTTTTTTGTTGATAAACTCCAAATATATTTTATATGCTGAAAAATAGCGTTTTGAGAATTTATTTAATAATTATTTTATTTGAAAAAGTTTTATTGCCTGAATTTATTTTAAGCAAATAAAAGCCGGGGGCTACACCACTTAAATCAATAGTTGTGTTATCATCAAATGTTTGTGAAAAAATTTCACGACCGGACAAATCAAATATAGAGACCTGTTTGTAGTTGGAATTTTGCTGATTAATTTCAATATTTAAAATATCAGAAACCGGGTTGGGATACAAATGAACCGATAAATCCGAGTTATCGATAACACTAATGTGTGCTTGATTAATATCTCCAAAAATTGGCTGCATCATCATAACTCCACCAAATAAAGATTCTGTCCAAATTCCATTATATATAGAATAGAATTTTTTATTTTGTTGAGCAAAATTCATATCTAAGCCTATATTCATAAGCTCTTCGGCTGTTTTCATCCAACCAATATAAAAAGTATCGGATACTGAAATTGGTTCATCAAATTCAAAAAACTGAAAATTATTCAAATTATCGTGATCAATTTCAAAACCACCTTGTTCATAAACAACACTGTAAGGTTTTCCATTAAGATTATCCCAAACTACTGCGTAGAAATAAAATGGTTGCTCGAATTTAAATGTTTTATTAAAATAAGCTTTAATTCCTGTTATTTGGTCTTCTTTGTAAGAAACATATTGTTGAGCAACGTATGAAAAGATAGTACCGTCGCCATATAAACCGTAACCATTTTCGGCTGTTCCATCATCGTAGGCATAAGTAGTTCCAATTTTTTTTGTTTGTACTATATTATTATTGCTTGTAGAGTCGTACGTATCAGTAATTAGAACAGTTTTCATTTCAAAATTTAAATCATCACTTGTTTGAATAGGAAGATTGAATGAAATATTTTGATTAAACAAACTTAGAGTATTATTGCCGGTTATTGGATAAGAGCCAAGATACAATGTGTCGTTTGGAAACACATTATTTTTATCGCTAAAAACGATATACATACTGTCAACCTCCCTAATGTTGTCATCATTGTTTCTAAGTCTTAATCTGATGTTATGATTTACTGAGCCAAATACATCTTTGTAGTGAGAATAAGGGACATTAAAATAATCATCAATTTTTAAAATCGTAGGATACTGAAATGCGACATCTCGTTTTGAATTATCGTTAAAAGAACGTCCTTTATTTAGGTAAATATAGTCCACAAACCAATAATCACAATTAGAAACAAGACTGGGATGAGTGTTTGAAGGCATTGAAATTCTGTTATAAAATCTGTATTGAAACCCGTTTTGCAAAAAAGCTGTATCAGAGATTTTAAATTTAACTAACTGAAACTCAACAGTTGTGTAATTAGTTGCAATCCAAACTGTTTCCCATTTTTGCTGATTAGGAGCATAGAATTGTAACACAAGAGAATCTGTGGCTTCCGGAGCATCTAATCGACCTTGAGGTTCGTAAAAAAAGCTAAAATATATTGTTGTATCTGTTGGGAAAAAAAGATTTATAGGTTTAGATGTTAAAAAATCGGCCACAATAGATTGATTATAGTTAGAGGCGTAAAAATCGCCTTCATTATTTGTTGCATCAAACATTGCAGCATAAACAGAAGGCGGATAAATTGTTTGAAAAGTGGCAATTGAAACATCATTGTTTAGATAATATTTAAACGGATTTGTTTCAGAAAAATCACTAAAGAATGGAAGCGAGAGCGTGTCGTTTGATTTATCAACCGGAAAATCAACTGCTGAATTATTACTTCCGGCAAAAGTTATAACTTCTTGAGCTGAAATTACTCCGGCTACAATAAATAATATTACGAAAAAAAAGAATTGTTTCATTTTAATATATTTAAATCTAAAAAATAACGCATTAAAACGTCGTTACAAGAGTACAAATTTATAACGATATTAAAACAGAGGCAAAATTAATATATTGCATTATTAACAGATTTTAATATTGTGAAGGGTCAACTGTTAACCAAATATTAACGTCATGCCCGTAATCAGTTTTTACTCCGGCATTAATAGATTGTTTCCAAACAACTGATAAAAAAGTATCTTGAGCACTAATAACAGTATTATCGTACACAATATTTCCTATGTTAAGGTTATTTTCGGCTGCTTTAAAAATTGCGTCATTTAAACTTAATCCATCTAAATTTGGCACAACAGCATAATGCCCTGATTCTTCGCCTACAACAAGATCAACTTTTGTACCTGCAACAACTTCTGTTCCGGGATCTATGGATTGCTCTAATATTAGTCTATGATTATTTGGTGAATTTTTAAAGGTAATTATTCCAACCATTAAACCGGCACTTTCGAGCACAGAGCGGGCTTGCGTAAGCGATTGAGCACTTAAATTTGGCACTTCCACAATTTTTTGACCTTTGGCTTTAACAACTATAAAAATTGTTCTGCCTCTTTTGATCATAAAATTTGCTTTTGGTGTTTGATCTACGATTGTACCCGGTTCGGCAAATGAGATATAAACAGAATCAATAATTTCAATTTTAATGTCTTTTTCTGTGGCTAATTCGGAGGCTTCTTCAGAAGTTAATCCTTTAAAACTTGGGGTAAAAATTATTTTTCCGTGATGTGTAACTTTTTTTAAATAAATTGATGAGCTTAGTATTAAAACCAAACTTAACACACCGATAACTGCTAAACTAATTACTATTTTACTTTTTAGAATTTTTGTTATAAAGTTTGCCATATTTTTTAATGTTTAGATTTTATAGATACAGGTTACGAGATACAAGTTTCGGGTTACGAATTTATTTTTTTTACATACTTTACGTTTATTCTATAGTTAGTTAAATTTTTTAATAATCTATACTGTTTTTTTTAATAATCATCTGATTTACAATCAAATAAAACATTAATTTTTCTCAATTTTTGCTCATATTAATTATTTAATTACCAATAAAATCATTTTCAATTGAACGAAATATTATATATTTTTATTTGATTATAAAAACGTTTTTTAAAGTGATGCAAATTTAAAATAATTGTTTGATTTGTGAATATTGTTTGCTTCAAAAAAAACATTGATACTGTATCTTCTTAAATTTAATAAAATAAATTTACTAAAACACACATTTGTAAAGTTTTATTGATTATTAATTTCGTTGTAAACCGAATCTCGTTCAACGGGAATAAAATTTGCATTTTTAATTATTTCAACCATTTCAGAAGCAGTCATTCGTGGGCTATCTTCCTCCACTCCGGCCATTGAATATATTTTTGTTGAATCGTCAATTGTACCGTCTAAATCGTCAACTCCATAGGCAAGAGACATTTGAGCATACTTTTTACCTAACATCACCCAATATGCTTTAAGATGTGGAATATTATCCAAAAATATGCGTGTAACTGCAAAATTTCTCATATCTTCGATAATTGGAATTTCGGGAATATGCGAAAGTTTATTGCCCTTATTTCGGAATTTAAGCGGAATAAAAGCATTAAAACCACCTGTTTCATCTTGAAGTTCCCGAATTTTGCTCAAATGATCTATTCTGTGTTTATAAGTTTCGATGTGACCATATAAAATTGTTGCATTTGAAGGCAGGCCAATATTGTGAGCAGTTTTATGAATATCAAGCCATAATCTGCCGGTAGATTTCTCATCACAAACTTGTTGTCTGATTTCAGGGTCAAAAATTTCAGCTCCACCTCCGGGCAATGAATCTAAACCGCAATTTTTAAGTCTTTTTAACCCTTCTTCGTTTGATAATCGTGCTTTTTTGCTCATAAAATCAATTTCTACGGCAGTAAAAGCTTTTACATGAACGTTTGGTAAAATATTTTTCAATTTTTTAATTAAAGTGCAATAGTTAAGTAAATTGTAGTGAGGATGTACGCCACCTGTTATATGGACTTCGGTTATGTCGGTATCTTTATATTTTTGAGCCAATTCCAGCATTTCTTCAATAGAGTAATCCCATGCATCTTCGTCTCCAAATCGTCGTTTAAAGGAACAAAATTTACAGTTATAAACACATATATTTGTAGGTTCTATGTGAATATTTTTATTATAAAAAACATTTTTACCGTTATTTTTTTCCTTAACAAAAATAGCCAATAAACTTAATAAGCTCAAGTCGGCTTCTTCAAACAAGAACACTCCCTCTTCGGGAGTAATTCTTTTATTTTCAAGCACTTTATTTGCAATTTCGCGTTCTTTAACAGAGATAAACGCCTTATCTAAAATTTCTTTAACTCTTTTTGCTTTCATTTTTAAAATAAGGCTTTACCTGTCATTTCTTCCGGTGTTTGTAAGTCCATTAATTTGCAAATGGTTGGAGCAACATCAGCTAAAATTCCATTTTTTAATTTTACATTTTTTTTATCGTCATCAACTAAAATACAGGGAACAGGATTAAGAGAGTGTTGGGTGTTTGGAGTTCCGTCCGAATTTACAACAAAATCGGCATTTCCGTGATCTGCAATAATTATAACAGAATAATTATTATTTTTTGCAGTTTCTACAACGTCATTAACACATTGATCAACAGCGTTTACAGCTTTAAGAATAGCGTCGTAAATTCCTGTATGTCCAACCATATCACCATTGGCAAAATTTAAGGCGATAAAATCAAATTTTTGAGAATTTAAAGCATCTACTACTTTTTGTTTAACCTCAAAAGCACTCATTTCGGGCTGCAAATCATAAGTTGCAACTTTAGGTGAATTTACTAAAAGACGCTCTTCATTTTTAAAGGGTTTTTCGCGACCACCTGAAAAGAAGAAGGTAACGTGGGCGTATTTTTCAGTTTCGGCAATTCTAAGCTGATTTAAATTATTTTTTTCAATAATTTCCCCCAGTGTATTTTCTAAATTTGGTTTATCGTAGGCAATTTTTAATCCTTTAAAGCTTGCATCATAATTTGTCATAGTAACATAATGCAAGGGGATAGTTTTTAGCCCATGTTCGGGCATATCTTGCTGAGTGAGAGCATAAGTAATTTGACGTAATCTGTCGGTACGATAATTAAACGCAATAACAACATCACCTTCTTTAATTAATCCTACCGGCTGGCCATTTTCGGCAATATTTATTATAGGGTTTATAAATTCATCGGTAATGTTTTGCTCATAAGAATCTTTAACAGCTTTTAATAAATCCGAAGTTCTGTAACCAACACCTTCAGTTAGAGCATCGTAACCTATTTTAATTCTCTCCCAACGTTTATCTCTATCCATTGTATAGTATCTTCCTGTAACAGAGGCAATTTGCACTTTAGATTTTTCGATATTATCTTGCAAATCGTTAAGAAATCCGTATCCACTTTTAGGATCAGTGTCGCGACCATCGGTTAAAACGTGAATAAATACATTGTCCAAATGATAATCTTGGGTAATATCACAAAGTTTGTATAAATGAGTATTCATAGAGTGAACACCACCGTCAGAAAGCAATCCTAAAAAGTGAACAGATTTATTATTTTCTTTAGCATAATTAAAAGCCTCATTTAAAGCTTGATTATTTGCAATTTGTCCGTTAGCAATATCTTTGTTAATTCTAACTAAATCTTGATACACAATTCTACCCGAACCAATATTCATGTGTCCAACTTCTGAATTACCCATAACACCATCGGGCAAACCAACGTTTTCGCCGCTTGTAAGTAATTGGGAATTAGGATAATTTTCGAGAAGTGATTTTATGTATGGGGTTTTTCCGGCAAAAATTGCATCAGATTTTGATTTATCACCTATTCCCCAGCCATCTAATATGATAAGTATTGTTTTTTTCATGTTTTAAATAAAATTTAAGGAGTAAAATTTATAAATATAGTCTGCAAATTTAACTAAAAATTGGTTAGAACAATTTTGTGTTAACAAAATTTACAAAAAAAATAATTCGTCAAATTTTTTCAATTTAAAAACAGTATAATATATTGATAATTTCTTGCAAATTAGGCTAAAAATAAAAAAATCTTTTTATCAAAAATTATTTTCGTCAAAAAAAATAAAATATTCTTAAATTAATTGTTGATTTTTTTTAATATTGTAAATTCAATATTTATGAAGACTTTTTTAAAAATAACTATACTATTAGTAAGTTTAATATCTATCTCAAGCAACTTAAAGTCGCAAGAGATAAAGGGTTTACCTAAAATAATTAATTATTATAACCCCGATAATCCATATACTGCCGAACAAGTATGGGATATTAAACAATCGCCAAACGGACTATTTTATTTGGCATCGGGAAAATATTTTTTGGAATTTGATGGTGCAAATTTTACAAATTTATTCGAAGATTTTAATTCCTACTTTCTTTCTGTTGATATTGATACAATAAATAGCAAGTTTTATATAGGCCAAAAAAATTCGATATCATACTCAAAAATTCACAATTTTTCTTACAATCTTGAAGACATCAACATTCCCGTTTCAATAAATTATTGCTGGAGAACATTTATAGTTGATAGCTCGGTTTACTATTTTATTAACAACACAGATGTTGTTTATTACTCAAAAAACAAAATAGAATTAGTTCAACGACCCTCAAATTTTGAAATTGAACGAGGTTTTTACACAGACCATAAGCTATTTGCCGTTTCTGATAATGGTATTGCAGAAATTATTGATAGAAAAATTAATTTACTAAACATTATGAATGATTCTTTTTATAAAGAAGATATTAGACTAATGTTAGATTATGACGATAAAAATATTTTAGTTGGCACAAAAAAGAATAATTTATATTTAATGAATAAAACAGATTATTCAATAACTTTATTTAAAAATGAAGCAGAAAATTTTTTAAAAAATGCAAGTATTTATCATGGCTCAAAACTAAATGACACAACCTACATAATATCCACCTTAACAAAAGGTGTTTTTATAATCACCAAAACAGGTAAACTAATAGGCCATTTTGATCAAAATAACGGACTAATTTCAAGTGCAGTATATGTATCTATTGTAGATAAATACAACAATATCTGGTTGGGCACCGGAAAAGGAATTAGCCAAGTGTATTGGGGGAATCCAATTAGGTATATTGACAATAGATTGGGTTTAAATTCAGGGATAATGAATTTTAATTTTTTTGATAACAAACTTCTGATTTCAACTTATGCCGGTTTGTTATACTCTAAAAGTGGAGTTGATAGTTGGCATAATGATTTAATTTTAACCCAACCGTCTATTCTTTACGCATCAAACATTGTTATTCCTCAAAATTACTCGAATAAATACGTTCTGATAAGCGGCTACGATCAATTCCAAATAATAAACAACAAATTAGAAGCAATTCAAACTCAAAAATTAAACTCCCAACCTGTAAAATTGCACGAATCCTTAGTTGTTCCTAATAGAATTTTTTGGGGTACAAAAAGAGGCTTTTCTGTTTACAACTTAAAAGAAACCTCAACAGGAATTAAATTAGTAAAAGAAAAAGATTTTTTCAATCTATCTTTTAATATCGACAACTTATTTTTTGATAAAAACAACGATTTATGGCTTACACATTCTAATTCTATATTTTTTATTGATTTTGATCAACACGAAAATTTAAATAATTACAAAGAATATTTTTACGACACAAAAAACGGGTTGCCAAATTCAACAATTTCATCGATTTTTGAAATTAACGACACATTGTATTTTAGCACTTACAAAGGGATATATCAAATAAATGATACAGATATTCAGCCTTCAAATTATAAATTTACCAAATCAAACAATATTTTATTTAACGGCACTTTTAATGATTGCATAATCAGTTTTTTGGAAACAGATAAACATTACTTTTTACAAGGATTACATACGTTATACAAATGTTCAAAAAACTTAAAAGAAATTAACCAAATTTCATTTAAATCATTATTTGAACCCTTTTATTGTAATATGATTTTAAAAGATAGTTGTTTGTGGCTAAATTCTAAAGATAAAATATTTATTATCGACACAGCTAACTTTGAAAAAAATCAGAACTTCAACTATCAAATAGGGCTAAAAAGTTTTACAGTTAACTCAAAAAATTATTCTGCATACTTATCCGATTCAATTTTTGAAATAAAAGATAACACATATACATTTTTAGAAAACATTAACAATAAAACCACAAGCATTAGCCTAAAATTTTTCGCACCTTATTATTATAACTCTGATTATACAAGCTACAAATTTTTTATCGAAGAAGAATCTACTGAATGGGAAAACGCACAAGGTAATACGTTGTTACTGAGACAATTAAAATCAGGGAAATATATTATCCGAGTTAAAGCAGTTAACTATAATAATGTTGAAAGCAGCGAAATAAAAATCATTTTTAACGTTGAAAAATCATTCTTTCAATCAGTTTTAGCTTTTTTAATTTACATTATAATAGGTATTTTAATATTATTAATTGTTTCTTTTTTTATCACTAAAAAAGCAAGATATAAAAATAAATCATTAGAAGAAATTGTTCAAATAAGAACATCGCTACTTGAAGAGCAAAAAGAAGAACTATCAGTACAATCGAAAGAATTAAAAGAACAAAAAATGCTGCTTGAACGCGAAAAAGAGCGATTACAAATTGCTCTGGTTGAACTTAAACAGCTTTCTTTAGTGGCTCAAAAAACAAACAATTCAGTATTAATTGTTGAACAAAATGGCAAATTTGAATGGTGGAATAGAGGTTTTACAGATTTATTTTCTTATAAAATCGAAAAATACAGCAATCTTCCTTTAAAAAAAGCTCATCAAAAAATAAGACCTGATATTTTTAAAGAAATTAAAAACTACACTATTGATAAAGGAACTATTAGCTATACTACTCACGAAGTTTTTGATAACGGTGAAGAAATATGGTATCAAACAACCATAAACCCTGTTGCCTTAACCGAAATAGACTACATTAAATTTGTTGTTATCGACTATAATATCACATCAGTAAAAACAAACGAAAGTGAAATTCAAAAACTTCAAGAATTAATTCAGCTTACTAAAAACAGATTAAACAAATCTATAGCAGAACTAAAACTTAACAAAGAAAAAAGTTCTAAAATTGAATTTTTTGACAAAAAAAACTTAGAATACGCAAAACTACTTAAAAAAGTAACAATTATTGAAAACAATATTCAATTTCCAAACTTAAATTATTTTGTTATAGACATTCCTCAATCGGAACTTTCGGGCGATTTTTTATGGAGCCGACAATTTAACAAACACGAAATAGTTATTATTATTGGTGATGCTACAGGACACCGAATAAGAGGAGCCATTAACAGTGTTATTACAATTTCATACTTGCATGATTTATATACCCTAAATAAAGATGCATCAAACGAGGAAATATTAAGTTTATTGAATAAAAAATTATATAAAACTTTTAACACCTTAGATTCTATTAAAGATAGAGATCATTTGAACATTGCAATGCTAAAATTAAATATCCGCAATAAAACAATCAATTTCACATCGTCTCGCCTATCTTTGTTTTTAATCAGAAACGAAACTGAAAATATATTTTACAGATTTGATGGAGATAGAGTTGATTTAGGAATAAATAACAACAAAAAATTACATACACACAATATTAAAGTTAAAGAATTTGACCGTATTTATCTTCTTACAGACGGTTGGTCAAATCAATTTGGTAAATTTGGACTAAAAAAATATTCAAATACAAAAATAAGAGATTATTTGCTTTCAATTCAAAAAGATGAAATCTACACTCACCAAAAATTAATATATGATGAAATTAAAAATTGGAAAGGAAGTTTTGAGCAAACAGATGACATTCTTATTTTTGGGGCAGAAATAAAATTTCCTATTAGTTCACCAGAACAAGAATAAAGGAATAAGAATAAATATCCTACTGCAAAAAAGCAATTAAAATAAAAACAAAATGAACCCTTATAAAAAAATTGGAGTAGTTGGAAACGGTAGTTGGGCAACGGCTTTAATGAAATTATTAACAAATCACAACCATAAAGTTTTTTGGCATATTCGAAAACAATCCGACTTAGAATTTATTAAAGAAAATCACCGAAACCCCAGGTATTTAAGCGAATTAGAATTTGATAACAATAAAATTAATTACACTTCAGATATTAACGAAGTTGCAAAAAATTCAGAAGTCATATATTTTGTTGTTCCTTCGGCATTTTTAGACGATTTTACAAAAAATTTAAACATCGACATAAGTAAAAAAATTATAGTTTCCGGAATAAAAGGAATAATACCATCATCTAAATTGCTTTTTGCCGAACATTTTAACCAAAAATACAACGTTCCAATTGATAATATTGCAGTTATAGCCGGACCATCACATGCCGAAGAAATTGCAAAAGGACGGCTTTCATATCTTACTATTGCATCTAAAAATTTATACAATGCCGAAACAATTGCCAATCAACTTGAATGTCAAAACTTGCGAACTTTTATAAACGACGACATATACGGCATAGAATACGCAGCAGTGCTGAAAAATATTTACGCTCTGGCAAGCGGAGTTTGTCAAGGATTAGGTTTTGGCGATAATTTTATTTCTGTTTTAATTTCAAATGCTATAACAGAAACAGAAAGATTTATTAAAACTGTTATTCCCGAACACAGAAACATATTAAGCAGTGCATATCTTGGCGATTTATTAGCTACGTCCTACTCTAAGTTCAGCAGAAACAGAACTTTTGGAATGATGATTGGCAAAGGATATTCTGTTAAAGCTGCTAAACTTGAAATGAACATGATTGCCGAAGGATACTATGCTACCGAAAGTTTTTTTAACCTAAATTTGCAATTTAATATTTACATGCCTATTTTAGAAGCCATTTACAATATTCTATACAACAATAAACCCGCAGGTTTTGAAATAAAACTTTTAACACACAAAATCAGATAATTTTTTTATATTTGACAAAACATCAAACAAAAAATATTTTTATCTCTTAAATATTTCCAACATGAATAAAATAATTCGTTTTATAATAATAAGCATTTCTGTTACAATATTCTCTTGCAATTCTTCTAATTTAAAAGATTACGACGACGATTGCACCAATTTTTATTGCGAAACTAACGAACCCTATTATACTGACATCAATATCAAATTTTCAAGAACAACCGAATGCCCTAATCCAACCATATACATAATGTTGGGGCATTACGGAGAAGGAACTATTTACAAAGAAATTTCTACAGATTCATTAGAAGATTATATTTATGATATTGATGTTGAAGTAAGCATAAATGCATATTATACCATTTACACAAAATACATAGTAAACAACGATACAATTACAGCTATTGATGGCGATTTTGTTTATAAAGAATCTTATGTAGAATGCGATTACGAATGCTGGAAAATTAAAAATAAACATTTTAATATAAACTTGAAATAAAAAATCACTTAAAGATATACAAATAAAATATTATATGAAATCATACAGAAAAGAACTTTGGTTTAACACAACCAAAAGACGAGAACTTATAAATATTACCCCCGATGTAAATGCTGTTTTAGTTGATAGTGAAATAAAAGAAGGATTATTACTCGTAAATGCAATGCACATAACAGCCAGCATTTTTATTAACGACGATGAACACGGATTACATCAAGATTTTGAAAATTGGCTCGAAGAACTTGCTCCCGAAAAACCATATTCAAGATATTTTCATAACAATACTGGAGAAGATAACGGCGATGCTCACATAAAAAGAACACTAATGGGCAGAGAAGTTGTTGTTGCTGTTACTAATGGCAAATTAGATTTTGGACCCTGGGAACAAATTTTTTATGGCGAATTTGACGGAAAACGTTCAAAAAGAGTACTTGTAAAAATAATTGGTGAATAAATCATTTTTTTTTACTTTTGGTACTGAAATTGAACTATCTTACAATATATTTAGCCAAAAATGAATAAAATTACATACATAATTCTTTTCAGTATCATTACAACTTCTTTAAATGCTCAATTTTTTAGAATTAGATTTGAACATTTATCTGTAACCGAAGGCTTATCTCAAAGTTCTGTGCGGTCTATTTCTCAAGACAAAAACGGTTTCACCTGGTTTGCAACACTTGACGGACTAAATAAATTTGACGGATACGACATTTACACTTACTACGCCGGTAACGAACCCGGCGAATTACCCGACAATGTTATCTCTTCAATCTACACAACCCCCGATAGCTCTCAACAATTATGGATTGGAACAGCCGACCATGGAATTTGCCTATACAATAATCTTTTTGATAGCTTTGTTAAAATATCAAAAGAAAATAACCCCAATACTTTAATCGACGACCATATAACATGTATCTCTGGAAACAGTAAAATATTATGGATTGGCACCGAACATGGACTCTCAAAATTCAACCAAAAAGAAAACACCTGGACTAATTTCCCCAACCTAAATAACCAATACATTACTTGTATTATGCCAGCCGACAACGGATTTGTTTGGATTGGAACAAAAAATGGCCTTTTTTTATTAGAACAAAGTTTAAGAGAACCTTATCTTGTTGGCCAAGATGTTCTTCCGTCAAATTACATTTCGGCTTTAACAAAAGATAATAATGGAAATTTTTGGATTGGCACAAGCAATGGCATTGTATTTTATGACGCTACTCTAAAACAATTTATATTTAAAGATGCTTATTTAAAGCTACCCGATTTAAAAATTTCGGCCTTAAAATCAGATTTTGAAAACATTTTGTGGATTGGAACTCTAAACGGTGGTGTTGTCCGATTTGACCCTAAAACAGAACAAATGAGGGTGTTTGTGTATAACCCAACCGACCCCAATAGCATTTCGGTAAATAGTATTCTTGATATTTACGAAGATAAAAACCATTTGCTTTGGTTTGGAACTTCTCTTGGAGGTGTTGATAAATGGAACAGAGCAGCTCAAGAACTTTTAGTTTTTAGACACAATCCATACAACGATAATAGTTTAAGTTCAAGCAGAGTACGTAGTATTTTTGAAGACACCGACGGCACAATTTGGATTGGAACTGTTGACGGCGGACTAAACAAATGGGTACAAAAACTGCAAAAATTTATTGCAATCAAACATGACCCTAACAACCCTAAAAGTATCCCCGAAAATCATATTAGAGCAATTATGCGTGACTCAAAAGGCAGATTTTGGATAGGAACAGCATACAGCGGTGCATGTATTATTAATGAAAAAAACATGAACGTTAGCCAACTATTTACTAACAATCCCCTAGATTCAAATTCTATAGCCGGCAACAAAATATGGAGAATAATTGAAGACAATGATAATAATATTTGGTTTGCTACATACGGCGGTGGAATAAGTATGCTTTATGACGATGTGAATTTTAAATTTAAAAATTTCACCAATAATCTTGATAATCCAAAATCTTTAAGTAATAATTTTTGCACCACAATTTTCTGCGATTCCAAAAACCGGATTTGGATAGGCACTAATGAAGGATTAAACATGTTAAACCCTGACAAAGAAACGTTTACAATCTTTAAAAACAAAATAGACGATTCAACATCTTTATCAAATAATAGAATATACAGTATTATTGAAGGCAGCGACGGACATATTTGGATAGGCACTAAAGGAGGCTTAAACAGATATATGGAAAACGGAACTTTTCAAACTTTCACAGTTAAAAGTCACGATTTGGCTAACAACGTAATTATGGGAATTTTGGAAGATACTGCTCAAAATTTATGGCTCACAACAAATCAAGGTTTGTGCAAATTTAACATGAAAACATATAAAAACAGATCTTATGATGTACAAGATGGCTTACAAAGCAACGAATTTCTCGTTGGTTCTTTTCTGTTAACAAAAGATAAAATGTTTATTGTTGGAGGCATAAACGGATTTAATGCTTTTTATCCCGATAAAATAAAAGATAATCCTAACCTTCCATCAATAGTAATTACCGATTTTATGATTTCTAATGACAGTTATGACCTTGATACAAGTATTTCGGAAAAAAAATATTTAACTCTAAACCACAAACAAAACGATCTTACCTTTAAATTTGTTGCAATCGACTATATTTTACCCGAAAAAAACCAATACGCTTACATGCTCGAAGGATACGACGATGACTGGATATACTGCAAATATATTAGAAACGCCAAATACACAAACCTGCCTCCCGGACATTATACATTTAAAGTTATTGGTTCTAATAATGATTTAATTTGGAATGAAGATGGAGCAAACATTAATTTATACATTAAACCTGCTTACTGGCAAACATGGGCTTTTAAAATAAGTGTTAGTTTATTTGTAATATTATCGGTTGTTTTTGTTGCTTGGTTACGATTAAGAATTTTACGTAAACAAAAAAGATTATTAAAAGAAGAAGTTGATCGCCAAACATTTGAAATTCGTCAGCAAAACGAACTTTTACAACAACAAAAAGAAGAAATTATTACTCAACGCGACGAAATAGAACAACAAAAAGAAATAGCTGTTAATCAGCGTGATGTAATTGCTCTACACACTAAAGAAATAGAAGATAGCATTATATACGCTAAACGTATTCAAACAGCAGCATTGCCCGAAAATAAAATAATTCAAATGATGTTTAATGAATTTTTTATTTTATTTATGCCTCGAGATATTGTTAGCGGCGATTTTTATTGGGCTTCGCCAAAAGACGGAAAACTTATTGCTGTTGCCGCCGATTGTACCGGACACGGAGTACCAGGAGCTTTTATGAGCATGCTCGGAATTAGTTTTTTACACAAAATTGTTAACGAAAAAGGGATTACCGAAGCCGACAAAATCTTAAACCGATTAAGAACAAATGTTATTAACTCTTTAAAACAAACAGTTGAAGGAGAATCAAAAGATGGAATGGATATAACAATTTGTGTTATTGATAAAAACGATAATACTATTGAACTTAGTGGGGCAAATAACCCTATGTACCTAATTAGAAACAATGAACTCACTGAATATAAAGTTCAAAAAATACCTATTGCAATTTATGATGAGATGAAATCATTTGAAAAACAGATTATTAAATATCAAAAAGGTGATATACTTTACATGTTTTCTGATGGATACGCCGATCAATTTGGCGGACCAAAAGGTAAAAAATTTAGATATAACAATTTTAAAAAATTACTTCTAAATAACCACAAATTACCTATGATAGATCAAAAAAAACAACTCTCAACCACTATGCAAAGATGGATGTCGTATCCTGATCCTTATACCAACGAAAAAGCTTTTCAAATTGACGACATTATTGTTTTTGGTATTAAACTATAAATATAGCTAATTTAAAAAACAAAATATCATGAAAAATATATTATTCGTAATTACAATTATTCTTTTTTGGAGCTGCACTGACAGTTACTTCCCCAATAATAGAACAAACAATGCTGCAAATAGAACGAACCCTATTCCTTACATTGAAGATTCAACTACTAACGATACAATTATTATTGATACCACAACTTATTCTGTAAATTATATTGGCAACCTTAGAACATGGACTTCTAATGATTGGGATTTTTGGGAAATAAATCTCTTTGATTCTTTATACGGTCAATATCGAACCTGGACTTCCAATGACTGGGATTATTGGGAATTTTATATCGGAAACTACGAAGGAACCATTAGAACATGGACTTCCAATGACTGGGATTACTGGGAACTAAATACCGACAGTGATTATTACACTATCAGAACTTGGACTTCCGAAGACTGGGATTTTTGGGAAATAAACTCAAACCAAACATATCTTGCGGCAAGAACTTGGACATCAAATGATTTTGACTATTGGGAGGTTTACAATGATTCTGTTTACTATAAATTCCGAACATGGACAGCCGAAGACTGGGATTACTGGGAAATATACGCCGACACAAATTATATATACATTAACGACCTTTCTGCAGCATGTTTTATCCCTATTTTTACAAGTAGCATTTATATTCAAGGAATTACAGAAGAATAAACCCCACGTTTAATCAAAAAATAAATAAAAAAACCGCTCATTAGAGCGGTTTTTTTAACTTATTAATCTTCTATTTCATTTTCCATTTCTTCTTCAGGCAGCATTGTATCTCTCGGACCAACAACAACATCTTGGAATGATCTAAAGCCCGTACCGGCAGGAATTAAATGTCCTACTAATACATTTTCTTTCAATCCGGCCAAAAAATCACTCTTACCTCTAATGGCAGCGTCATTAAGTACTTTTGTTGTTTCCTGGAACGATGCAGCAGATAAGAAACTAGTAGTTTGAAGTGCAGATTTCGTAATCCCTTGCAATATCTGAACTGATGTTGCCGGAATAG
Organism: Bacteroidales bacterium; assembly: GCA_016936595.1. Taxonomy (GTDB): domain Bacteria; phylum Bacteroidota; class Bacteroidia; order Bacteroidales; family JAFGUD01; genus JAFGUD01. The sequence goes on along the minus strand of JAFGXO010000125.1, from coordinate 21,945 downwards.
CATCTCTTACTTCTATTAATTTTAAATCTCTTCTTTTTAAATACGAGTTTTCATCTCTTAATTTTCGTAATGAAACTATTTGATTTTTCTTTAATCTTTGAGAATCGCCAGGATCAACAATTATTTTTTTGCCAAATAACCTGTCGTTTTCTTCTAAAAAATGAATTCTTTCAACAATTTCTCCTTGTAAAAAATCAGAATCACCGGCATCTTCAACTTCTACCTTACGCATCATTTGTCTAACAATTACTTCAAAGTGCTTATCATTAATTGTTACACCCTGTAATCTGTAAACTTCTTGAATCTCATTAACAAGATATTCTTGAACAGCAACAGGTCCTTTAATTCTTAAAATATCAGCAGGAGTAATATGACCGTCGCATAATGGCGTTCCGGCTTTTATATGATCCTCTTCCTGAACTAATATCTGTTTTGATAAAGGCACAAGATATTTTTTTGATTTTCCGGTTTTAGGAGTAATAATAATTTCTTTATTTCCACGTCTTATTTTTTCACCAAAACTAACCAAACCATCAATTTCAGAAACCACTGCAGGATTAGAAGGATTCCGAGCTTCAAATAATTCGGTTACTCGAGGCAAACCTCCTGTAATATCACCGGTTTTACCAACAATACGAGGAATTTTAACTATTACTTGTCCTGCATCAATTGCTTCTCCATCTTTTACTATTACACGAGCTCCAACAGGCAAGTTATAAATTGCCATGCGAGCACCGTTTTCATCAACAATTTCTATCTCAGGTATTTTAGTCTTATCTTTGGTTTCTATTACAACTCTTTCTATAAAATTGGTTTGTTCATCTCTTTCTAATTTATAAGTAATATTTTCTAATAGATTTTTATGTTTTGCAGTACCTGATTTTTCAGAAATGATTACATTATTAAAAGGATCCCATTGACAAATTAAATCATGTGCATTAACATCATCGCCGGATTTAAAGAAAATTGTGGAGCCGTAAGGAATTTGATGAGTTGATAAAATAATGGTTGTTTTAGTGTCCATAATTTTCATCTCAGCCATTCTACTTACAACAATATTTTTTTCTTCGCCTTCATCGTCAATAACAGTAGTTGTTCTTAAATCGTCAATAATAACTCGCCCTGCATATTTTGCAGTAATTGAAGATTCGGTAACAGAACCTCCGGCAACCCCACCAAGGTGAAATGTACGAAGTGTAAGCTGAGTTCCGGGTTCTCCAATCGACTGAGCTGCAATAACTCCAACTGCTTCACCAGCTTTTACTCGGCGACCGTTTGATAAATTACGGCCATAGCATTTTGCACAAACTCCGCGTTTTGATTCGCAAGTTAATACCGACCTTATTTCTATTTCCTCAATAGGTGATTTTTCAATTAATTCAGCTACCTCTTCAGTAATTTCTTCTCCTCCTCCTATAATTAATTCAGTTGTAATTGGGTGATATATATCATGTACCGATGTTCTACCAAGAATTCTATCATACAATGATTCTACTATTTCTTCATCTTTTTTAATTGCTCTTGCTGCTAAACCTCTTAATGTTCCGCAATCTTCTTCGTTAACAATTACATCTTGTGAAACATCTACCAATCTACGAGTTAAATATCCGGCATCAGCTGTTTTTAAAGCCGTATCGGCAAGACCTTTACGAGCACCGTGAGTTGAGATAAAATATTCAAGTACCGATAAACCTTCTTTAAAGTTTGCTAAAATCGGATTTTCAATTACTGCCGGTGCACTACCGGATTTTTGAGGTTTATTCATCAATCCCCTCATTCCCGACAACTGTTTTATTTGCTCTTTTGAACCCCGAGCTCCGGAGTCAAGCATCATATAAATTGAGTTAAATCCGTGATTATCTTCTTGAAGATTTTTAATTAAAATATTTGTTAACCTGGTGTTTACGTGTGTCCAAATATCTATAATTTGATTATATCGCTCATTAAATGTTAAAAGTCCTAAGTTATAATTTGCTATAACATCTTCTACCTCGGCGTTTCCTTCATCTACTAATTTTTTCTTTTCATCAGGGATAATTACGTCATCAAGATTAAATGATAATCCTCCTTTAAAAGCCATTTCAAAACCTAATGCTTTAATATCATCAAGAAAACGAGCGGCTACAGATGTTCCTCTGATAGAAATAACATCGGTTATGATTTTTCTTAATGATTTTTTAGATAAAACCCCATTAAGATAACCAACGCCCGAAGGAACATGTTGATTAAAAATAATTCGTCCAAGTGTTGTTTGAATTATTTCTGTTTTTGGAATTCCGGTAGCATCTGTTGTTGTTGTTCGCACCTTAACACGTGCATGAAGATCTACAGCTCGCTCATTATAAGCAATTAGAGCCTCTTCGGTGCTCGAAAAAATAAGATTTTCACCTTTTACTTTCCTTTCGGGTGTACTTATTTTCTCTTTTGTGATATAATATAGTCCAAGAACCATATCCTGAGAAGGAACAGTTATAGGTGCTCCGTTTGCAGGATTAAGAATATTATGAGATGCAAGCATCAAAATTTGAGCTTCTAAAACGGCTGCATTCCCCAATGGCAAGTGAACAGCCATCTGATCGCCGTCAAAGTCGGCGTTAAATGGAGTACATACTAACGGGTGAAGTTGAATAGCTTTTCCTTCAATAAGTTTTGGCTGAAAAGCTTGAATACCTAAACGGTGAAGTGTAGGAGCACGGTTTAATAAAACCGGATGTCCTTTCATCACATTTTCAAGAATTTCCCAAATAACGGGATCTTTTCTATCAACTATTTTTTTAGCAGATTTAACCGTTTTAACAATACCTCTTTCTATTAATTTACGAATAATAAAAGGTTTGAATAATTCGGCGGCAATGTTTTTTGGTAATCCGCATTCGTGCATTTCTAATTCAGGGCCAACAACAATAACCGAACGAGCTGAATAATCAACACGTTTTCCAAGTAAATTTTGTCTAAAACGACCTTGTTTTCCCCTTAAAAAATCACTCAAAGATTTTAGAGGACGATTATCGTTTTTAACTGCAGTTGATTTTTTTGAATTATCAAGTAACGAATCAACAGCTTCTTGAAGCATACGTTTTTCATTACGCATAATAACTTCAGGAGCTTTAATTTCAATAAGTCGTTTTAAACGATTATTTCTAATAATAACCCTGCGATATAAATCGTTAAGATCAGACGTAGCAAAACGGCCACCATCAAGCGGAACCAACGGACGAATATCGGGCGGTATTACAGGAAGAACCTTTAAAACCATCCATTCGGGTTTGTTCAAATGTCTTGATTGACGGAAAGCTGAAACTACTCTTAACCTTTTTAGAGCATCATTTCGTCTTTGTTTAGCAGTTTCATTAATAACCTTGTCTTTTAAATCATAATACAAGTCATCAACATCTATTCTTCTTAGTAATTCAAAAATAGCGTCGCCTCCCATAAGTGCTATAAACTTATTTGGATCGTCATTATCAAGTAAATGATTCTCTTTAGGTAAACTATCAAGTATTTCAAGAAATTCTTCTTCAGAAAGAAAATCCATTTGTTTGATACCTTCTTTTTCTTTTATTCCGGGCTGAACAACTACATATTTTTCGTAATAAACAATTGATTCTAATTTTTTTCCGGAAACCCCTAATAAATATGCAATTTTGTTCGGATTAGTTCTGGCATACCAGATATGCACAACCGGAACAACTAACGAAATATGACCTTCACGTTCACGTCGAACTTTTTTCTCGGTAACTTCAACACCACATCTGTCGCATACAATTCCTTTGTATCTTATTCTTTTATATTTCCCGCAAGCACATTCGTAGTCTTTTGTAGGACCAAATATTCTTTCACAAAACAAACCATCTCTTTCAGGTTTGTATGTTCTGTAGTTAATTGTCTCTGGCTTTAAAATTTCGCCATACGAACGTCTTAGAATTTCTTCAGGAGAAGCCAAACTAATCGTTATCCTGTCGAAATCTGAAGGAGCGGACATGTTAACTTTATTTTTATTTAAGTATGTCATTGAAAAATAATTTTAAGTTTTAAAAATCAAATAATGTTTACTAAATGTCTTTTTCTAATCTTATATTAAGAGCTAAACCTCTTAATTCATGTAATAAAACATTAAATGATTCGGGAATTCCCGGACGTGGTAATGGATTACCTTTAACTATTGCTTCATAAGTTTTAGCTCGTCCAATTACATCATCAGATTTAACAGTTAATATTTCTTGTAAGATATTTGCTGCTCCAAATGCTTCGAGAGCCCAAACCTCCATTTCTCCAAAACGCTGACCTCCAAATTGTGCTTTACCGCCTAATGGTTGTTGTGTAATAAGCGAGTATGGTCCTAACGAACGTGCGTGCATTTTGTCGTCAACCATGTGCCCTAATTTTAGCATATAAATTACGCCTACTGTTGCCGGCTGATCAAATGGCTGTCCTGTTTGTCCATCATAAAGCTGAGTTTTTCCATATCTTGGTAGTCCTGCTTTATCTGTATAATCGTTAATTGTTTCAAGCGAAGCTCCGTCAAAAATTGGTGTGGCAAATTTAACTCCGAGTTTTTTACCTGCCCAACCTAATATTGTTTCGTAAATTTGACCAATATTCATACGCGAAGGCACACCTAATGGATTAAGAACAATATCCACCGGAGAACCATCTTCTAAGAACGGCATATCTTCGGGTTTTACTATTCTTGCTACAATACCTTTATTTCCGTGACGACCTGCTAATTTATCTCCAACTTTTAATTTTCGTTTTTTAGCAATATAAATTTTTGCCATTTTAATTATTCCAACAGGAAGTTCGTCGCCTACTTGAATATTGTATTTTTTTCTTTTATAAGTAGCTTCTATCTGTTTGTATTTTACAGTATAATTATGAATTAAAGCCTCAATTAAATCGTTTTTCTTTTTGTCTGTTGTCCATTTTTTAGGGCTAATTTGCTCGTAATCAAAATCTTCTAATATCTGATCTGAAAATTTAACTCCTTTTTCTATCACTAAATTTCCAAAATAATCTTTTACCCCTTGACTTGTTTTGCCTTTTACAATAACACCTAATTTTTCGGCTAAAAGTTTTTTTAAATCCTTAACTTTTTCATTAAATTCACCTTCTATTTTTTTAAGAAGAGGATTTGATTGACTTCCTCTTGTTTTTTTGATAATAGAAAATAATTTTTTATCAATCACTATACCGGAATCAGATGGAGAAACTTTAAGCGAAGCATCTTTAACATCACCGGCTTTTTCACCAAAAATTGCTCTAAGTAATTTTTCTTCAGGTGAAGGATCTGTTTCTCCTTTAGGTGTTATTTTACCTATTAATATATCTCCGGGTTTAACTTTAGCTCCTACTCTAATCATTCCATTTTCGTCAAGATTCTTGGTAGCTTCTTCACTAACATTTGGAATATCAGGAGTTAATTCTTCGGGTCCACGTTTTGTTTCTCTAACATCCATTTGATGTTCAACAATGTGGATAGATGTAAAAATATCGGTTCTAACTACCCTTTCAGAAATAACAATAGCATCTTCAAAGTTGTAACCTTTCCAAGGCATAAACGCAGCTAAAAGATTTTTTCCTATAGCTAACTCACCTTTTTCAGAAGCATAACCTTCAGATAAAATATCACCTTTCTTTAATTTTTGACCCTTCTCAACAATTGGTTTCATGTTTACAGACATACTTTGATTTGTTTTTTTAAATTTCAACAAATAGTATGTTTTAACATTATCATCAAAAGAAAGAAACATTTCTTCCTCTGAAAGATCATATTTAATTATTATTTTTTCGGCGTCAACATATTGTACTACACCATCAGCTTCGGCAATTACCAGTTGTCTTGAATCTCTTGCAACACGTTCTTCAATTCCGGTTCCAACAATTGGCGATTCTGTAACCATCAACGGAACAGCTTGTCGCATCATGTTAGCCCCCATCAAAGCACGGTTTGCATCATCATGCTCAAGAAATGGAATTAATGAAGCTGCAACAGAAGCAATTTGATTTGGTGCAATATCAATAAACTCAAGATCTTTAGGTTCAACCATTGGGAAATCTCCATTAGCACGAGATTTTACTCTTGTTGAAACAAAAACCCCTTCAGAATTTACTTGTGCATTTGCCTGTGCAATAACTTTGTTTTCTTCCTCTTCGGCACTCATATATACAATGCTGCCATTATCTAATTTTATCTGTCCTGTTTCTACTTTTCGATAAGGAGTTTCGATAAATCCCATAGAACTTATCTTTGCATAAACGCAAAGTGAAGAAATTAGTCCAATATTTGGTCCCTCAGGAGTTTCAATAGGACACAATCTTCCGTAATGAGTATAGTGAACGTCACGAACCTCAAAACCGGCTCTTTCTCTGGTTAAACCACCCGGACCTAAGGCAGATAAACGACGTTTATGAGTCATTTCGGCAAGAGGATTGGTTTGATCCATAAATTGAGACAACTGATTTGTTCCAAAAAATGAATTAATAACAGAGGACAATGTTCGTGCGTTTATTAAATCTACCGGCGAAAAAACTTCATTATCTCTAACGTTCATTCTTTCTCTAATGGTTCTAGCCATACGAGCCAAACCAACTTCAAACTGATTGCCTAATTGTTCTCCAACAGTTCTGATACGTCTATTACTTAAGTGATCAATATCATCAACATCAGCTTTAGAGTTATAAAGTTCAATTAGGTATTTAATGATTTCAATAATATCCTGATTTGTTAACACTCTATTATTTACATCAACATCTAAACCTAATTTTTTATTTATTTTGTATCTTCCAACTTCTCCTAAATCATATCGTTTATCAGAAAAGAAAAGTTTATCAAAAACTTCTTTAGCAGTAGCATCATCAGGAGGATCGGAGTTTCTAAGTTGGCTATAAATATAGCTTAAAGCCTCTTTGGCAGAATTAGAAGGATCTTTCTGTAATGTACTGTATATTATAGAATAATATGTATGGCTATGACTGTCTTTATGGATAAGAACAGTTCTGGTTCCGGAATTTATTATTTGTTCAAGATGTTCTTCTTCGATAATTGTTTCTCTTTCAATAACTATTTCATTACGCTCAATAGAAACAACCTCACCTGTGTCTTCATCAACAAAATCTTCTACCCAACTCTTAAGAACTCTTGCAGCTAATCTCTTATTTAATAAGTCTCTAACATTATTAGACGACACTTCAATTTCATCAGCAAGATCAAAAATTTGCAATATATCATTATCAGACTCGTATCCAATAGCTCTAAGCAATGTTGTTACAGGGAGCTTTTTCTTGCGGTCGATGTAAGCATACATAACGTTATTAACGTCAGTAGCAAATTCCATCCAAGAACCTTTAAAAGGAATAATACGAGCAGAATATAATTTTGTACCGCTTGTATGAATACTTTGATTAAAAAAAACTCCGGGAGATCGGTGTAATTGAGAAACAATTATTCTTTCGGCACCATTAATAACAAAAGTTGCTTTTGGAGTCATATATGGTACTTGACCTAAATATACTTCTTGTATTATAGTTTCAAAGTCTTCATGTTCTGGATCGGTACAATACAATTTCATTTTAGCCTTGATAGAGACACTATAAGTTAGGCCTCTTTCCAAACACTCTTCAATTGTATATCTGGGAGGATCAATTGAGTAGTCGAGGAATTCAAGTACAAAATTATTTCTTGTATCAGTAATAGGGAAATTTTCGTTAAAAACTCTGTAAAGCCCTTCCGCTTTCTTCTTCTCGGGAGTTGCGTTTAATTTGAAAAAATCTTCAAATGATTTTAACTGAATTTCAAGGAAATCAGGATATTCTAATTGGTTCTTTTGAGAAGAGAAGCTAATACGTTTATTTTCGTACATCGAATTTATGTTTTGGACGTTTTTATGTATAACGACAAAAAGGTTTAGTTTCATTTTGATGAGACTAAACCTATTTTGTTGATGTTAAATTATTATTTTCATACTCAGAACATTGGTTTTAAAAAAGTAGAATAAAATTTGAGCAAAATTGCTCAGAATAATTTTTGCCAAAAAAGCTAAATTATTTAACCTCTACTTTTGCACCAAGTTCTTCGAGTTGTAATTTTAAAGCATCAGCTTCTTCTTTAGAAACTTTTTCTTTTATGGGTTTAGGAGCCGAATCAACTAATTCTTTAGCCTCTTTTAACCCAACGCTTAACATTTCTTTAACGGCTTTAACAACTTTAAGTTTTTGTCCACCTGCTTCAGCAAGTATAACATCAAATTCAGTTTGAGCTTCAGCTTCTTCACCGCCACCTGCAGGTGCTGCTACTGCTACTGCTGCTGCTGCCGCAGGTTCGATACCATATTGTTCTTTTAAGATATCTGTTAATTCGTTAACTTCTTTTACTGTAAGGTTAACTAATTCTTCTGCAAGTTTATTTAAATCTGCCATTGTTATATAATTTAAATGTTTTGTAATTTTGTTATTTTTCTGTTCTTTCAGATAATGTTTTGGTAATTCCAGCTAATAAATGTTTTCCGGAATTTAATTGAGAAACTAAAGTAGTCATTGGAGATTTTAGTAATGCAACTAAGTCTGCCAATAATTCGTCTTTAGATTTTATTGAAGTAAGAGCAACTAATTGGTCATCACCAAAATATGTACTTTCTTCAACATACGCAGCTTTTAATCGAGGAATTTGGCCTTTTTTGCCACGAAATTCTTGAATTATCTTTGCCGGAGTGTTTCCTACATGAGTAAACATTACTGCAGTTTGTTCTTTAAGAGAAGCTTTAATTTCATCAAACGGTTTGTCCGATTTATCAAAAGCTTTTTCTAAGAGTGTATTTTTAACAACCATTAATTGGACGTCTTTTTTAAAACACATTCTTCGTAAAGTGCTAGTGTCTGCAGCATTTAACCCCGAAGCATCTGTTAAATAGAAATGAGGATATTCTTCTAACTTTTTCGCTAGGTCTTCTATTACTTGAGTTTTTTCTTCTTTAGTCATAGCTCTAATGTTAACGTTTAATTGATTTAGGGTCAACTGCAATACTTGGACTCATAGTTGATGAAATATAAAAACTTAAGAGATAAGTACCTTTAGATGCAACCGGTTTTAATTTGTTTACAAGTGACACAAAGTCGAAAATGTTATCCTCGAGCTTTTGAGCATCAAAAGACAATCTTCCAACAGAACTATGAATAATTCCATATTTGTCAACTTTAAACGAAATTTTACCTTTTTTTATCTCTTTAACAGTATCACCAATGTTAGGAGTTACAGTTCCGGTTTTTGGATTAGGCATTAAGCCTCTAGGTCCTAAAACTCTTGCAACTTTACCTATTTTAGGCATAACTTGAGGCATTGCAACAACAGCGTCAAAACCAAGCCAGCCTTCAGATATTTTTTGTATCATATCATCAAGACCAACAAATTCAGCTCCGGCTGCTTTTGCTTCTTCTTCTTTATCGGGAGTACATAAAACGAGAACAGTTTTCTCCTTTCCTGTACCATGAGGAAGAGTAATAGTTCCTCTAACCATTTGATTTGCTTTACGTGGATCAACACCCAAACGTAAGTCAATATCAACCGATGCATCGAATTTAGTTGTAGATACCTCTTTTAGAAGTTTAACTGCTTCTTGAATTTCGTATAATTTACCGATTTCGATTTTATCTGTTACTTTTTTTCTGTTTTTTGTAATTTTTGCAGCCATTTCAAAAAGGAATTTTTTTGTTTTTTACTTAAAAAGGACGATCACCAGTGATTGTTATTCCCATACTTCGGGCAGTGCCCGCCACCATACTCATTGCTGATTCAACAGTAAAAGCATTTAGATCTTGCATTTTTCCTTCTGCAATTTCACGAACTTGATTCCAAGAAATCTTTGCTACCTTTTTAATATTAGGTACAGGAGATCCTGATTTAAGTTTTGTTACTTCTTTTAATTGAGCCGCAACCGGGGGTGTTTTGGTTATAAAATCAAATGACTTATCAGCATAAACTGTAATAACAACAGGGATAAGCTTACCCATGCTGCTTTGAGTTCTTGCGTTAAATTGCTTGCAGAACTCCATGATGTTTACACCTTTAGCTCCAAGAGCCGGTCCTACCGGTGGCGAAGGGTTAGCTTGCCCACCTTTGATCTGCAATTTGATATAGCCTGCTACTACTTTTGCCATAATTCAAATTTTTTTTTCTAAAATTGTTTTTCGACTTGTGAGAATTTTAATTCTAAGGGAGCTTTTCTTCCGAAGATTTTCACCATTAGTTTTAGTTTTTTCTTCTCATCATTAACTTCTTCAATTACTCCAATAAACTCGCTAAACGGACCATCAATAACCTTTACTTCTTCACCAACGAAGAAGGGTTGAGATAGTTGTTCGTCTGTTTCCTGAAGTTTATCAACTATTCCAAGAATATGATTTACTTCATCGGGGCGCAATGGAACGGGAATTTTCCCCTTATTTGCTCCAACAAAACTAATCACATTGGGTACATTGGTCAATATGTGAACAATTTCGCCAACAAGAGCAGCTTCAATCAAAACATAACCAGGAAAGTAGTTTCGTTCCTTACTGATTTTCTTACCGTTTTTAATTTGAAATACTTTTTCGGTAGGAATAACAACCTGATTAATGTAGATCTGAAGGTTCAAGACTTTTATCTCATTCTCGATATATTCTTTAACCTTTTTTTCTTTACCACTAATAGCTCGAAGAACGTACCATTTTTTTTCCGGATCACTCATTACGTTAAAGCTAATTTAGAATTTTTAAAAAAGACTATACACCATTTTCATCAAGCCACTGAAAGCGAAGTCTAACACAAACACTAACAATGCTATTATGACGGAAGCTACCATAACAATCACTGCACTTGCTTGTAGTTCTGACCATTTTGGCCAAGTAACTTTTTGAGTAAGTTCCTTGAAAACATCTTTTAAGTAAAGTATGAACTTATTCATTTTTAATTAATTTTTGCACGGGAGGAGCGACTCGAACGCCCGACACCTGGTTTTGGAGACCAGTGCTCTACCAACTGAGCTACACCCGTGAGTAAAAGGGGCATAAAGCCCCTGTAATATATTTACTTATTCAATAATTTCTGTTACCTGACCGGCACCAACAGTTCTACCACCTTCACGGATTGCAAAACGTAACCCTTTGTTAATTGCAACAGGGTAAATAAGTTTTACTTCGATAGAAATATTATCACCAGGCATTACCATTTCTACTCCTTCGGGAAGAACAATTTCTCCGGTTACGTCAAGCGTACGTAAGTAGAACTGAGGACGATAATTATTGTGGAATGGAGTGTGACGTCCACCTTCTTCTTTTTTCAACACATAAACTTCGGCTTTAAAGTGAGTGTGAGGAGTAATAGAAGCAGGTTTTGCAATAACCATACCCCTTCTAATTTCGTCTTTATCAATACCTCTTAAAAGGATACCAACATTATCACCAGCTTGACCATCGTCTAATATTTTACGGAACATTTCTACTCCGGTACAAGTTGATTTTAGTTTACCTTCTTTAGACATTCCAATAATTTCAACAGGATCTCCGGTGTGAATTGTACCGGTTTCAATTCTACCGGTTGCAACAGTACCACGACCAGTAATAGAAAACACATCTTCGATAGGCATTAAGAAGGGTTTGTCAACATCTCTTTCAGGAATAGGAATATATGAGTCAATTGCATCCATAAGTTCCATTATTTTTTCTACCCATTCTGGTTCTCCGTTAAGTCCGCCAAGAGCAGAACCTAAAATAACAGGAGTGTTATCACCATCATATTCGTAAAAACTCAATAATTCTCTTACTTCCATTTCAACAAGTTCAAGAAGTTCTTCATCGTCAACTAAGTCAACTTTATTCAAGAAAGCAACGATACTAGGAACATTTACCTGACGAGCAAGAAGAATGTGTTCACGAGTTTGAGGCATTGGACCATCAGTAGCTGCAACAACGATAATTGCACCGTCCATTTGGGCAGCACCAGTTACCATGTTTTTAACGTAGTCAGCGTGACCCGGACAGTCAACGTGAGCATAATGTCTGTTAGCGGTTGAATATTCAACGTGAGCAGAGTTAATTGTTATACCTCTTTCTTTTTCTTCGGGAGCATTGTCAATAGAGTCAAAGTCACGAAATTCAGAAAGACCTGCTTCTGCAAGAACTTTAGTAATAGCGGCGGTAAGCGTTGTTTTACCGTGGTCAACGTGACCAATAGTACCAATATTAACGTGTGGTTTGGAGCGATCAAATTTTTCTTTTGCCATAATAAAAAAGAATTTAGATTTATTTAATATTCAAAAGTTAGAAGAATTTCTAAGCCAATGATGGGATTTGAACCCATGACCTCTTCCTTACCAAGGAAGTGCTCTACCCCTGAGCTACATTGGCGGAAGTAAAGTCTAAACATAAAAAAAGCGGGAAACGAGACTCGAACTCGCGACCCTCAGCTTGGAAGGCTGATGCTCTACCAACTGAGCTATTCCCGCAAAATAAAAAAAGTGGGGAGGGCAGGATTCGAACCTACGAAGACATGTGTCAACAGATTTACAGTCTGCCCCGTTTGGCCACTTCGGTACCTCCCCATAAAGCCAAAAAAAGAGCCGATGAACGGACTCGAACCGCCGACCGGCTGATTACAAATCAGCTGCTCTACCAACTGAGCTACATCGGCAAAAGACTTAAAAAGAACACACCGACTTTTGTTTTTCTAAATCGGTGTGCAAATGTATAACTTATTTTTTATTCACCAAAAATTTTTTTACTTTTTTTTCTGTATTTTTTCTTTTCTTTTAATTATTTGTTGCCTTAGTGCGTCAATTGTAGCATCTGTAGCGGCTTCAAAGCTTTCAGATTTTTTTTCGGCAAAATATTCGAATGAACTGCTTTTTAATTTTATTTTCACAATCTTACTATCGTAATTTCGTCCAGCAGGTCGTTCTAATGATAATGTTACCTCTGAATTTATAATATCTTCGCCATAATTATCCAATTTTGTTACTTTTTCGTTAATAAAATCTTCAAGTTTTTGATCTGCATTGAAGTGAATTGAATTAATTTTTATGTTCATAATCCCTCCTTGTTTTTATGCTCGAGGATGAGCTTGTTTATAAATTTCGTTTAATTTTTCAAAAGTATTGTGGGTATATATTTGTGTTGCCGATAAATTTGAATGTCCGAGAAGTTCTTTTATGGCATTTAAATCGGCTCCATTATTTAAGAGATGCGTTGCAAAAGTATGTCTGAGAGTATGCGGACTCTTTTTTTCAATTGTAGTCATTTTGCTCAAATATTTTTTTACGGTTCGATAAATAAAACTATCGTAAACAGGTTTTCCTTTATCTGTCAAAATTAATGCCATTTTATCAAAACTTTTTAATCCTTTTTTAAAATTATTATACTTTAAAATTTGATCGGCCAAATAATCAGTTATTGGCACAATTCGTTCTTTTTGTCTTTTCCCTAAAACTTTAATTTGTTTATTAGAAAAATCAATGCTGTTATTATTTAGATTGATTAATTCTGATCGTCTGATTCCTGTTAAATACAGTATTTCAATAATTAACTGATCTCTTAAACCTGAAAAATTATCGGGAAATAAATTTTTAAAATTATCAAAATCGGATTCGGGAATAAATTCAGGTAGTCTTTTAGGCATTTTTGGAGAAGTTATTTTATCTAAAGGACTATATTCAATTAGATTTTGCCTTATTAAATATCTGTAGAAAGTTTTAAGGGCGGAAATTTTTCTATTTACTGTTTTTTTACTGATATTATTTTCCATTAAATATACAATCCAATTTCTAATAATATTTGAATCTGAAATTATTTCATCAGGATTTACCTTAACATATTCGTAAAGTTGTTCAATATCTTTAAGATAAGCAATTGAAGTGTGTGATGAATATCGCTTTTCTAAAAGCAAGTATTTTTTAAAGTTATTGAGCATTAAAATAGTTGAAATTCTGCAATAAAATTAAAACAATTTTAGCTAAAATACAAAAAAATTAAGCTTTTTTTTGTTCAATAAAAATTAATGAAGCTATTATGTAAAACGGAATAATTATAAAAACAGAAGAAACAGAAAATAAAACAATCAATAAAACACTAAACATCAAAAATATATATCTTAATTTATTTTCCTTATATATAAAATTCTTAAATTTTAAGGAAAATAGTTTTATTTTTGAGATTAATAAAACACTAAAAAAGATTGTTATGAAAAATAAAACGTAAATATTAGACATTACTGTATATATATTAATGTGTAGTAGATTTTGCTGAATTTTTCCTGCAAGAGGAATTGAGGCAATCAGTAAAGCAAATGCAGGAGTTGGAAGTCCGGTAAATTCTGTTTTTTGGTTTGTGATATTAAAAATAGAAAGCCTAATAGCTGAAAAAACAATTATTATGAGTGCAATAAATTGCAGGTATTCATTTGAAGAATTACTTTTAATTAAGTTTAACATAATAAATGCCGGAGCAAGGCCAAAGCTTACGAGGTCGGAAAATGAGTCCATTTGCTTTCCAAATTCTGATTGTGCGTTTAGCAAACGTGCTGTAAATCCGTCTAAAAAGTCGAAAACGGATCCCAAGATTATTAAGGCAGCAGCTATGTGCAATAAATCGTGATGTGTTAATGATATATAAATAGACAGAGAACCGCTTAAAATATTAAGCGATGTTATTGCGTTTGGAATTATAAGTTTATTCAATTTTGTTATTTTTGTATTTTATGAATACAAAGGAAAAAAAAATATTGATATGCAAAAAAAACTATTTTTATCGTTTATACTAATTTCGGTAACGAACATTATGTTTTCGCAGGTTTTAAGATATAGTAATGATTTTTTAAATATTGGAATTAGTGCCCGCAATTTATCGTTAGGAAACAGTATTGTTGCTTCTGTAAATGACTATTCATCGGGCTATTATAATTCGGCAGGTTTAAGTAATTTGCAAAATGACTATGAATTTTCTATAATGCATTCAGAGTATTACGCAGGACTTACAAAGTACGATTTTGGAGGCATATCATATAAATTAAACGACAGCATGGGTGTTTCGCTATCGGTTGTTAGATTGGGAATTGACAATATTCAGAATACTTTATTTTTATTTGATGAAAATGGGAATATAAACTACGACAGAATTGAACTTTTTTCGGTTTCGGATTATGCAATGATGCTTGCTTTTGGCAAAAAAACAAGAATTTCGGGCTTAAATGTTGGAGCAAATGCAAAAATAATTTTCCGAAATCAGGGTGAATTTGCAAAAGCTTATGGTTTTGGTTTAGATATTGGTTTGCAATATGTTAAGAACAAATGGCATTTTGGAACAAATTTATTAAATGCAACTACAACTTTTTCGGGGTGGTTTTACAGTTTAAGTCCTGAAGTAATTGCTGTTTTTGAACAAACCGATAACGAAATTCCTGAAAATGCAATTGAACTTACTATGCCAATTTTAAATTCAGGAGTTGCAAGGTATTTTTCATTTTCGGATAAAACAGGTTTACAAACCGAATTAGATTTAAATTTTACTTTTGATGGTAAAAGAAACGCTTTAGTAAGTTTTAATCCGATAAGTTTTTACCCTCAATTAGGTCTTGAATTTAATTATAAAAAAATTCTTTTTGTAAGAAGTGGAGTAAATAACTTTCAACTTATCCCCAATTTTTCAAACAATACTGAAACCGAAGATTATTTTAAAGAAAAATCATTGGATTTTGTGCCGAGTATTGGAGTTGGTTTAGTTTTTTATGGATTTTATTTAGATTATGCTTTAACCGATGTTGCTAATCAAGCAATTTCTTTATACTCTCACATTTTTTCTTTAAGTTATAAATTTTAATTTTTACATTATTTTTTTAAAAATGAAAAAAAGCTGACAATCATTTTATCAGCTTTTTTATTATGAAATTAAAGTGAATTTATTTTTGAAGAACTATTTTTTCAATATAAATATTATTATCAGAATAAAATTTAACAAGATAAATTCCTTCGGGTTGATCAGAGAGATTTAATATTTGATTTTTTGAGTTAACGTTAATAGTTTTTATTATTTTTCCTGTAACAGAAAGAAGCTGAATAACTCCATTTTGAACAGGAAGGTTAAGATTTATTATACCTTTTGTTGGATTAGGATAAAGCTCAATGTTATCAAAAATTGTATTAACAGAGGCATTAACTGAGAGATTTACATTTTCGGTAATGTTTGCATCAACAAATACTTTTCCTGACACAGCATAATAACCCGTAGCGCTTACGGTATATGCAATACTATCGGTAGCTTGATAAACATTATTAAAAATATATTCGCCATTTGTATTTGTATTACCTAAACCATATCCGGTTAAACTAATTGAAGCATCTTGAATTGGAGTACCGCTGCTTGAAACATTAAAAGTTACATCAAAAGAAGCTGGTTGTTCCGAAGGTAGTTCGATATAATCAACCCAAGCACAATCGTCTCCTTCACTTACAGATCCATCTTTTTCATACGACCAAGCAAAAGTGTGAGATCCTTCAGTTATCACAAAAGATTCTAGCGACCAACTTACCTCTCCAGACCATTCATTCATTTGAGTTCCATCAATTGAAAACAATAATTTATCCCAACCACCTTCAGAAGAAACTTTTTTATAGAAACTAATAGTTCCGGCAGAAGTTGTTGCTGTTAAGGTCATTACAGAAGTTTGATTATCAGAAATATCACCTGATTTAATAGAATAAGCACCTTCATAAGCCTGGTCGGTAGTTCTGAACCAATCGGCATTTCCGCTAAATGTAATTTCAGTAGGAATTTCAGTTTCAAAATCAATAGCATCAGAAGTTAAAAGAGCAAAATCAACAACATTGTTATAGGCAGTAATTGTTTGAGTAACAACAGAAGATGAATAACCGAATTTTGATGCTTGAATTGAGTATTCATTTTCGGCAATAGTAATTGAGTAATGTCCATTTACATCAGTTTCAACATCACTAATTGTGGTGTTTAAAAAACTAATCATAACACCTTGTAGAGGAAGCGATGTAATGGCATCAATAACAGTTCCGGTTAAAGTAACTTGAGCCGCTTGTAACAAAATGACATTATTAATTTGAGTAACTCCATAGTCAGAAACCGTAATACTATGAGTTTGAGAAATATAGCCTTCAGAAGAATAAGTTACATTATAAGTACCGGGAGCAATAGGTCTGTAATAATCACCATTAACGGGATCGGTATAAACTTCAGAATTATCTTGATCATGACCAACAATTTCAATTTTTGCCGGAAGTGGGTCGCCGTTCACGTTTTTTACTGTTCCATTAATTCCATATTCGGCAGCTATAATAAAATCAATCAAGGATTGTTTATTCATAGTCCAAAAAGTTGGTAATTCATCGGTTGATAAAAGTTTAGTATTAGATAATTCAATTGTTACTTCTCTACAATTTTGGAAGTAGGTCATATAGTCCTGTCGAGAACCATCAGCATAATACCAGTCGGCACCTTCGGTAACACCACTTGGAACAACACTTGTCATGTACGAAGAATTATAAATTCGTGCAGATTGCACATAATCAGAACAAACATGATAAAACCAAATATCGTCGGCATGAGTGTTTTGAGCCGAGTTCCAACAATCCCAAGGGTAATTCATAACTTCGGCTCCACCATGAAAATTAGCCGACATAACAAAATTATGAGCCGAAGCAAAATCCATCATATCTTGAGTTTCGGGTTGATATGGAGCATTTGCACCAAGAGGATAAGGAAAATCACGATTTAAGTCTTCATTGTTAGCGTTATATCTTTGAGCTCCCGAAACAGAACTATTTCCACCATGATAAGTACCATCAGGATTAGCATCAGGATTAATATACAGCTCAAAATTATCAACAATATGAGTTGCATCAGGATCGGTTCCGTAATTTGAAAGCAGATAATCAATTAAGCGAAGCATAAGCACAAAGCCTGTTGTTTCATCGCCGTGCATTGTACTTGTGTAAAAATATTCAGGCTCGGCTTCGTGATTAGCAACGTTATCAGAAATTTTCAACACAAGAAGTTGACGTCCTTCAACGGTTGTTCCAATAGAAACAAGCTGACATAAATCGGGATAATTAGTAACAAAATCATTCATCATTTGAACATATACTTCGTAAGTAGGATACCTGTCCCAATTTGCCATTTGGGCAGTTGTAGTTGCCATATTTAATACTTTACCCTTTGCAGGATGGTCAACTTCCCGAAAACTATATCCTAATTTTGCAAAATTTTGCAAATTATCTTCAGTAAGATATGCGGTTACTACATTTCCGGAAACATTATCGATACTTAAATAATGAGGAAGCTTAGAGATTTCTGATTTGTTCATTACTTCAAAACTAATGATATGTTGTTGAGCAAATGAAACAATAGAAAACAAAATAATAGACACAAAAATTAGTGTTTTTTTCATAATAAATAAATTAATGTTTTATATTTTTTTTTTGATAATTTGAATTTACAAGTATTTGATAACATAAGATTCAAGAAATTTTAAAAGTTGCAAAAAATCACTTGGTCATTTAATTTTTAAAATTACATTTGCGGCTTGCAATTTTAACTTTTTTTAAATTAAAACACTTAAAATCAAGATATTATGAAAATAATAACAAAAGAAAAATTTCTATCTAAGGATTGGATATTAGCTTACAGCTTAATTTTAATTGGAGCATTTACAATGGCGGTAGGATATGTATTTTTTATATCGCCATATAAATTTGCCCCCGGAGGAGTATATGGCATATCAATTATAATTCACCATTTAACAGTGGGTTTAATAGATTTTTTACCCGAAGGATTGCCAATAGGTTTAACAGCTTTAGCAATGGATATACCATTAACAATAATTGGAACAAAAATTTTAGGCCCTCGATTTGGAGCAAAAACCGTTGTAGGATTTGTTTCGTTAGCAATTTTTACAGATGTTTTAGAAAATTTATGGGGAAATCAACCATTAGTAGAAAATCAACCATTATTATCAGCAATTTACGGCGGATTATTGATTGGCTTGGGTTTAGGCTTAGTATTTAGATCAAGAGCAACTTCGGGCGGAAGTGATATTGTAGCAATGATAATAGAAAAATACACAAAAATGCCTCTTGGTCAACTGATGATAATAGTTGATGGAGCAATTGTTTTACTTACAATTCTTGCTTTTAAAGATTGGAGTTTGCCATTGCTATCACTAATAATAATTTTTATAACCGGCAAAGTTGTAGATATAGTTTTAGAAGGATTATCGCATAACAAATCGGTTATTATTATTTCGGATAAATACGAAGAAATTAAAGAAATAATAATAAAAGATATTGACAGAGGAGGAACAAGTATAAATGCAAAAGGTTTATACCATGACACGGATAAAAAAATAATTTTCACTGTTTTAAGTCGTCGAGAAGTTGAAATTTTAAAAGAATATATTCATGAAATAGATAAGAATGCATTTTTAACAATTTTTGACGCATCTGAAATTCTTGGCAACGGATTTAAACCTTTAAGCCGATAACTATAAGAAAATCTCAAGAAAATTTCTTGGGATTTTTTTTCAAAAAGCATTTTTATAATTTAGAAACATATTGTAACATTGAAACAACTTCCATTAACATAGCAATTCCGATATGTATAATAATACCGCCATTAATGTTTTTGTGATTTAAAGCAATAACGCCAAGAATATATCCTCCAAAAATGGCACTGATAGCTTCGCCTGCAGGTTTTCCAAAATGCGAAAAACAATAAAATACTGCCATTGCTAAAACAGCTTCTTTATTTAATATTTTAGCCAAACTAATAACAAGAACACCTCTGAAAAAAAATTCGGTTGAAATAAACGAAACGGCATACGACAATTCAAAAAAAACTGTTTGCATAAAACTATTTAAACCAAAAATTTCGGGAAAAAGCCAAAATTTAAATCGAGGATAATAACTTAAAAAATCGGGCAAAAAGGAAACTAAAATAATTAGTGGAAGAATTACCAAAAGAAATAATAAATACGGAGATAATTTGAGTCCTTTAGAGCTAAATCCGTAGAAATGAGTGTCTTTTTTATCATATTTTTTTTTAATAAAATACATTAAAATAAGCAGAGGAAAAATCTTTTTTGTAAAAGCAAAAATATTAGCAAGATAATATTGCTCGAATTGATTTGTGCCGATAGCTATTGCTAAGTTATCTAATTTTGAAAATCCGGTTAAAAAACCAAACAGTAAAATAACCATCAATGTTTTTACCCAAAATTCAGTTGATTTTAATAATTCAGTTTTATTTTTAAGAATTAAAATTGGTATCAATGCAGCAAAATACGAAAATATGTAAAAAATCATTATGTCTATAATGCCTCTATTTGTGCCAAAATTTTTAAAAATAACCTTTTGATCAAAATGAAAAACATAAGTTAAAATTAATCCTATGCTTGTAAAAGCAAGCACATAAGCATAAACGGAGAATTTATAATCGGCTTTAAAATGCTCTTTAATTTCAACGATAATTTTTCCAACTTCAGTCATATTTTGTAACCGTTATTATACTTTTAAAAATCCATATTCATAAACTTTCGGTTCTATTTTTTGAGCCAAAAGTTTTAATTTATCTCTTAAAGCCGTTATAAGTTTCATATATGTTTCATCATTACTTTTACTGTTCATTCTTCCTTTATCATTTCTGCCCTGAAAATGCTCTCGAATGTCATATAATGAAGCATTTACGTTGTATTCAACTTTTGCAAAGTTCAAAACTTCGCAAAAGTTAGTATGATAATATTTCCAAAGCTCTCTACCGGCATCAAATACGGCTGTTGCTTCGGGTGAAAATTTTAGTGGAACTTCGTAATGAACTTTGGGTTCGTTTACCGTGAATAAATTTTCTTCGTCATCGGGCTTAATTTTGCCCTTTATGAATTTACTCATAAAATTACTTTCAAACTTTTCTCTTGCATTTACTTCGTTTTCGCTAAACGGTATCCAGTGGTTTGTGCCTTCTTTTGATGAAATACGGTTTTGCCCGTGAAACAATGAAAAAGCCAAACAATCATTTGGGAACACTTTATCCTTTTCCCATTTTTTATTGGGGTACAGAAATTGATCTCTGTCGTTGAGCCAAGTAGCTGCAATGCAGTGGCGAACTGTGAAATAGACACAACCTTTTATTAAATTATCTGATTGAAAATTCCAAAAATTGAAATGTTCGATTCCTTTTTTTATTGAAATATATAGCTGCGAGTTATGTTGAAAATCTGGAGAAGGATTGCATAAGAATCCTAATTCATTTTCATTACTTGAATCAAACTTCTTTATCCATTTATTTATGCTTTCGGGTAACTCGCCGTAAAAAGATTTTTTTCCACTTTTATTTCCATCGTTATCAATAATGTCGCAAACAATTTGATTAATTTTTTCTTTATTGGAATTGTCCCAAATGGTAAAACCAATGGGAAAATTTCCAACAACGTTGTCAAAAGTATTTGCTTTTACTATAAAACCTTTTAAAAATTTTGCCAAGAAGAAATTTCTAAATTTGGCAAAATTTGTTCCTTGCACAAATTTAAGTTTAGAGAATTGTGCCAATATTGAATTTGGAATTTTATCATAAATGCGAACCATAAATAGAGCAAAAATCTCGTTAGAGCCTCCATTTATTTTTTCACGATAAAGTTCTCTTGTTTTGTTATTTTTTGCAACACCTGCTTTATTCTGTCCTGTTCCCGTAACAGTTTTTGCAGAAGTAGCTTCCGCATAAGGCGGATTAATATAAACCACTAATTTTTTTCGTTTTTCAGGATTGTTTATTATTTCTTGCAATGGTTTTGGCAATTTAGAAAAATCGTCGTTCAGAAAATCGAACTGAAAAACATGGTCTTTTAGTAAATTTGCACCACTGCCGCTTATTGAGTTATTGTTCATTGCATCAATACGTTCGTGCATTACG
>JAFGXO010000124.1 GCA_016936595.1 Bacteroidales bacterium | reverse complement strand
ATGATAGCGATTGCCAACTGCATTTGGACTTCAAATTGAATTAACATTTTTTAATAGACACCAGTGAAAACATGTTATTAAACAGTAAAATAATTATTATTCAAATTGCAATTCATGTTATCTTTAATTGTTAATTAATTAATCAACAAAAATCAAGAAATCATGAAACTCAAATCACTTCTCGCAATTGCAGTAATTTTTATGTTAGTAAGTTTTAAAGGTGAAAATACCGAAATTAAAGGTACTTGGAAAGCTATTAGTATTGAAACGAATAGAAATGGAATGAAAGTTATTAGAAACTATGAAAATGATAACGAAGGACAGCTAAAAACATGGTCAGATAACTACTTTCTTTTTGTAGGAAGTGGCACATTTGGAGGTGGAACGTACGAATTATCAGGGACGCATTATTCAGAAAAATTTCAATATCATGTTGCTCAGGGCTATCCAGGAAGTGAAATAAAAATGTTATTGGAAATGAAAGGCGACACTTTAATCCAAACTTATCCTGTTGACGACAATTTCATTCCGAACAAAAACAATTGCAACATTGAAAAATATGTTCGGGTTGACTGAGCATAAAAAATCAATAAATCAATCGGATAGATTCGAACTTAGTAATTAATCCACCTTTTGCGGTGGGTTAATTACTAAGTTCTGAATAAAAAAACTCCATCAATCTACTTCTATTTAATGCAGAATGTTCCTGTTCTGACCCAATCTGAACCTCGAAACTTTTTCCGGCTCTTTACAGCGCATGAATTCATTGTAATGAATTTTTCAAGGATGAACATTATTTTAAGCGATTCAGCAAAATACAACTCATATTAAATCAATGTATTGACGACTTTACAATGATTCAATGAGTTATTTAAATGCATCTATTTCATCAATTTCAAGTACCACAAATTAGAATGAAATCTTTTAAATTATGGTTTTACTACAAAGTGTTGTAATACCACTTTTAAACACATAACTTTTGAATAACTTATGATAATTGTATATTGCCAGCAAATATTTGAACTTTTCAAATGATTTGATGTTGATTTTTCTTGATCTATTTTAAAATTAATGATCTTAAAAAAGAAGACGAATGTGGACACATACGAAAGAAAGCCAGGAAAAAATTACTCCAATTCAGGTTTTAAAGTATTTAAAAGACGGAAATCATCGGTTTATAAATAACCTCAAGGTAAACCGAAACTTACTAAAACAGGTTAACCTAACTTCTGAAGCTCAATTTCCGGTTGCCACTATTTTAAGTTGTATCGATTCCAGAACATCTGCCGAATTAATTTTCGATCAGGGATTGGGCGATATTTTTAGTATTCGGATTGCAGGTAACATTCTGAATGACGATATACTTGGAAGCATGGAATATGCCTGTGCTGTTGTTGGGTCAAAAATTATTGTAGTTTTAGGCCACACCAAATGCGGAGCAGTTATTAGCGCTTGCAATAATTTTAAAATGGGTCACCTTACCGGACTGCTAAATAAACTGCAGCCTGCAATTACCATCGAAAAAAAGATAAAAGATGAAAGAAACGGCTCAAATTTATTGTTTGTTAATGAAGTGACTGTAAATAATGTTCACCTTACGCTTGATGAAATACGCAATAAAAGTGAGATTCTGAAACAGTTGGAAGACGAAGGTAAAATACTGATTGTTGGTGCATTATACGATGTTGAAACCGGAGAGGTCACATTTTACGACAAGCACTGTAATGATAATTAACCCGAATATTTTCAATTTATACACATTTAATTACTGAGTATAACGTTTACCATTTTGAGGCAGAAAAAAAGTAAACGTACTCCCCTTTTCCGGTTCACTTGTCACCCAAATTCTTCCCTTATGATAGTCGATAAATTCTTTACATAAAACAAGCCCTAATCCTGTACCCTTTTCATCATCGGTACCACGAGCCGATAATTTTGTATCAATTTTAAATAATTTATCGAGGTCAACCAATGAGATACCTTTTCCATTATCACGAACTGAAACTTCTATTCCACCAGGTACTAAATTACTGTTGATTTCAATTTCTCCATTATGATAAGTAAATTTTATGGCGTTCGACAACAGGTTTCTGAAAATTGTATTGAGCATATTCATATCAGCATAAACTTCGCACGATTTTGGAACACGATTGACAATACTAATATTTTTAAACCTGGCATTCTCATAATTTAGCTGAATATTCTCTTCGATTAACTCAAAAAGATTAAAAGTTGTTGGCGTAAAAACTATTTCTCCGGTTTGAGTTTGAGCCCAATTAAATAAATCGTTTAATAAATTATAACTATGTGAAGATGAATCGGCTAAAGCCTTTATTACTTGTTTGTATTTTTCCTTCGGAAGTTTTATCTCATCGTCATTAAGTAGATGCGCAATTTGAATTAATTGTGCGATTGGCGACCTAAGATCGTGGCCAATAATATGAAAAAATTTGTCTTTGGTGCCATTGGTTTTATTTAATTCGGCATTTTTCGTTTCGAGTTCAACATTTTTTTTATGAAGTAATTCTTTTGCATGAATTAAATTTCGCTCATGATCGCGCAACATTTTAAAAACATTATAAAGCGTAATATTGATAAACACAAAAATAAAAGCAGGTGAAATCTTATAGAATAATGCATTTTCGTCAACAATAGTTAATATAGTCAAGTTATCGTTTGCAAAATAGCTTAGCACATTATCGGTAATTAATAATATCAACAGGTAGTAACCCAATGTAAAAAAGTGCCATTTTTTTTCTGATTCTTCGGGGAAAAAATAATACGGCAATACCGAAGCAGCAACAGGGATGTAAGGATACCAGAAATAATAATCGGTTACAACTTTACCTGTTGCAACTGGCACAAAAAACAAAATTAATAATGGCAGTAAATACAACAACAGTAATCTTCCAATTCTAAAATAGCCAAACCGATTGAGCAAAATATTAATGAAACATATACCAACAACAGCAATTGACCGAAGTAAATCAGCAGCTAATCCATATTCAGTAAATAGCAAAACTGCCAAATCAATAAATAAAATGGTTATAAAAATAATAACCAATGTTCCATTAACCCGGTAAAATAAATCTATTTTCTTTTTTGAAGATTCAAGTAAACCATACCCAATATTTGAGAAATCATTCATTTTTTTCATTAAATACACCCATGAAAGAATTCAATTACGGAGAATAAATCAACGACCCATCTTCAAGCTATTGCAATTTACAGCTTAAATTAAACATACAACTCCTCAAAGTGGCGCAATCATCAAAATCAGACTTTTTAACCCCAAAAATCAGCATTTTATCCCTTTCGTATCCTTAACCGATTGAATATCTTAACGTGAGTTCGATGTAAAAAACATTAAAAATAATTTGAAAGAAACAAGGCTTTGATTATATTTAAGTATCTAACATTTAAATAT
>JAFGXO010000123.1 GCA_016936595.1 Bacteroidales bacterium | reverse complement strand
TGTTAGTATATCTTCCATTTTGAGTGTTTTTTAATATATTTGCAAAGATAACAAAATCAACGTTATTTTAAACTACCGCCAATTTTTAATAAATTTAGTGGAATTATTTGACAGTAAAATGCTTTATTTAATAAAGCAGGTGTTTGTATGTTTAATTAGATAGCAGAAAAAAAACAATTGCAAAAAACACATTTTGAAGAAAGATAATATATTCCCTCAAAATGTGTATAGCAAAAATCAATATTACGTAGTGCAAAAATTCGTCTTTTAAAAGTTGAATTTAATAGCCCGATTATTTTTCAATAACAATTAGCACAGTCATAGAATCAATAGGAGCTTGATTGTTTCTTTTTTTAAATAATTTTATGGTTGTAACACCGGGTTTTTTAGCATAAAATTTAAAAGTGCGAGTTCCGGCAGCACCTATCACTTGAGGTTTTGGATTTGTGTAAAAATCACCTTGATACGAAATAATTTTACTTCCTGAATTTGCATCAAAAAACCATTTGTAACCTGTAGAAGGATTGTCTATGACATTAATATAAGCCGTGTCTTTTAATCCTACTTTTACTGTATCGTTGCCACTCAAAGATGTGGTAGCTAAAGTTTGGGGTGTTTTACAAGAGTAAAGAGAAAACAGAATGCTTAACAGAATGAATGATAATAGCGTTAATTTTTTCATATTATTAAATTTTAAGTTTGTATTATGTTATATTTGCAAAATGAAAATTAGTCCAAAAATACTAATAATTTTAATAACTATGTCTTTTCCTGTAAAACATTATGCTCAAAGCATAAAAAATATGCATATTTCAGAAATTTGGTGGGTAGCATCTCACCCTTTTATTGCAAAAAAAGCTTTTAATATTTCAAAACAAGTTAGGGATATTTCCAACAGCCATATAAGTGATACAACTCTTGACGGCGATTATAACGGGGGCATGGTTGACGCTTTCAGACATACTTTGTGGATGGCTTTGCTTGTGCAAGAAATAAAACCTAAAGCTGCTTATAAATTAGGTTTAGCTCATGAAAAAGGGAATTACAAAGATTTTAAGAAAAAAAAATTAGAAGAAGGTTCATTACCCGATTCGGTTAGCTGTGCAATGGATTTAAAAAACAATAGTATTGGTCTTGATATTGGTCAGCAATATATGGGGGTTGATAAAGACACAATAATTCAAGTTGTAAAATCAAATGTAAGAAGAGGTAAGAGTTGGAAAATAAAGAAAAATTCGCTTGGATATTTTTTAGATGATAATGATAATATAATTCCTGATTCTGCATGGAAAGGAAAGTGGGTAAGCCCCAAAGTATTAGTTCCGTCAAATTATCAACCGCCAATAAATTGATTCATTAGTTAAAAAATTTTGACGGATAATATTTTTTTTTTTATCTTAGCCCACAATTTATAACATTAAAAAAAATATCATGAAAAAAATTAATTATTTGCTTGGCTTAGTAGCCGTTTTTGGATTAAGTTTATTATTTAGTAGTTGTGGAGAACAAGACCCTATTGAATATAACGACGAAGTTTTAGGTTATTACACCGAATTAGATGAGCAAATTGCACAATTTGAAACAGCTCTTTGGGATGGCGATTATTCAATTGAAGATCTTCAAACAGAGTATGATAAAACTTTATCTATTTATAATGCTAATTATGATTTAGTTAAAGCTATTGCTCCTTTAAAAAAAGACCCTGGTTTTCATGCGGCAGTTGTAGCATTTTACGATGGTATTAAAGTAGCTCTAGATAATGAGTACAAACAAATTTTAGATTTGTATAACTCAGATGATTGGCAAGATGATTTTATTGATAAAATTTATGATCTTGATGACATTGTGTTAGAAAAATTAATAGAACTTGAGAACAAAGTTACAGATTCTCAACAAGAATTTGCAGATGCATACAATATTACATTAATGTAATCATCACTTTTGTGATAATATTTAAGCGTAAAATTTGTTGTTTCAAGTTTTACGCTTTTTTATTTAAAAAAAAATTATGACTTATTTTTTAGAAAAACACGTTTTAATTACCGGAGCAGCTTCGGGCATAGGTCTCCAAATGGTGAAAATTATACTTACTTCAAAGCCAAAGCAAATTACTGTGTTTGATATTAATGATAAAAATCTTGATAATTTAAAATCCTCTTTAAAATCGAGCTTTACAAAATTAGAAACAGTTTGCGTTGACATTACAAATACTGAACTTGTTCAACAAAAAGTAGATGAAGTTATTAAAGGTGGAAATAATATTGACGTGTTAATTAACAATGCCGGAATTGTTGACGGAAAGTTTTTTAAAGATATCGAAGCCGAAACAATAGACAAGATTATGAGCGTAAATATAACTTCGTATATGCACCTAACCCGGATTGTTTTTCCGTATTTAAATTCAAAGGCAAAAATAGTAAATATTGCTTCGGCTGCCGGAATGGTTGGAAACCCTAAAATGGCTGTATATGCGGCAAGTAAATGGGCTGTTATTGGTTGGTCAGAAAGTTTAAGGCTTGAATTTAAAAAATTAAAATTGGATATTAAAGTAATAACCGTAACACCTTTTTACGTAAAAACAGGCATGTTTGATGGAGTGAAATCAATTATTCCAATAATTAGTTCGCAAAAAGCCGCAAAAAAAATACTCAAAGGTGTAAAAAAAAACAGGATTTTTGTGCGTATGCCTAATTTGATTTATATACTTCCTTTTGTTAAAGGCATTTTGCCCGTAAAATGGTTCGATTTTGTTGTAGGTAAGTTACTTGGTGTTTACAAATCAATGGACGAGTTTAAAGGCAGAAAATAAATTGATTTTAACGCAATTAAATGTTTACTTGCAAAACTTTCAGGTTTTAATAAATATTATGATAGATATGAAAGAAATATTAAATACAATATCAGCTCAAAAAAAATTCTATAAAACAAATTCAACAAAAGTTATAACATATAGAAAACAGCAACTTTTAAAATTGAAAAGTATTTTGAAAGAAAATGAGCAAAAACTTTCAGCCGCAATATATAAGGATTTTAGAAAGTCGGCTTTTGAAACTTATGAAACCGAATTGTCTATAATTTACGGAGAAATAAACCTGTATTTAAAAAAGTTAAACAAATGGGCAAAACGTAAAAAAGTTAGAACAAATTTAGCAAATTTTCCGGCAAAAAGTTATATAATACCAGAACCTTATGGCTCAACACTTGTTATAGGAGCATGGAATTACCCTTATCAATTAAGCATTTTACCTGCTGTTTCGGCAATAGCTGCCGGCAATACAGTTGTTATAAAACCCAGTGAATTGTCGGCTAATTCGTCGGCTGCAATGGCTGAAATTATCAATACTAATTTTGATAAAAATTTTTTGCATGTTATACAAGGAGGAATTGAAACAAATAAGTTTTTGCTTGAACAAAAGTGGGATTATATTTTCTTTACCGGCAGTCCATACGTTGGTAAGATAGTGTATCAGTCGGCAGCTAAAAATTTAACTCCTGTAACTCTAGAACTTGGGGGCAAAAGTCCTACAATAGTTTTTGCCGATGCTAATTTAAAAATGGCTGCAAAACGTATAGTTTGGGGTAAATTTTTAAATGCCGGACAAACATGTGTAGCTCCTGATTATCTGTTAGTTGAGGAAAATATTATTGATCAATTTTTAGAACTTTTGAAACAACAAATTGCCGAAATTTACACCGGAAAATTTGATAATTGCGAGGCATTTACATCAATTATTAATGAGGCTCATTTTAAAAGGTTAAGTTATTTTTTAGAAAACTCAAATGTTTTTTTTGGAGGCAAAACTCACCCTGAAATAAATATGATTGAACCAACTCTGTTATTTCCTGTTAGACCTGAAGATAAAGTAATGGACGAAGAAATTTTTGGTCCGATTTTGCCAATATTAACTTATAATTCTATCGCCGAAGTAATAGAGATAGTGAACAAAAATAGTCATCCATTGGCGTTGTATCTTTTTACAACAAATAATCAAACAAAAAAACAAATTTTAAGCACGTTGTCTTTTGGAGGAGGAGCTGTAAATGATACAATTTTACATCTTACAAATCACAAATTACCTTTTGGAGGTGTTGGCAACAGCGGAATGGGTAATTATCACGGCCTTAAAGGATTTCAAACCTTCAGCCACAGTAAGAGTGTTTTAGATAAACCAACTTGGTTTGAACCTTTTATTAAATATTCTCCATATACTAATTTAAAACGAAAATTGATAAAATGGTTTGTTGAGTAAATTTTAAAAAATAAATTAAGAATATGAGTGGTGAATTTTTAAAAGTATTTTTGGTTTTTTTAATGTTGATTATTTCTTCTTGCTCAATGTTAGATAATTTAATAGAAGTGATGTTGTATCCTTATAAAAAACCTAAATCATTTGAGTTTTACAATAAAGATTTTCAATTATCTAAAGATGATATTTTTAAAACTGAAATTTTTTATTACACCAAAGGAGTAGGGGTTTCGGGCGAATATTACGATTATTTTAAGTTTTATTCTGATGGAATGGTTTATCATTATGGCGGAACGTCTATTTTACCTAACGAAGCTTATCAAAAAAAATATTTTAATATAACTCGTAAACGTAACGGAGTACCAAATTATCGTAAAGCTTCATGGGGGTACTTTTATTTGAATAATGATAGTCTTAAATTTTCTATTGTTGACTACACCGCTTTGTCTGAAGATAAATTTAAGTACATAGGTGTGATAAAAAACGACTCGTTATTTCTTGATGTTTATGAATTTAATCATTTACACGAAGTTTTTTATTTCGCTCATTCAAGTATTTACGTTTATTATAGTTCGCACTAAATTTGAAGGATGAAAACAGATAAAAAATTATCCTTTTTCTGATTGTTTTAAATTTTTTGGAACTGTAATTTTTACTGTAAATCCTTTTGATACATCACCCTCAAAGCTATCAATAAACTCTAAAGAAATTTTTTCTTTATTCAAGCTATTTATTAAATCAATGTATTCTTTTGTTAAGCTTAAACCTTTTCCGGTAGATGGTGCTGATAAATTTTTGGCTGCTTTTCGTCCAATACCATTGTCTTTAATATATATATCTGCATTCTTCTCATTATCAATAACATCAATAATGATTTTTCCTCCCGATTTAACAGTTTTAAGTCCGTGTTTTAATGAATTTTCAACAAAAATTTGAATAATAAAAGGTGGTAGTTTAATGTTCTTTATATCATTCTTTTTAATATCAATAAAATAATCAAATTTGCCAAAAAATCTGGCTTTTTGAATCTTTAAATAATCGTCAACAAATTTCAGTTCTTCATTTAAAGTTCGTAAAATTTTATTAGAATCCAGTAAAGTAGATCGTATTATGTTTGAAAAGCCGCTTATTACGTCATAGGCTTTTTCTTTTTCGTTTTTTAAAATAGATGTTGAAATAAAATTAAGAGTATTAAGCGTAAAATGCGGATTCATTTGGTTTCTTACATTGATAAATTCTAACTCTTTAATTCTTGTTGTTATTTTTTGTCGTTGTTTTAATCTGTATTTTAAAATTGCCTGAATAGTAAATACAAATAAGTAAGCCCCAACAAAAAGAAGGGTAATAAATCCCAAAAGTTTAAGGATATACCATTTATCTTTTATATATTCAAATGTATAAAAAGCCGAATAAGTCCAAACAAAAATAATGTTTTTATCATCTTTTTTTTGGGGGAAGTAAAATCTTGCTCTGTCAATTTCATCAAGAGGTAATATAATTTGAGTGGGTTTTTTAAAATTACTTCGAGTAACATATATTTTGTTTGATGATTTATCTCTAAATAAATGTTCATTGTTACCGTCTTTATCTATGTCAAAACTTATAAGCCAAAATGGTTTTTCAGCAAATTTCAGTTTAACAAAAGTTTCGGTGTTTGATATTGTGTTAAATTTTTTGTATTCAAAATTACTGTTGATGTAAAAAATGTTGTTTTCGATGCTGAATATTCCATCAAAAGTAGCTTTCATAAAATCCTGTAATTTGTATTCATCAATAATATTACCCTTTAAATCTATTTTTTTTAAGTTTGCTTTTTTTGCTTCGTCATAAGGGTTAGCCAAAACGAAGAAGAAATATTGATTGTTAATTTTTTGCAAAAAGAAATATACTCTCGAGGCATTAGAGCCCATGTAAACAGGGTCAAATTTAAGTTCAAGATTTTTATCAAAAACTAAAAAATAAGATGCTGTATCGCATAAATAGAAGTCTTGAAATTCAGTCATATTTGTTGTTGCCTGCGAACCCACAACAAAATAAGGTTCGTTATCAATAGAATACATTTTATAATTAACAGGGAAAGCACCAAAATTTGCAGATTTTTTAATAACTTTGTTGTTTTTATAATCTACGCAATAAAGTTTTCGGGGAAAAACTCTGTAGCCTTCTGCAATGTATAAATACAGTT
The DNA here is from genome assembly GCA_016936595.1 of Bacteroidales bacterium. Classification (GTDB taxonomy): domain Bacteria; phylum Bacteroidota; class Bacteroidia; order Bacteroidales; family JAFGUD01; genus JAFGUD01. Next base: position 7,082 of record JAFGXO010000123.1, on the reverse strand, counting down.
CCTTTTTTTCGTCATTATTAACATCAAAAAGTCCAAAATACCCGTAATCGTAGGCTTTTGGAACGCCTTTATATTCTCCGGCAGAATATATTGTGTCTAAAAAAATTTGCTCAATAAGAGTATCTAATCTGTTTGTTCCGAGATAAATTTCGTCGTTACGTTCAATAATGTATAATAAATTTTTTATAGAATCTTCATCAGGTGGTGTCAAATACGGCTCGGTAAAATATTCAGGGAAATTAAAAGGGGTCATTAAGGAGGTGTGTAAAATTTTACCTTTATCATTATTTATACTTAAACCCATGCTTTTAACCAAATCAAAATATGTTATATCAACATTTTCATCTATTGAGTCGTTGTTTATATCATAAAAAAAACGATAATCGTCGTAATATTTTCCTTCTTCACTTAAAAGTTTAACAGAAAATTCTTTAAAATTGTCGGAAGTGAAAATAAAAATTGATAACGCAATAATAAGAGCAATAAACCATATTGAGGATAATATGTTGCTTATTTTTATTTTTATATTGATTAATTTAAGCATTTAAGTGTTGTGAGTATTTTTAATTAATGTTTTAGCTGAATATTTTTACACCTAATTGCAATAAATAAATCGGATTTTATTGTATATTGTCAAAAATATTTAAATTTCGTCTGCTAACAGTAAGTTCAAAAATATTGTCTTCGTACTTAAGGGTGCAAATTTTTCTTTTCTTATCAAATTTCGAAAGATATTTTGAGTTTATTAAAAAAGATTTTGAAATTCTTAAAAAATTATCGGTATAGAAAGCTTCTTCAAATTTTCCAAGATTTTGACTCGAAATAATTGTTTCTTCAGGTGTTATGATTTTTGTGTAATTTCCATCGGCTTTTAAGTATATTAAATCTTCTTTTTTTAAAAACACACAGCCGTTACTACACGGAATTTTAATCATTTGTAATGAGTTTAAACTTAAATTTTCTTCGTTAGGGTCTTGTTCTATGGCTCTTCTTATAACTTCTTTAAGCTCCAGTCGGTCAATAGGTTTTGTTAAATAATCAAAAGCAGAATTTCGGAGTGCTTTTAAAATATATTGATTATAAGCTGTAGCAAAAACTACTTTTGTTTTAATTTTTAAGTTGTTGATTTCTTCTAATACTTCAAACCCGTTTTTTAAAGGCATATCAATGTCTAAAAAAACAAGATCCGGGTTTTTAGCCTGTATTATTTTTGCTGCATTTTCAGAGCAGTTAATTTTATCAGTAATTTCAATGTTTCCAATTCCTGACAAAAGTATTTCTAACCCATCTAAAGCATCTTTTTCATCATCAACTAAGATACATTTTAATAATTTTGTCATATAAATAATCTTGAATTTTTAAGTGATTGTTGTCATAAATATTTGCGAAAATAATAATTATTTTTAACCGTTTAAAACTTTATTTTACCGCTAATCATGTTAAAGGTTACGTTAAATAAGATTTCCGTGTTTTAATGATAGTAATTTGTTTTAACGTATTAAATTTGTTAAAAATTATAAAAATTAGATGTTATGAAAAATGTTTTAACCGTATTCTTTTTTATTTTAATTGTTGTTTTTACAACAAATTGTAAAAATACCAGCTCTCAATCAGATAATAACTCTGATAGTTCACAAACAGTAACAACAAATACTAATACTAGTAATTCTAATGTTGTTTCTTATGATTTTGAGGAACTTAATTTTAGTAAAAATGAAATACCCGATGATTTATATGTTGGAGATATTACAATCGGGAAAAAATGGCAAGACAAGGCCGGTATTAACTATCTGGTAATTTCAGAAAAAACTACAACAAGATCTCAACAAGCAGATATGGATATAAAATCTTATGAAATTCATGGCTATCATTTTGTTGAAAAAGATGGCGAATTTGAGTTGATAAGAGAAATAAAAGATTTTCAATCTGATTGTGATTTGATTTTAGATTGTGGCTTATGCGAAAATTCATTAGAACTTACCGACATTAATAATGATAATTACGGTGAAATTTCATTTCTTTATTTTTTGTATTGTGCTATGGATGCATCACCTTCAACCTTAAAATTAATGCTTCTTGAAAATGGAGAAAAGTACGCAATCAGAGGCGAAACTTATGTTAATATGGGTCCGCAAACATACGGAGGCGAAACAAATGTAGGTTCTGAATTTAATAATGCACCTGCGGGGTTTAAAGATTATGCTATCGAAAAATGGACTAAGTTTCAGTATATTCAATCCGGAATAGTTCAACGTGCCGACCTTGTTAAACAATTTGAAGGCGTAAAATTTACCGGCGTAGAGCCTTATTGGACTATACAATTTAATTTGTTTGGAGTATTATACGAAGAAATGGGTGAAAATATGCAATTTTTTGAATATTCAAGTATTGGTAAAAGAAATGATGGAACAATAGACATTACCGCAAAAGCAGAAAATACTTATTACGACTTTTATATAAAAAATGAAACTTGCACTGATGGCATGTCTGATAATGAATACTCTTATTCTTTAGAAGTAGTTAAGGACGGTCAAAATCTATACGGCTGTTGTTGTAAAAAATAATTTACTAAAGTTTTTTTTGAAATTATTTGTACTTTTATCCACTAATCTCAAGTTTGTTTTAGTGGATTTTGTTTCTATTCAGTCATAAATATTAAATTTTATTTTTTTATGAAAGCTCTATTTTTACTATTTACTATTTTATTGATGACGTGTTCATCACAAATAGAAAGCATTTCAACAAATTATTTTGATTTACCTAATCAATTTATTGACACATTTGATAATACGCTAAAATCTGATAATGCTAAGTTGTCTGAAGAAAGTTTTAAAGTTATTAAAAAATATTCTTTACAATATTTATTAGCAAGTAATAACCCTGTTAGCAGAGGAATTATTTCAAATTATTTTTGGTATGTTTATAATGCTTTGCCTCAATTTGTTGCAGACGATGAAAGACATCAGGGATATTATGCCGATCAAAATGATCAACCTTTTGAGCAAAAACTTATTGCTTACGCAATTTACCGTATAGATCGTAGTCCCCAAAATATTCAAAATATTTTTAACTTTCTAAAACCAAACCTTACAAAATTGGTTTCTGAAGAAAAATACGACGAATTAGATATTCGCGTTCAAGTTAATGGTTTAATTGATTGTTACGAAGAAATTATTAAAACATCTGATTATAAAAAACTATTATCTGATGCATATATATACTCTGATACCGTTACAGGTATGACATACAATGACGGAGATGAAGTTTATTTTGAAAAATTTAATTCCGCTTACGGTTTTACCGGTTACGATTTAGCCGAAATTATTAGTAATTTTTTAAACCTTGACCGTTATACAAATTTTTATGGTTCGCCTCTTCTTTCTTTTTGGATGCGACGAAATAATGAGGGAAATATGGAAACCGTATATGAAATTTTGAAGGAAATTCAACTAATGTATAAATAAAATTAAGTATTATGAGGAAATTTTTTTTTACTGTAATAGGTTTAAGTATTGTTTTCTTTGTTTTTTCTTGTAACAATCAAGACAATAATAATGCGTCAAATACAGATACTGTTTCTGCTGATCAGATTGATGTGATTCCAGATGATGTAGTTGTTGAAAATTTTGACGATTTTTACCAAAAGTTTATATCCGATAATTCTTTTCAACTCCAAAGAGTGCGATTCCCATTAAAGGGTTCAAAATTAGTGGATTATGGTGAAGAAGTACAGTGGACTAAGGACGATTGGCAATATTTGAAGGGAGATATTAACGAAGTTGATAAATCTATTTTTGATGTTGAAATTATTGTTGAAGATAATAAAGTAACACACAAAGTTAGTGTGCCTAATAGTGGTTTTCAAATGCACGAAATATATGAGCTTATTGATAATAAATGGTATTTAACTGAATTATTTGAATCTGATTTATAAAATAAAAAAATACAAACAAATGAAAAAAGTAGTAAGTTTAGTTATCGTTTTGTTTTTCGTGGTGTTCATTTTTGGTTGTAAACAGTCCTCCGATAATAACTCTACAGATGACAATTCATCTAACAATGTTGTAAATGACGATAATGTTGTAAATGATAATGATGTTGTGAATAATAACAATGATGACATAATATTTGAAATGATGCAATTCGATCCATCTATCGTAAGCAAATTATCAGGTATTCAAGGTAATTTATTGTATGGATATAAATGGAAAGATAAAGCAGGCATAAATTTGCTTATTTTTACCAGAGCAACAAAGTTTGAGGATTGGAATGAGCCTGATTGTGCTGGTTGTGGTGATAATTATGTTATGTTAAAAGCATATCATTTTGCAGGAACCGAAGATAATTATAGTTTAGTAAGAGTAGTTCAAGATGGAAATCAGGACGGTTGCGGCGATCCTCCATTTGCCTTAGAGTGTGATTTTTACGATAAATCTATCTCTATAACCGACTTGGATAATGATGGTTATGCCGAAGCAACTTTTATGTATTATATTCTTTGTGCTTCGGAGCTAACCCCCGTACCTACTAAATTAATGATGCTCGAAAATGGAGAAAAATATGCTATAAGAGGAGACTCTTATATTCCTGATTTTCAAAAGGGTGGTGAAAAAAATATTGACTTTGCTGGTGCAGGAAATTCATTACTTGATTTTGCAAGCCAAACTTGGGATAAGTTTTGTACTCCAAAACCATAATCTATAAAAAATAATTTTACATATTAATATTCTATGGTGTCTGAAAAATGTTTCAGACACTTTGGTTTTTTCTTGAATTGCTTTATCGTTTTTTAAAAAGGTTTTTATTGCCATTCTATTTAGTTTTTTCCAGACAATAATAAGGATATGCCTTTTGTTTATAGACGTGTTATCGTTGATATATCCATTGTGGTTACTTGTAAATTGTTGTTATGTTAGTTTTTTTTTAAATTCAAAAATAAATCCAAACTGATTTTTGCGATAACATCTTAATAAAACCGCTTGTCATTTATATTTAACCGCTCAATAAAGTAAACCTTATTTAAACAACTTTTGAAAAACAATTGACGTTTTTCACAAAAAGAAATTTAACTTTTTAACATAAAATCAAATGAAATTAATTTATTTAATAACTTTATTACTTCTTTTTAGCTTAATTGGCTTTTCTCAAAATCCAATTTTGTTGGCCGACCGTGATGTTAAACCTACAAAAAATGAACCCGAGAAATTTATTTTTGCTTGTCAACAAGCAGACAAAGTTGTGATCACTTTTTTATCAAATAGAGATAAACCTATTGGAAAAATTGAAGTTAGTGAAAGAGGTGAAGTTCTTTTTAGTCAAGAAGATGTTCAAACCTCAGCTCCTTTAGAAATTACAGTACCTTATACTGATTTTGTCCACTTTAATTTTTACGGTACTTCCTTAGGGCAAAACATTCAAATTAAAATTGAACGTATCCCTGCTACAAATGATGGTGTTTTTTTTAATACTGCTGTTCAACTTTTTAAAAAGTACGATACATCGTATGTAGAGTATGAAATAGACAGTGTTGTTGGTTACGATGAAATTAGAACTCCAAAAACATTTAGAGTTATTGCAAGTTCCGACTACGAAAGTGTGATGTTGCACGAACAAAAGTATAATATTAAAGGTTCACAAAAAAATGGCATACTTCTAAAAAAACCTCAAGCAACAATTGTTACTGATGATAAAGAGCTTAAACTTGTTGGTTATCAGGTTATTATTACTTCTGCTGCAGGTGCTTCCGAAATGTGGGACGCAATTGCAATGGGGGTAGATGTTGGTTGTTTGTGTATGCAGTTGCTTTTGCCTGCCGGCGGAACTGCTGCTTCTTTGGGAGTTGAACAGGCTTTTGAAATGATTGGTCCTCAAGAAGGTGGTGAACCGGTTTATTATGCAATTATGAATGATAAACACGAACTTGATGTTTTTTTAGATAACAACCCTGATACTCAACCTTTAGTTTATGAAACCGGTTTAGCTACCGGATATAATGCTACATGGTTTCCGATGGATACTCTTGCAATTGGTTTACAAAACCTAAATATTGCTGTTGAAGTTGATGTAAGCGTGGCTGTTTATGCTGTTTATCAATCTACTGTTTGGCAAAATATATCGCAGGATATTATTACTGTTAAACCAAAAACTGTTAAAGTTAAACGAGTTCGGCAAGTTATTGCTAATAATAAATATTGGAATTTTCAAGAATAAACACGCTTTTATACATTATTAAAATCATATAAAGATGAAAAAAAATATAATTATCATAATGTTTTTGCTCGGAATTTTAAATTCATTTGCTCAAACAGTGCCGGTTACCGTAATAAACGAAACTTTAGAAATTAAGGATAACGTTTTTCATATTAGGGCTTACAAAGGTGATGTTTTAAATATAAATATTCAAACTGAACTAAAGAATGAAAAAAAAGCTAAATATTACGAATTGAACAACGTTATTGTTTACAGACAAAATGCTTCCGATGCCTTTCAGTATATAATAAATAAAAGCAATGTTTCTAAACTTGATGTAAATTTAGTTGTTCCAAGTGATGGAATTTATACAATAGTATTTGATCGAGGTGGGCTAACAAACTTTAAAACTGCATTTTTTGTTCAACGTAATGCTATGAATGATTCAACTGCTAATTTAAACAAACAGGCAGTTATGGTTAGCATTCCTGATACTGTGCATAATTACACCGAATATCAAGAAGTTTACGATTATATTAGAACTGCAACACCATATACAACAAAACAACGCACTCCTCAATATACCGAAGATCAGATATTTTTTGATGTTTCATATGCTATGAGAATAGACAATATTTATGCTATTCCTATTGTTATGCCTGTTGAAATTATGTCGGATTATAAAATTGCAAAATCAATAAAATGGGGGTTCTTCCTTTCTGTAAGTGATGAGGTTTATAAGGCTCTTCAACGAAAAGTTGGAGATGTAGCAACTGCAGCAATTGACGTGGGCGTTGGAAAGGCAATGTCAGGTAAAGTTGACGATGCCACAGGCGTTGTAAATAAATCATCAATTCAAAAAGGTTACGATATTTTTGATAAAGCTTCTACGG
>JAFGXO010000021.1 GCA_016936595.1 Bacteroidales bacterium | reverse complement strand
ATAATAAATTCAAAACAATGACCGAAGCTAATAAACCTACAATCATTAAAATTAATAAAATAATAATATGTTGTATTTTAATAACTGCACTTTTAATAAAAAAAGAAGAAATTAAAAGTAAAAAATTCATTGCAAAAAAATCTAAAATTCGGGCAAAAAACAGGATTGATATTCCGTTAGTGTAATTATAATTAAGATGTTTTTTTAGCAACAAGGGAAAAGAAATTTCACCGGAACGAGCCGGTAAAATTTTATTTAAAAAATAGTGAATTGCCGAAACTGAAAACAACTTTTTTCTTTTGTTTTTAATATTTAAAAGCTGCTCGTAACGCATAACTCTAAAAAAATAACTCACTAATAGTGAGGCTATTGCAAAAATTAAAAATTCTATTTTAAGGTGTTTCAAACTTTCCCAAAAGAATTTAAAATCTACTAACTTAACTATTAAAAATATACTAAAAATAAATATTATTACAGAAAAACCTATTTTAAAAGTTCCTGATTTAAAAAATTTATAACTCATAATTAGCTTTTCTTAGTACAAATAGCAAAAGTCCACGGAAATACACCGAAACTTTTTTGAACATTAAAATATTTTTGCAAGAATTTTGCGAAAGAATTTTTAGACCAATGTTGCAAATGCCCTGGAGTGTTTCCAAAATTATTTAGATACTTTAGTCTGAGCATGTTTAAAATTCGCCATATTGGTTCGTTTGGAACAGTAAGAATAAAATAATCTGCATCAAGTTTTAATAATTCCTGAGCTGCTTTTTCGGGATATTCAAGATGCTCCATAACTTCGGAAGTAATTACAAAATGATATTTTTTTGAAACATATTCCGACAAATCATAAATTGAACCGAGTTTAATTTGAGCGTTTGGTGTATTATTTTTTGCAAATTCAACAATTTCGTCTTCTATATCAAAACCCTGATAATTAACGTTTTGCAATCTATTTATTAAAATATTAGCAAGATGTCCTTCGCCGCAACCGGTTTCAAGAATATTTAATTTTTCAAAATCTTTTGATTTTATTGTGGAAATAATTGTATCCATAAACTTACTCATAAGTTTTTTATACAGAGGATTTTGCGATTTGTACTTATTAAAATAATTTCCGGTAATTATTTTTTCTTCCATAATTCTATTTTGTTAATTTCTAAAATTTTTTCAATAATTTTTCTATTTTTACTAATCATATCGGCTAAAATACCAAATATAATAATTATAAATCCAACGTTTAAAAAAGCTGTTGAAAAAATAAGAGATTGAATATGTCCAAGCCCACCTTCGGTAAAATAAAAGTAAATAAATCGGATAAATCCAAGTATTCCGGGAATAATTAAAAAAACGCCTAAAGTTGTAAATACTTTTAGTGCCCTGTAATTGGAATAGGCTCTAATTAAAGTTGTTAATTGTTGTCCGATAAAATTTGGGATACTCTTAAAAAGCCTTGATTTTCTAGTTTTAGGATTAGTTTTTATCGGAATAGAAACAATTTTTGCTTTTAAATATTCGAGTTGGATAATATTTTCGATTGTGTACGAAAAATCAGTTAAAATATTAATTTTCAAGGCAGTTTGTCGATTAAAAGCTCTAAAACCGCTCACAGCATCGTTAATGTCAGAATTAGACAATTTACGCACTGTAAAACTGCCTAATTTTTGCAATATTTTTTTAAAAAAGGAAAAATGTTCGATAGAAGCTGTTTGACGGTCGCCAATAACAACATCAGCTTGTTCTTGTAAAATAGGTTTAACAAGATTTTCAACATCTGCCCCGCTGTATTGATTGTCGGCGTCGGTGTTTACAATAATGTCGGCACCTAATTTTAAACAATTTTCAAGTCCGGCTTCAAAAGCTCTCGCTAATCCTTTATTACGTTTAAAAACAATAATGTGATTAACCCCTAAGGCTCTGGCTATTTCAACAGTTTTGTCGGTGCTTCCGTCGTCAATAATCAGTGTTTCAATTTCGTCAACTCCGTCTATATGTTTTGGTAAATCAACATAAGTTGCCGGAAGTGTTTGTTCTTCGTTATAACAAGGTATTTGAATTATTAGTTTCACTTTTAAATAAATATATTTTTTTTAAAAAAAGGTTATAAAAATACTGTAAAAATTAAGAAAATTAAGAAAATAAAAATTTACTAAAGGACACATTAAAGTAAATTATCTAATATTTTAGAGTTCCAAAAGTAACTCTAAAAAAATAAATCCCAAATTAATTATATGTTTTTTTGTTTTTTTATGAAGATTAACTGCATTACTATTATATTTTTGGTTTTTTTATTGCGAGAAAAAAATTCTATTTTTTTTTATACTTATAAAAAATTATAATATTCTGATAACAAGCATGAATTTTGTTATTTTAATCAATTTATTGTGTTAAAAAAAACTAATACGCAAACAAATATCTATTTATTTAAAACGTAGAATTATTTTTTTAATAAAAATCTTTAAATTTTTTTAAATAACATTAAATTTTTTACCGCATTTTTTACAATAAAAAGCGACATTATCATTTTCTGCACTACAGCTTGTCCATTTTTTGTTTTATTACATTTTTCGGTTTTTGAGCGAACCATTTCGGCACTTACAATTCCGGCAGGAACAGCAATAATTGCATAACCAATTATCATAACAGTACTTACCAAAAATTGTCCTAATCCTGTTTGTGATGAAATATCGCCATATCTAACGGTTGTAAGCATAACAATTGCCCAATATATACTTTTAGGTGTTAAAGAAAAACCATGTTCTGCCCCTTCAATAAAATACATCATTGCACTAATAATTACCACAATTACAAGAACTATATATAAAAAAATCTCAATTTTTCTTAAACTATCTCGCAATGCTTTCCCGAGAATTTTACTTTCATTTTCAAAAGTTGAAATGTTTAAAACTCTAAATACTCTTATTAAACGCAATGAACAAATAATAGTAAAACAATGTATTCCTGTAAAAAAAAAATGCAACATTAGTTGTAAGTATTGATAAAAGATGAATAATTCCCCAAAAACTATTAATGTAACGCCATGGTTTTTTACTTATTACAATTCTGAGAATATATTCAAGAGTAAATAGAATAGTTATAACCCATTCGGTTCTACTAAGAATATAACCATGATGAAGCTTTATTTTTTGAGCACTTTCTAACGAAAGAATTATTATACTTAAAAAAATTAATAGCAGCAAAAAAATATCGAAAACTTTTCCCCAAAAAGTATCAACATGAAAAATTATTCTGTACTATTTTGATCTTATGTTTTTTCATTTAAAGCATAAATTTACTCTACATTTCAACAAAATTACTAACTTATAAATCTAAAATCAAAATCATAAAAAGCAAATTATTATTTTATCTTATTAAACATCAATAGTTCGTTAAATATTTTAATAGCAACTTGATTTACAATTAATTAAGAGTGAAAATATTTTTATATTATATTTCTTAAATTATTTAATTATCAATAAACTAATTTTCATTTCAAAACTGTTAATCATAAATTTAACAAAGCGTTAAACATAATACTTGTTTTAGAACACTTTTTATAAAAATCACTTTTTTTTTTGAAAAAAAATTAGAAATTTGCGAAAAAGATTTTATATTAGAAGTTATATTTTAAAACATAACTATCAGAATATCAATAAAATAACTTAAAATAATTAAATTATGAAAAAAGTTCACAATTTTTACGCAGGGCCATCGATATTGCCCGAATTTACTTATCAAGAAACAATTAAAGCTATTGAAAACTTTGCTGGAACAGGCTTATCAATCATGTCTATTTCTCACAGAAGCAAACAATTTGAAGCAACTCTAAACGAAGCTACAGGTTTATTCAAAAAACTTTTGAATATACCCGATGGTTACTCTGTTCTTTTTCTTGGAGGAGGTGCAAGCTTACAATTTGCAATGATTCCTTTTAATTTAATGATTAAAAAAGCCATGTATTTAGATACCGGAACATGGAGCAACAAAGCAATTAAAGAAGCCAAATTATTTGGTGATGTTGAAGTTATCAGCTCAAAAGATAAAAATTATTCTTATGTACCCAAAGGTTTTAGTATTCCTTCTGATGCCGATTATTTTCACTTCACATCTAATAATACTATTGCCGGAACTGAAATAAAACATGACTTTGACAGCCCTATTCCAATGATTGCTGACATGTCTTCGGATATTTTTAGTCGCCCGGTTGATGTTTCGAAATATGCAATGATTTATGGTGGTGCTCAAAAGAATTTAGGTCCTGCCGGTGTTACATTTGTTATTATCAAAGATGACATTCTTGGCAAAACAGATCGTAAAATTCCAACTATGTTAAATTATCAAATTCATATCGATAAAGGTTCAATGTTTAATACTCCTCCGGCTATGAATATTTTTGCAACTCTACAAACTCTTAAATGGATAGACCAACAAGGAGGCGTTGAAGTTATGCAAAAAATGAACATCGAAAAAGCTCAAATTTTATACGATGCAATTGATAACAGCAAATTATTTGTAGTAAAAGTTGACAACGTTGAGGATCGCTCTTTGATGAATATTACTTTTGTGATGAAAGAAGAGTACAAAAATCTTGAGGCTGATTTTCTTGCTTTTGCATCTGAAAAGGGAATGCTTGGAGTAAAAGGTCATCGCTCGGTTGGCGGTTTTAGAGCTTCTACTTATAATGCACTCCCTAAAGAAAGCGTTATTGCACTTGTTGAAACTATGAAAGAATTTGAAAAATCAATTTAACAATCTATCAATGTGTAAATCTGACAATCTTTTAATAATTAATATTTTCTGATTGAATGATTTACATATTGTTTAAACTAAATAAGATGAAAAAAATATTAGTTGCTACAGAAAAACCCTTTGCTGCTGAGGCAGTTGAAGGAATAAAAAAAATAACAGAAGAAGCAGGTTTTGAATTTTCTCTTTTAGAAAAATACACTGATAAATCTGAACTTCTTGAAGCAGTAAAAGATGTAAACGGAATAATTATCAGAAGTGATAAAATTACTCCTGAAGTTCTTGAAGCTGCAAAAAATCTTGAAATTGTTGTTAGAGCCGGAGCCGGTTATGATAACGTTAATTTAGAAGCTGCTACAGCAAAAAATGTTGTTGTAATGAACACTCCCGGACAAAATTCTAACGCAGTTGCTGAATTAGCTCTTGGAATGATGGTTTATATAGCAAGAGGTTTATTTAACGGAAAATCGGGTTCAGAGCTTTTAGGTAAAAAACTTGGTATTTTAGCTTACGGAAATGTTGGTCGCCTTGTTGCCAAAATTGCAAAAGGTTTTGGAATGGAAGTATATGCTTTTGACGCTTTTGTTCCTGCCGGAAAAATTGAAGAAGATGGTGTAAAAGCTGTTGGAAGCACTGCCGAATTATTTGAAACGTGCCAATATATTTCGTTGCATATTCCTGCTAATGAACAAACTAAAAAATCAATTAACAAAAATTTAGTTAGTAAAATGCCAAAAAATGGTGTTATAATTAACACTGCAAGAAAAGAAGTAATAAATGAAGATGAATTACTTGAAATTATGGCAGAAAGAACAGACATAAAATATGTGTCTGACATTACGCCTGACAATGCTGAAAAATTTGCAGAAAAATTTGAAGGCAGATATTTCTTCTCTCCTAAAAAAATGGGAGCTCAAACAGACGAAGCAAATATTAACGCCGGATTAGCCGCTATAAATCAAATTGTAAAATTCTTTAAAGACGGAGATACAACGTTTAAAGTCAATTAATAAAAGTTATCGAGTTGATAGTATTCGAGTTATAGAGTAGTTTGTTGTTAGGTTAATAAGTACTTGACAACTCAATACGTCGATAACTCGACAACTCGACAAACATGAAAACTCAACAAACTCATAAAAAATGGCAAAAGTAAAACCTTTTAAGGGGTATCGTCCCCCACAAAATATAGTAAAAGACTTAGCAAGTTTACCTTATGACGTAATGAACAGCAAAGAAGCAGCACAAATGGCTGAAGGAAAAGAAACTTCTTTTTTACATATTACAAGAGCTGAAATTGACATGCCCGAAGGAACAGACATTCATTCTGATGATGTTTACAAAAAATCGCTTGAAAATTTCAATATGTTCATCGACAAAGGTTGGTTAATTCAAGATAACGAAGAACGTTTTTACATATATGCTCAAACAATGGACGGAAGAACACAATACGGGATTGTAGGCGGTGCATGTATGGACGATTATTTTAACGGAATAATTAAAAAGCACGAACTTACTCGCCCCGATAAAGAAGAAGATCGAACACGAATAATTAGAATTACCGAGGCTTTTGTTGAACCGGTATTTTTCTCATATCGTGCTGTGCCCGAAATAGATACAATTGTTGAAAATTGGGTAAAAAATCACAAAGCCGATTATGACTTTACAGCTGAAGACGGTTTTGGTCATCATTTTTGGGCTATTACTGAAGCAAACACAAACAAAAAAATTGAAGAATTATTCCAAACAAAAGTACCTGCAACTTATGTAGCCGACGGACACCACAGAACAGCGGCCGGTGCTCTTATTGGAAAAGAAAAACGTGATGCTAATCCAAATCACACCGGAAACGAACAATATAATTATTTTATGGCCGTGCATTTTCCTGATAATCAATTAAAAATAATAGACTATAACCGAGTAATCAAAGATTTGAATGGATTAACCGAAAGCGAAATTTTTAACTTATTATTAGAAAATTTTGATATTTCCGAAATTGAAGAAAAGGAATATCGTCCGAATAAATTACATAATTTTGCAATGTATTTAGACCATAAATGGTATTCCTTAACTGCCAAAGAAGGAACTTATGATAACAACGATCCAATTGGTATTTTAGATGTAACAATACTTTCCAAACAAGTATTAGAACCAATTTTTGGCATAAAAGATTTAAGAACCGACAAAAGAATAGATTTTGTGGGCGGAATTAGAGGCTTAGGAGAATTAAAAAAACGAGTTGACAGCGGCGAGATGGCTGTTGCTTTTGCTCTTTATCCTGTTTCTATGGAGCAACTAATTAACATTGCCGACACCGGAAATATTATGCCTCCAAAAACTACCTGGTTTGAACCAAAACTACGTAGTGGACTTGTAGTTAAAACTTTAGACTAAACAAAAAGGGCAACAATTGTTGCCCTTTTATTTTTAAACTTTGTATTTTTATAAAAAAAAATTACTCTTTGTGATATTTATTTTTGTAAAAATCGTCTAATTCATCGGCATAATTACCAATTCTTTTAATTTGAGCGGCAATTTCGCTTTTATCAATTCCCTCAATTTCTCTTATAGTTTTTATATAAATCCAATCATTAAATTTTGTCATTGCAACACCAAATAATTGATGATTTTTTTCTAAAATCTCCTCGTAAAATTCAATTTTAAGATCTGCAGGAATTTTAATAATTGGAGCTAAACATTGAAAGTAAGCCCACCCGTTATCCATCTCAAAAATATCAATCATAACATGAGCACTTCCTTTATACAAATCCCATTGTCCAGGTTTATCACCGCGTGTTTGTTCAGGAGAAATTCCTAAATCTTGAATACACGCCTCAGTCATCTCGAAATATGGTTTTAAGTCCATAACAATAATTTTTAAAATTTTGCACAATGTACAATTTTTTTAAAAATATAAATGAATTTCGCAAGTTTTTTTTAACAAAAATAGTTTAAATTACTTTTAGTAAAAAACACCTTAACTACAACTTTTACAAATTAGCCTCTGTAAACGTCATCTTGAGTAATAGCAGATAAAATCCAGCCAAATTCACCGGTACTTATTTTGGTGTTACAATATTCGCAGATAGCCGATTGTCCAATTTTATCAGCCACAGCTCCGCAATTTGGACAGACTTTAACATTAACCTTATCAATTGAATTATCTATACCAACTCTGCGTACAAAAGTCCAATATTCCGAAAAAACAGTGAAATTTTTATTATCCCCCGCAACAAGTTTTCCGGTTTCAATTTCTTGAACATAATCAATACACGAAGCAAAAATTCTAACAGTTATTGATTCAAAAAATTTATCAGTTTCTAAATTTGAAAATTCAATTTCGTTAATAAATATTTTATCAAGTTTGTTAACAACCTTATAATGTTTATATGCTTCAATCCAAAAATTATTACTCTCCCATAATCTATCACTCAATAAATGCCGTACTTTTTCCCATTTCAACTCAGCCCAAGATTTATACATTTCCAAAAAAACAGGTTTAACAACATTCTGAGTAAAACTCGTTTTAAATGTTTCAATACTACTCAAGTTATATTTTTTTATAAATTCAAGCAAATTTTTATCAAGCAAATAATGTGTGAAAGTTTGTTTTGATGTTCCTTTTTCATCAGCATAATAATACAAACTATCTTGCTTAATTACATTATGAAATTTTATTTTTATATTTGTTGCACACCAAATAAATTGCATGGAATAAATTCTTTGACCACACGAAGAACAGATATTAACATCGGTAATATTAAGAGAAGAGCCACAATTTGGGCAAACAAGTTCATAAACTCCTCCTTTTGGTTCTTTGGTTTGAACAGAATTGTTTCTTCTAAACGTAAAATCCGAAGTCATTATGTGTCTTGTTATAAGGTTCTTGTTTTTTAAAGAAAAGTTCAAATCAGCACTCACTAAAATCGCAGTTTCTTTTTGAAAAACTTGAATACTTTTAATATGTAAAGCACCAATAACAAGCTCGCTAACACTAACATCATTGTTATTAGTAATACCAAATTTTTCGGCAAAATTATTGGCATAAACATGTAATTTTTGAGAAATAAACGGATCAATATTTCTAATTGTATTCTTTCCTATACTTTTAAAGTAACTAATTATAAGCAAGTTAACAAAATCAATAAAAAATATTTTAGAAAAATTTGGATCAATTTCATATAAATATTTAACACCTGATTTAATTGGAGTTTTAGCTACCGCTGAAGGTTTAATTGAAGTATTAACAATTTTTGGTTGGGAAATTGGCTTAGTATTGGCATATATTTTACGTGATTTTTTTTTCGCATATTGCTTCAAAAAATTTAATGCTGCAGCAATCACAAAAAACATAAAAATTGCAAAAATTAAAAAGACGTTGCCCTTTGATGACCCACCACCTGACGAGGAATAATTATTGTCGTTATTGTTATCATTCCAATAATCATCGTCATCGGTATTGGAAACATTATCAAAATTATAGTTACTGTTATTGTCGTCATAAGAGTTAGCTGCATCATCGTCATCATCAGAATCGTAAGTAAAAGAATTACCCCCATTGGGACGTGCAATTATTTTTGTTGAAAAAATCATATTTACAGAAAGAAATATTAGTGCGATATAAATTACTTGCTTCATATTATATTTTTTTATAAAATAACATCAGATTAAAAAAACACTCTCTCCCTTATCATGATAATATTAATAAGATTGATTTGTAATTATTATAAAGATAAAAAAGCATAAGCCTATAAATTATTTTTAAATTTAAAAATCAACAGAAATATTGTTTGGAATTTCATTTGTATCATCTTGTTTTTTAGGGATATATTCACTAAAAACATCAGAATAATTTAATAAAATATCAGATATTTTTTTTTCACTATAGCTTGATTTTAAGGTATTATCAAATTTAGTTTGAAGTTGTTTTAAAATTTCTTCAGAAATTAAAGTATCAACCCCAATATCAGAAACAATGAACGATTTTTTTTCAAAAACAGCCAAATAAATCAGCATACCGGTTTGTTTTTGGGTTTTATAAATTCCGGCTTTCTGAAAAATAGCCCTTGCTCTGATTTCAACATTCACATTTTTTCTTTTAATATTCACTAAAAACATAAATTGTTTTTCGAAAAAAAGAAATATAAAATATCCAATAAAAAAACTGCCGACAGTTAAAACATAAAACAAATAATTTCCAAAAATAGCCTTTGAAAACATTAAAAAAGTAAATACAATTATCGTAAAAACTATACCGCCAAAAAGTTGAATATCAGTATAATCAGCAGCTTTTTCTTCTTTAAACAAAACAATTTCAATGTTGGAGTTAGTTTCAATTTTAGAAATAGCATTCACTATATTTTCATTATTATTTTTAATTTTTGACATATAAAATATATTTAGTTTGAAAAATATGTAAATTCAAATTTAAAAATTTAATTAAACAATATAAAAATTTTTGCATATTTAATAATTGTTTATATTTTCACAAAAAATTTGGAAAATGAACTACAATACATTAAAATTTGAAGCGAAAGAAAATATTGGCATACTAACTATAAGTCGCCCTGAAGCATTAAACGCCTTAAATTCAGAAGTTTTTAACGATTTAAACAGCTTTTTAGATCAATTTGAAACCATGGAAAATATGCGAGTGTTAATAATAACCGGCGAAGGAAAAGCCTTTGTAGCGGGTGCGGATATTGCAGAAATGTCAAATTTTGCATCAAAAGAAGGGAAAGAATTTTCAGAAAAAGGACAAGATACTTTTTGTCGCTTAGAAGCTTTATCGGTTCCGGTAATTGCCGCAATTAACGGCTTTGCCTTAGGGGGCGGTATGGAACTTGCTATGTCGTGCGATTTTAGAATTGCCAGTTCTAAAGCTAAACTTGGTCAACCCGAAGTTAATTTAGGATTAATACCCGGATATGCCGGAACTCAGCGTTTATCAAGACTTGCAGGTATTGGTGATGCACTTTTTATTTTAATGACCGGTGAAATGATTAAAGCTGACCAAGCTCTTGCTATGAGACTAGTTCAAAAAGTTGTTGAACCTGAAGAACTTATGCCCGAAACACTTAAAATTGCTTCAATTATTGCCTCTAAAGGCAAAAATGCAGTAAAACAAGTAAAATATGTTACTCGTCAGGGAACTAAAATGATGCTTAATGCCGGACAAAAATTGGAAGCAGATGTGTTTGGTTCTATGTTTGATACCTATGAAACTAAAGAAGGAATTAATGCTTTTCTTCAAAAACGAAATCCAAACTGGTAATAAAGAGATTGAAAATTGAAGACTCAAAGCAATTAAAGTTATGATAAAAAATAGAACCAAATGACCGAAATAGGAAAATATAATAATTTACGCGTAGTTAAAGAATTAGACTTTGGAGTATATCTTGACGGCGGGGAAAAAGGCGAAATTCTTTTGCCAATTAAACAAGTTCCGCCTAATATTCAAATCGATGAATTTATTGAAGTTTTTATTTATAATGATTCCGAAGATAGAATTATTGCTACAACTAAAGAGCCTTTTGCTACGGTTGATGAATTTGTTTTGCTAAAAACTGCAGATGTTACAAATGTTGGAGCTTTTTTAAACTGGGGCTTGGAAAAAGATTTGTTGGTGCCATTTAGTGAACAAAAAACAAAATTTGAAATCGGGCGTTCTTACATTGTTAGAGTTTATCTTGATAAAGAAACAAACAGAATTGCTGCTTCTGCAAAATTAGATAAATTTTTAGATCTTACTCCTGTTGAATACTCTGAAAATCAAAAAGTTGACTTACTTATTCAAAGCAAAACAGATTTAGGATATAAAGCAATAATAAACAACTCTCACTGGGGAATGTTATATAAAAATGAAGTGTTCAAAAAATTAAATATCGGAGATAAAGAAATAGGATACATTAAAAAAATAAGAGAAGATAATAAAATTGATCTTTATTTAAATAAAACCGGATATAATCAAATTGACAGTATTTCGGCAAATATTTTAAAAATTATTGAAGAAAATAACGGATATATTGCTATTACCGACAAAACTTCTCCCAAAATTATTTACGATACTTTTCAGATAAGCAAAAAAAACCTCAAAAAAGCAATAGGAAACTTATATAAAAACAGACTAATTACTATCGAAAATGATGGGATAAGATTAACATAAACCCTTAACAGCCACAAACATTACTTTTATAAACAAATTTTATAATTAATTTGTGGCTGTTTTTTTTAAACATTTTTTCCTCATAAACAATACCTTATACTTCCTTACTTTTACTCCATTTCAAATTACTATATTTAACTTGTACCCTAAAAGCATAGGCTTAACAAGAAACTAATTTATACTTTAATAAATTTAGACTAAAAATTTCAACATTTTTATTTAAAGCAATTTAGCATAAAATAATATGTCTTTGAAAACAGGGTAACTTAGTGATTTATACATACAATGGGTTTAAAATATTTTATGTAATTATTTGATAATTATAACAAAATAGCTCTTGTAAACATTGGTACAAACATGAAAAATAGCACCTTAAAATCCCTAAACATTTTAAAACATTTGGCTATATTTAAGTAAAATGTTGTTGTAATTATTTTGTTTTTTCAAATATATGATAATGTATTTACTACTTGACTATTCCAATTCTGTGATT
>JAFGXO010000122.1 GCA_016936595.1 Bacteroidales bacterium | reverse complement strand
AATTAAATTAATATATGAAAGATTTTATTAAACCTATTTCAAAATTTATTCACAGAGAAGTAAATTCAGGTATTGTGTTAATTTTTGCAACTATAGCAGCCTTAATTGTTGCAAATTCGCCTCTGGCTGAAAAATATTTTGAGTTTTTTGAACACACAACAATTGATTTTAAATTTGAATTTTGGAGTTTATCTAAACCTTTGCATTATTGGATAAATGACGGATTAATGGGCATATTTTTCTTTTTAATAGGCTTAGAAGTAAAAAGAGAGATAAAAATTGGCGAACTTTCAACGCCTCAAAAAGCTTTATTACCTACTGTTGCTGCAATTGGTGGCATGGTTGTGCCTGCTGCAATTTTCTATTTTTTAAATAAATCTGATGCTACTTATGTAAACGGTTGGGCAATTCCTATGGCTACCGATATTGCTTTTGCTTTAGGAGTTATTTCTTTGTTAGGAAAAAGAGTTCCTTTAGAACTTAAAATATTTTTAACTTCTCTTGCTGTGGTTGATGATATTGGGGCTGTTCTTACAATTGCCGTTTTTTATACTGCCGATATTTCTGTTACTTATTTAATTATAGCACTTGTTGTTTGGTTAGCTTTATTTTTAATAAATAAATTGGGCATTCGTTCGTTGTGGGTTTATGTGGTTGTAGGAATTTTTGGCGTCTGGTATCCTCTGTTATTATCGGGCGTGCATGCAACAATTGCCGGTGTTTTGGTTGCTTTTACTATTCCGATGACCCGAAGATATGATACAAATAAATTTGTTGAAAATGTTAAACTTAAAATAAATCAGTTTGTTGAAAACAAAGGAAAGAAAAAAACTTTGCTAACTCCTGAACAATATGATAGTGTTGACGATATTAAAATGTATTGCGATAAAGTTAGTTCTCCTCTGCAAAATTTAGAACATGCTTTGCATAATGTAACATTTTATTTTATTATGCCGCTTTTTGCTTTTGCTAATACCGGAATCCGATTTGCTGATTTTGACTTTAATGCTTTTACCTCAAATAACTTACCTTTGGGTATTCTCTTAGGATTAGTTGTTGGTAAAGTTACCGGAATTTTATTTTTTGTGTTTATTTTTTATAAATTGAAAGTAATTAAAATTCCAAAATCGTTTAATCTAAGGCAAATTATTGGTGCTGGTTTTTTAGCCGGAATTGGATTTACTATGTCTATTTTTATTACAGAATTAGCTTTTCATAACGATGAGTTAATTACTGTTTCAAAGGTGTCTATTTTGTTTGCTTCGTTGATTGCCGGAATATTAGGATTTATTATTTTAAGATTTGGAAATAATAATAATAACAACAACAATAACAATATTGATGCTGAGTAATAGATGATTATAATTCAATAATATTATTTGTTTTAAGGTGTTTTATTTCTTAGTTAAAATGGGTGATAATGATATTTTTTTGTTAATTATTTGATTAATAATAAAATACATATAATTTTTTTTGCAACTATCAATTAATTAGGCAAAATAAAAAGAGGTTGTTGAAAGTTTTTAACTTTCTAACAACCTCTTTTTATTGTAATATGGTTATTTTTATGAGTTTCTATTTTTGTTAAAATAAAAAGATAATGTAAATCTCATTGTAGCTTCAAGGGGGCTATGAGAATATATTGGAACGAGATACGAAAAATCAAGATTTAACACATTGTACTTAATCCCAATACCTGTTGAGAAGAATCTTCGTCCACCTTTTTGAGGGCTTTCGTAAAATAGTCCGCCTCTTAAAAAGAACATATTGTTATATCCGTATTCTAATCCGGTTCCTAACATGATTTCGTGAATTTCTTCTGAAAATCCGTTTGGAGCATCTCCCCACGATCTAAAAATACCTTCAGTTATTGATACGTCTGGAGGTGTACCAACAATAACCTGTCCGTTTTCGTCGTAAATTGCAGGCGACGGAACCATCAGTTTGTTAATATCTATACCTACTTCAAGACTGTTAAATTCATCAAAATAATATTTAAAACCTACGCCGGTCTTAAAATTTGTAGGTATAAAAGCTCTTAAATCAGAACCATAGGAGATTTTTGTTCCAAGGTTAGAAAAATTAATACCCCAAGTAATAAAAGCATCTTTTGTTTTAAGCATAATTGGTTTTTGATAATAAAATGCTAAATCGCCAGCAACTGCAAAACCTGCATGAGTAACGTTTCCTGACGTTGCACCACCTGTTAAATCTGATAGAATAACTCGTAATGAAATTGAACCTGCAAAATAGTCTGTTAGTCTAAGTGCATAAGCTCCGGTAACAGCAAACTCGTTTGGTTTATAGGCAATAGTATTATTTCCATATTGGTCGGTAAATTGAATTTCGCCAATTGAAAAATATTTTAAAGAGGCAGCAAATGCTTGTTGGTCGTTTATTTTATAATATCCGGCAAGGTAATTAATGCTCATATCCGATGCAATTTTGTTTAACCAAGGAGAATATGAGGCTTGCAAACCTGCTTTTTTTTCCATAAAACTGTATTTTGCTGCATTGTAAAAAATTGAAGTTATGTCGCCTGAAGTTGCAGCTCCTATATCGCCCATTGCTCCGGATCGGGCATCGGGTGTTATAGTTAAAAAAGGAACGGCTGTTGTAATTATGTTTTCTTCATAATCTTGTGCAAAAAAACTGCTTGTTGTGAATACCAGTAATATTAAAAATAATGATAATTTTTTCATTGTTATTTTGTTTTGGGTTTAAAAAATTAAGAACGCAAATATGATAAGTTTATTTCAAAATTAAAAGTTTTTCAAATTTTTGGATACTTTTTCCGTCGGGTGTTCTTATCTTTAAACTATAGATATAAACACCTCTTCCAATAGGTTTTCCAAAGTCGTCTAATCCGTCCCAGTGTATTGGGTCGGATCTGTAACCGGTTGTATTCATTTGATTATGAATAGTTTTTACAACTTTACCCGAAACAGTGGTTATTTGTAATAAAATATCTAAAGTTATTCCGGGTTTATTATGTTCAAAATAAAAGTTAGTATTTGTTGTAAAAGGATTAGGATAATTTAACAGATGACTTATAGTTAAATCGTTGCTTTGAACAACTACAAAATCTATACTTTTTTCGGTTGAGTTGTTTTGAATATCCCAAGCTTTTAATTTTACTGAATGTACTCCCGGATCGAGTTTAAAAATTTGATAATTAACAGTTCCTTGTTTAAAACTGTTGATGTCCGATTGATAATATTCGTTTAAACTATAGGTTTTATTAGGGTTATTGTCAATCATAACCGAAATATCGTGTCCAATTGATGCCGAAGAGGTGTTTATTCCGCTATTATCTGATAAAACAGCAAAAATTGTTGGATTTGCATCTGTAATTCCTCCGTTCACAAACGATGAGTCGTTCATAAAAAGCCTTATTTGCGGTGGTGTATCGTCAATAGTGGCATTGGGGTTAATGCCGCCTAAAATCACAGATTTGTTTTGTCCCGAGGCTTGTTTTGTTGTGCTTTGTGCATAAAAACTGAATTTTGATAAATCGTAACTGTAATAAATATCTTTAGGTATAATAAAATTGATGCTAAAATATCCATTTTTAACAGAAGCTCTTCCTCTAAATAATTTATTATATTGGCTCCAGTAGTCCATTGCCCCATTTCCGTCGTTGTTTAGCGTTCGTGAATATCTTTTTTTGTCAAAATATGTTAATGTTAATGTTCCGTTAAAATCTGTTAAAATTGAATTGTTGTCGTTTGTAACATATCCGCTAATAGTAACACTGTCAAGGGCTCTTAAAGTGTCCGAAAAAGTGCTAATATTTTGATCATTTAAAGTTGTAGGAACAATAAAGTTTTCGGGGTATTGTAATCTTACTGCCGGGTCGCCCAATAATGCAAATAAATATTTATGAAAAGAAGTCATTTGATTTTTTGCTTTCATATAGGCATCGCCAATAGTATTATATGAGTTGTCAGCATTTTTTGAAAAAAGATGAATGTAAAATTTCTCATTTATGTATCTGTTTGTAACAGAGTAAGATACTCTTGCAGTTGTTAGTAGGGCAATTCCTCCACCATCGGGGTTTAAAATAATCATTTCTCCGGCTGATGTTGCATCGTCGTTGGGTTCAGCATTATCAAAACGGCTAAATTCACAGGTTCCGGTTATAAAAAGTGGAAGCTTGTTTTTGTTTGTCCATGCTTTTATGCTTGATGTAGTAACCAAACTCTCGCTCGATAGAGCATGTTCGCTACCATGACCAAGATAATTAACAACTAATGATCCGCCGTTTAATCGGTTATTAAGTTCAACTACTGCATCAGGGTATTCTTGTCCATTTGCCGATGTTTGTTGTTGATAAGCATCAAGGTAGATTTTTTTAATGTTCATGAATGGAATTAGGGTGTCAATTAACACAGCTAAAGTTTCTGCATCGTTTGTAAAAGCGTCGCCCGATTTGTCTCTGTCGTCGGTTGCTAAGGTTATTACATTATGCCAATCGCCAAAATTTTGTGGATCGTAGTAAGTTTGTAATTTGCTAACCATAACATTTGCTTCTGCTTGAGTTTTTACAGGGAAACGACCAACTGAAATATCCATTGCTCCTATCAGTTCTCCTTCATCTTCATCAAGAAAAGTAAAAAAATCATCGTTTGTGGTACTTAAATTTCCTAAATTATAAGAATCAAAAGTTTGATATGTAGGAATAAAGTTAGGGTTTGAAATACTTGTCATTCCTTTATTATCATAACTACCATCGCCAAAAAATAATGCGTATTTTAAATTATGATTTGTTTTTTCGTAAACCATTTTAAAATAGTTTCTAATTGCCGGAGCATCTTTCATGCCGCTTGAAAATTCGTTGTAAATTTGTTCTGTTGTAACTACAAGGCAGTTTAAATTGTCGTGTGATTCATGAATGCTTGCTATTTCGTTTGCCTGACTTAAATAATTAGGGTGTGCAACAATTATCATATCTGTGTTTGTTGGAACGTTGTGCAGATTTTGATTTTCCACAATTCCTATGTTGTTCCCGTCCAAAATTGGGGTTAAGCATTCATTTTTATTAAAGCTGATAAATTTTCTGATAGTATCAGTTTTTGAATTGAATGTTAAAGTTGAACCTGATAATGAATAGATAATGTTCTGAGGTTGAGTTGGCTCTGTAATATCCCAAATTATGGTGCTGCTTGAAGCATCAGTCATTTGAAATTTTGAAACTTTTGCATCTCCAATGTTTTGTAATGCCTGAAATTGTAGCATGTTGATATACTTCAGATTACATTTTGCATTTAAAATAATAAAATCTATCCAAGCATTCGACGAACTCGTTGGTTTACTGTATGTTAAATCAATATCAACATTTGATGAATTTTGTGTAAATTCAAAAATAATTTTCTTATAATCAACATATTTCTGATAATAGAGACCAAAAATATTGTTAAAATTATCTGTTCTCGTAACATTTTCTACGGTTGTAGTCATTGACGGAACTACAGATGAGCGTGCCGCTATAGCCATAATTAGTTTTCCGCTTTGTCCGGAGATTATGTTTGGAACATTAAAATTTACCGATTGTTTAGGGGTGTATAAAAATTCATCTCCTAACCAAACTCTGCCCGAATGTAAAAGATTTACTTTATCTTGTTCAAAAATATCGTAATAATCATAAACGGTAATAGTTTCTGAAGGATTACTTGGTTGATTGTAATTTTGTATTGAATTTTCAAAACCGGTATTGTTATCAGTTAAAAAATAGTAAGCCGTATCCGAAAAAGTATTATTGAGTATAGAAAAATACTGAGAATCAACATCGTCTTTGTAGTACCATGTTGAAGCACCCTCGGCATAAAACAATATAAAATCTGTACCTTTGTAAATTGTGTTTTCTATTAAATCATCGGGGGCAAAATCATTGTTCAAAAATGAAAGCCGTCCGGCATCGTTTCCAAAAACCCTTACGTTTTCGGGTGATGAAAATCCTAAATCAGTTAACTCCTGATAAGTTAATTTATAAACTCCTTTTGTGGGTATTCCTATTTTTACCCATTTACCACTACTTAAAACCGAATTTGTTGCATATCTGATGTCTTTTGTGGCAGTTTGTTTTCCTGATTTAGAAGTTATGTTTAGTTTAAATGATTTTATTCTTAAAATTTCGCCATTATTGTTTATCATTGGATAAAAATTATAGTCTAAATAGAACAAATCTCTTCCTTTAAACACATTATAATTAATGTTAATTTTTTGACTAATATTTGAACTGTTTTTTGTTTTTTGGGAAGGATTTAGCACAATTTCATATTCGATCGAAGAAATTTCTACTTCAATATTTGTTTGATTTATTCCAAAGTCCGATAACACAATTATATCATTAAATACAGGTATATCATCGTTGTCAAAAACTGCGTTGTTAAAACTCGAGGTTTTAATTGTTGTATTTAATTTTACAAGATTATAATTATCATTCCACTCAATAGTTTTATTTATTTGAATATTTTGAGCATTGATATAATAATTTGCAAATAATAATGTTATAAGTAAAAATTTTTTCATCGTTTTGGGGTTAATTTTTTTTACAAATAAATAAATTAATTGCTAAAATAGCTATTTAATAATAATGAGTAATATAATTTTTAAAATATTTTTCTTTTTCATGGTCTTGACGAATACAATGTTAAGCCAAAATTTAAGGCATGTTGTGTTGTTGCCTCAAAATTATAATTCTGCATTTGCAGGAATAAATAAGTGTAAAAATTTGAGTTTTTCAAACAATATACATTTTATAACAAACGGACAATATTTTTATTCAAACAGTTTGATTTTTGACGGATATTTTAACAAAATTTCAGGTGGTTTACTTATAAAAATAAAAAATTCATCGGCACCCGATAATGTATTTAATTCGCAAAACATAGATATTGCCTACTCATATCATCTAAGGTTGAACAGAAAATATATGATTTCGTTTGCATTAGGAACGCAATTTAAGTCTGAAAATTTTAATAACAATGTCTTAATTTTTCCTAATATGATAGATTTGTGGTCATATAATATAGCTTCGAGCACCGAATTTATCCCTTCTTATAAATCAAAATCTATAAATTTTAATACCGGAGCAGTTTTTTGGTCTAAAAATTTTTATTTATCAACATCTGTTAATAACTTTTTACCCATAAATGTACAAGAACCGTTAATTAATAACGTTTTGTTCACGTTGCTTTTTGAAAGAAAAAAAATTGAATTAAATTCAAATATGGATTTAAGTATTAATTCGGCTACATTTTACACAAGCAAAAAAATTGAAGCTTATAATGGGTTAATTTTTAGCATTTTAAACTTTGATATTGGGGCTTTATCCAAGCAAAATTTTAGCTCAAATTATTTTTCTCACGGAGCAATTTTTTTATTAGCAATTGCTATAAACAAACTTAAAATGGAATATAGCTATGAGTTTTATTATTCAGGATTTTATGCTCCTTTTAGCTCAAATTCAGAAATTACTTTAAAATATACTCTAAATTGTTCCGAAAAACATAATAACAATACAATAAATTGCCCTACATATTAGTTCTTAGTTTAGAAAGTAAATGTTAAACATTCTAAAGTTTTATTTTAGATTTTTTAATTTATATTTGCAAAATCCTTTAAAAACAGTTTAATTATAATAAAATTAACACCAATGAAAGTTAAAACAAATTTATGGCTAATAGCAACCCTTGCTTTTGCTTTATTCCTTAGTTCATGTGGAGGTAGTGCAATAACACCACGAATGGATAATTCAAGTGCTACAGGATGGGCTTATAATGATCCTGATTGGGGCGGATTTGAAGTTGTTCAATATGTAGAACAAGAAGCCGGACCAAACCTAACTCTTATAGAAGGTGGAGTGTTTACCATGGGTAGTGTTGAGCAAGATGTTATGTATGATTGGAATAGTATGAGACAAAGAGTAACTATTTCTTCGTATTACATGGACATGACCGAAGTAACTAACCTGAATTATTTAGAATATTTACATTGGATTGCTAAAGTTTACGTTGAATATCCTGAGATATATCAAAATGCTCTTCCCGACACCTTAGTTTGGAGAGATCGTTTAGCATACAATGAACCTTTTGTTGATTTTTATCTTCGTCACCCCGCTTTCCAAGACTATCCTGTTGTTGGAGTTTCTTGGGAACAAGCTAACGATTATAGTGATTGGAGAACTGACCGTGTGAATGAAAAATTATTAGTTGATGCGGGTGTTCTTGAAATTGATGCTACTCAAATGGGCGGAAACACTTTTAATACTGATGCTTATCTTGCCGGACAATACGCTGGTGCAATGGGTGATGGTTTACAAGATGCAAACGGAAATCCTCGTAATGCCAGAGTTGAAGATGGTATTATGTTACCTCGTTATCGTCTTCCCACCGAAGCTGAATGGGAATATGCTGCATTAGCTCTTATCGGAAACTCTGAAACAGAAAGAATTTCTTCTTACAGATTTTATCCTTGGGACGGTCATGGTTTAAGAAATCCTGACAGACAAACTCGTGGAGTATTTATGGCTAACTTTGCCAGAGGAAGAGGTGATTATATGGGAGTTGCCGGTTATCTTAACGATAATGCTGCACCTACTGCACCTGTTAATTCTTACTGGCCAAACGATTATGGTTTGTATTGTATGGCTGGGAACGTAAACGAATGGGTATTAGATGCTTATCGTTCACTTTCAAGTGTTGATGTTGACGATTTTAACCCTTACCGTGGTAATATTTTTACCACTTTAGTAAGAAATCAAGATGGATCTTTAGTTGATAAAAACGACACAAC
This sequence comes from Bacteroidales bacterium, assembly GCA_016936595.1. Classification (GTDB taxonomy): domain Bacteria; phylum Bacteroidota; class Bacteroidia; order Bacteroidales; family JAFGUD01; genus JAFGUD01. Next base: position 534 of record JAFGXO010000122.1, on the reverse strand, counting down.
AGGCGCAATGTATTATCGTCAAATGGGGCAAACTCATTGGATGTCTAATTTAACTCCTGCTGATGTTGAGGACGAATTAGATCGCGATAATTATAAATCTGCCGATAATATAAATTATCATGATGGAGATGTTAGATCTACTTTAGGACCAAACTGGTTAGATGATGATGGACAAACAGGAAGCCAAAGAATGTATAATTATAATGGTAGCGATGCCACTACAAATAGTGGTGCAACTTCATTAGTTACCGACGAAGTTAGAATATTCAAAGGAGGGGGCTGGAAAGACCGTGCATACTGGTTAGTACCCGGAACAAAAAGATATCTTGACCAAACTAAATCAAGTAGCGATATTGGTTTTAGATGTGCTATGATTAGAGTTGGTTCTCCGGGAGGTTTTCAATAGTATTAAATTTTATAAATAAACCTGCAATCTTTAAGTCTGCAGGTTTATTTTTTGATGTGTTTTTGAATCTATAAAATATAGAACAATGTTTTTTTATTATTGTAAAAATTGTTTTGTTTTAATGTCTT
>JAFGXO010000121.1 GCA_016936595.1 Bacteroidales bacterium | reverse complement strand
AGCCGACAGCCTTTTTGAAGAAGAGCAATATGAAAAAGCAATAGAAAAATACAAAGAAGCACAAGAATTCGACAAAAATGCTGATTTTAGTGCCAAAATTGAAAATTGCTTGGCAGAAATTGAAAAAATTGAAGAACAAAAACGTAGAGAGGAAGAACGAAAACAAAATGAAGAGTTCTTGAAGCAAAAAGAGGCAGAAGAACTTAAACGACAAGAAGAAAACAAACGAAAAAAAGAACAGGAAAAAGCAAAATTATTAGAAGAGGGTTTGAATTTGACGGAAGATTTGAATGATTTTAATAAAGGTAAAATAATAGTTGAAAAATTTTACAAAGCAAAAAATGAAAAGCAAATTGTAGGAGAAAATTTACAAATTCTAAAAACTTTTGTGGAAAAATGTATAAAAAAATCAAATAATCGTTGGAAAAAAGCAGGAGATAAAGATTGGAAATTAGTTGAAAAATGGGTTGGTAAGGAAATTGCCCAACAATGGTTTAATGAATTAATTAAATAAATAATGCAAAAAATACACTTATCGCTCGTTGGAGCACAACCATTGCCGGTTTACAACGGAATTATTGATTCCAAAGCAGAAAAAGTAATTTTATTATGTAGCGAAGAAACAAAAAAAGTTGCCCTAAATTTAAGTTCACTATCAAAATTCACAACAGAAATATACTTGCTTGAACATCCTTTTATCTACAAATATGTTAAAGATTTTATTTCGCAAATTGTAAAAAAAAATCCAAAGGCAGAATGGTCGTTTAATATTACCGGGGGCACAAAAATAATGACACTTGTAGCAGCCGATTATGCGAGAGAAAATAAAATTCCATATATGTACATAGACCAAAACAATATTTTGACCGATTTTTTAGCTGATGAACAATTTATTTTTTCTAAAAAAACAGATTTAGATGCTTATTTCAAACTTTTTGGTCAAATTGCAAAAACATCTGTAAAATTAGAAACTATTGACAAAGAATTTTTTGACCTTAAAGATTTACTTATGAATAATTATCATGAGTTAAAATATCTTTTAAGTGATTTTAGGAAAAAAAAACATACAATTAAAGACACTTTTACATTGTCGAATAATAACTACGAACTTGGGTGGGAAGCAAATAATCAAATAGCAACTATTTATGAAGAAAAAACCGGAGTAGAAACTCAACTTATAAGTGCAAAAGTTTTTGATGTTATATTCAACACAGCTTGGTTCGAATTGGAAGTTATCGAAATATTGTCCAAATGGAAAAGAAAGGAAGAATTGTACTGGAATACTATTTTTGAAAGAAAACACGACAAGTCTGACAAAAACGAAATTGATATTATTGTAGATACAGGCATAAAAATGTTCTTTTTCGAGTGTAAAACAAATGTTCACGACATAAAAGACATCGACAAATTCCGAAATGTAGTGAAAATATTTGGCGGACTAGCTGCAAAACCAATTCTTGTTACTATGGTAAAACCGAATGCTGATGTTATTGAAAAATGCAACGACCTGAATATTAAAACATTCTGGTTTAAAGAAAAAAATAAAAATACAAATTCATCTGACGATTTTTTGAAATTTTTAGATGCTGAATATGAAAAAATAAACCCAATCTAAAATTAAAAAAATTATGGCAAGGAAAGTATTAGTGTCGCTAGTTAGTGAGCAAACAATACCTAATGTTGAATTAATCAAAGAATTTAAAAATGAAGTTGATGATTACTTATTTATTTCTACTGAAAAAATGCAAAATCAGCTTAATTGGATAATTGAAGCGACAGATATTACAGCATTAGCTCCAATAATCGTTAAACCATTCGATATTGAAGACATTGAGAATAAATTGAAAGAATATAAATTTGAAGATGCTGAATACATATTGAATATTACAGGAGGAACAAAATTAATGACTATTATTATTGAAGATTTTTTCAAAAATATTGGTGCAAAGATATTTTATGTAACCGGTTATAAGAAAAAATATCTGAAAGTTTTTCCTTCTATCGGAAATAGAGAATTAGAACTAAAAACGAAATTAACGTTAAAAGAGTATTTAACTGCTTATGGATTTAAATATAAAGAAAGTATTACATATAAAGAAAAGGATACAGCAGAAAAAATATTTAATTATTTTATTCAACACGATATTACAAACTTAAAAAATATCACAGAACCTATTCGTATTAGACGTAAACGGGACATGCATGTTGATGACTTTCATCAAATCAAAGACTTTTTAAATGATATTAGTTATACTTACTCCAAGAATAAACTAAATAAAAAAGATACCCAATACTTATCAGGAGATTGGTTAGAAGAATATATTTATTATCAAATAAAAGAAGAATTAAATTTAGATGATTCTGAAATAGCCACAGGTATAACCTTGACAAAAGAGAATACACAAAACGAGATTGATGTTGTTTTTATTTTTGAACATAAGTTGTATATTATTGAATGCAAAACATCAATTATTGATAGACGAAAACTAAAAATAATTAGAAAGGGAGAAGAAGTGGAAGAAGAAAAAGATGTAAAATTGTTACCTGAAATTATCTATAAATCAGATGCTTTACGTGCAAAATTAGGATTATTTGCAAATACAGTAATATTAACTTTGGAAGAAATTAAAAATGAAGATGGTACTCCAATTGACAAGGCTTACGAGAATAATTTTGAAAGAGCAAAGTTAAGTAGAATTCAGATAATATCTAAAAGAGATTTTATGGATAAAAAAGATATGAAAGAATTATTAAAAATATTTGCATATTAAGACAGTTCCAGTTTAGCAGTTATTTCTCTGTAAGTTAGAGGATTACTTGAAGCCACAAATTCCAATAATCTATTAAATTTCAGTCCAATATTAAAATGTTTTCTATTGAACATAAATGTAAATTCATCTAAAGTTGTCTGGATATGCTT
>JAFGXO010000120.1 GCA_016936595.1 Bacteroidales bacterium | reverse complement strand
GGATTTAACTTAAATTCTGATTTTTAACGAGTTAAATTTTACGTTAGTTGGAATCAAAATTTAAGATAATCAATAAATTATAGAATTATGCTTTCAGATTTTTTTAGAATAAATCTTCCGTATGGAATTTCAAAAACCAAAGACAATGAATGGTTTGCTTTTAACCGAGAATATTTACCATTAGGTTGGAATGATTGGGATAAAAAAGCAACTTTTCATATTGACGAAAAATATGATGATATGCCGATTTATACAAAATACAATAGACTTACAGATAAATTGCTAAGAGAATTAGCGGATAATATTGAAAGTAATATTAAATATGACGATACAGGTAAAATTCAAACAATTTGGCTATACAAAGACGGAACTAACCCAATGAACCAAAATAGTATGAATAACAAATATTGGAAAATCTATTTTGATAAATTGAAAAAATTGTCGAAACTATCGAAAAAGACTGAAAAGTGTTCATAAATTAATAAACTATAATTTTTGTATCTTTGCAATATGAAAAATAAAGAAGACATTAAAAAAGAGTTTCAGAAACAGTTGGATAATTTTGCTGAAACATTAAAAGAGTATGTATCTGATAAAAATAATCAATGGACTATAAAAGGATTTATTGATATTTTCCAGAATATTTATTCCATCTCAGCAGATACAAAAATAGTTTCAAAAGTATTGGAGATACATTTGTTTCCACGTTTTTTAGAGTTTGCAGAAAAAAATGGATATGAATTAATTCTTGCAGAACATCAAAACTGGTATCCTGATATTTCATTTGTTTCTAAAAAGGATAGTCGGATAAAATTTGCAGTTGATTTAAAAACAACATACATTTTAAATGACTATCCAGACCATTGCAATGGATTTACGCTTGGTTCGCATGGAGCGTATTTTATAGAACGAGAAAAGTCTAAAAATATCCAATTTCCATACAATGAATACCTTGGACACTATTGTCTTGGAATAATATATTCGAGAACAGAACTTGATAAATTAGAAGAAACTAAAATTTATAATTTATCTGAAATTGAGAATATTCCATCAGTTATAAACAATTTCACCTTTTTCGCAATTGAAAAATGGAAAATAGCGAGCGATAAAAGCGGTAGTGGAAATACTGCAAATATTGGAAGTATTCAAAAAATAAGTGATATTCTTGCTGGTAATGGAGTATTTAAAAACCTTGGCGAAGAATGGTTTGATGAATATTGGATTAATTATGGTAAAATACATACCAAAGATGAAAGTGGAAAAACTAAAAAGATTACAACATTAACAGACTTTTTAAAGTATAGAGGAAAAGACGAAAATCTTGCTAATCCAAGAGCAAAAAAATTAAAATTAAGGAGGGACAATGATGAAGAATAAAATTCATGTCCCACCTATAAAGATACAAGGCATAAAAACAAAACTTGTTCCTTGGATAAAAGAAAATATAGAAACTAACGAAACAACTCGTTGGGTAGAACCTTTTCTTGGCTCGGGTGTAGTAGGATTTAATTTAGCAGGGAAAAATGCTCTTTTTGCAGATAGTAATCCGCATACTATTAACTTTTACAATCAATTAAAAAATAAAGAATTAACGTCTTCTATTATTAAACAATTTTTGTATAAAGAAGGACAAATTCTTTCTGAAAAAGGACAAGAGCATTATAACTATGTAAGAAGTAGGTTCAACGAAGAACAAAACCCGATTGACTTTTTATTTCTTAATCGTTCATGTTTTAACGGAATGATTAGGTTCAATAGAAGTCTTAAATTTAATGTTCCTTACGGTCATAAACCAGAACGATTTGCACAAGCCTACATAACTAAAATTGTAAATCAAGTAAAATATTTGGAGTTTGTATTTTCCCAAAACAATTGGGAGTTTAAATGTCAGTCTTTTGAAGATACTTTGAACGAAGTTACAAAAGAAGACTTTGTTTATTGCGACCCGCCTTATATTGGTCGTCATGTTGATTATTATGATAGTTGGGACGAAAAAAATGAAATTAAACTTCATGATTTACTAACAAAATCAGGTGCAAATTTTATGCTATCAACTTGGGATAATAACGAATATAGAGAGAATGAATATTTAAAAACTGTTTGGAAAGATTGTAATAAACTTAATAAAGAGCATTTCTATCATATAGGAGCAAAAGAAACAAATAGAAAACCAATGATAGAGGCATTGATAACAAATTATAAGATTGAAAATAAACCTGTTGTAGAGAAAAAAGCTGGAAAGAAATATGTGCAATTAGATTTATTCTCAATGATTGAACAAAAACAAAGCACACAACATGGCACTTAATGCAATCGGTGTAGGTAGCTTGTTCCGTTCCGGTGGCTTCGCCACCTACACTACACAAGCCACCTACACCGCCTGCATAAGTGCCTATACGTTAGAGTTCATTTAAAAAAGCACCAAAGCAGAAAATATCAAACAAAAAATGATAAATTTGCAGGAATAATAAAATTGATATGTCAATACAAAGTATAAATAATTACTATAATAAAATCAGTCAATACAAAAGATTTGGCGGAACAAAAAACGAAACAAGTGTTCGCAGGGCTTTTGCAAATCTATTGGAAGAATATTGTTTGCCCAAAAATTTAATTTTGGTTGATGAAATACAATTAAAAAATTCCGCAAAACGACCGGACGGAACTGTAAAAAATGCTCTTCAATTAGATTATGGTTTTTGGGAAAGTAAAGACCAAAAAGATAATTTAGATGAAGAAATAAACAAAAAAATAGAAATCGGTTATCCGACTTTTAATATCTTGTTTGAAAACTCAGAACAGATTGTTTTAATTCAACAAGGCGAAGAAGTTATGCGGGGAGAAATGAAAAACCCCGATTTTCTTAATCGTATTTTAACTGCATTTGTAGCTTACGAACGACCTGAAATTACTGATTTTCGGCTTGCAGTGGAAAAATTCAAAGAAGATATTCCCGACATTGTGGAAGCTCTTCGTAAAATGATTGCAGAGCAAGAAAAAAATCCTGATTTTAGAGTGCAACGCGAAAAATTTTGGAATGTTTGCCGCGAGAGTATAAATCCCAAAATATCAGCCTTTGATATTCGCGAAATGCTTATTCAACATATCCTTACAGCCGAAATATTTGATACGGTTTTCGGCGATAGTCATTTTCATCGCGAAAATAATATTGCACGAGAATTAGAAACTGTTGTAAATACATTTTTTGTCGGAGCTGTTCGTCGTGATACTCTTGCAACAATTGACAATTACTACAAAACTATAAAACGAGAAGCAGGAAATATTGAAAGTCATCACGAAAAACAGAAATTTCTGAAAGTTGTTTACGAAAACTTTTATAAAGCATACAACCCAAAAGGAACTGATAAGTTAGGCGTTATTTATACACCCAACGAAATTGTAAAATTTATGGTCGAAAGTGCCGATTTTTTACTTGAAAAACACTTCAATAAAAATCTTGCAAACAAAAACGTTCAAATACTCGACCCTGCCACCGGAACAGGTACTTTTATTACCGATATAATTGAATACATACCCGAGCAATATTTAGAACAAAAATATAAAAACGAAATTCATTGCAACGAATTGAGTATTTTACCCTATTACATTGCAAATCTGAACATAGAATATAGCTATCAGCAAAAAATGAAAAAATACGAACCTTTCGAAAATATCGTTTTTGTTGATACGCTTGATAATTTGGGGTTTGGATATGTTGGTAAACAACACAAAATGTTTTCGGTAAGTACCGAAAATTCAGAACGTATAAAGCGACAAAACGACAAAAAAATATCGGTTATTATAGGAAATCCGCCATATAACGCTAATCAACAAAACGAAAACGACAACAACAAAAATAAAACCTATAAAGAAATTGACGAGCGAATAAAGCATACTTATATAAAAAACAGCACCGCTCAAAAATCGAAAGTTTACGATATGTACGCCCGATTTTATCGTTGGGCAACCGACCGCATAAACGGTAACGGCATAATTGCTTTCATAACAAATCGTTCGTTTATTGATAGTCGTACTTTCGATGGTTTCCGAAAAACCGTTGCAAAAGAATTTGACTACATTTATATAGTGGATTTAAACGGAGATATTCGCGCAAATACAAAGCAAGCAAAAGCAAATGTTTTTAACATTATGACAGGTGTTGCAATAGCATTTTTCATTAAAAAAGAAAAAGCGGATACTAAATACATAAAATATCATTCGGTTGATTTTGAAACTGCAAAAGAAAAATTAGAATATCTACAAACAACTCCTTTGCGCTCGTTACCTTTTGAAAATATAGTAGCCGATAACAAAAATAATTGGATAAATATTGCCGATACCGATTTTGAAAACCATAATTTGCTGATTGATAAACAAAATAAATTAGCAAAAACAATTAAAAACAAAAATGTACTTTTCTTTAAACACTCAAACGGAATTTCTACAAACAGAGATGAGTGGGTCTATGATTTTGAAGAAACAAATTTGATAAACAAAATTAATTTCTTTTTAGAAGAATACAATTCGGAGGTTGAAAGATGGATACAATTTAAAAAAGATACTAATTATATTGATATTAAAGCAGAAAGCAATCCGATAGTTGATAAATTTTTGCACGAACGTAATGTTATTAAATGGAGTAGCAGATTGAAAAGAGATAAATTTAGGAAAGAAAAGAAAGAAGATTTTTTTACAGAAATAGAAACGGAAAATAATAACACTGATATAAAATGGAGTAAAATGATAAAGCGGGATAAATTCCGCAAAGGGAAAAAAGGAATATTTAAGAAAACGGATATTACTTTTTGTCATTACAGACCTTATACAAAGAAATTACTTTATAATGGTTACATACCAATTGATTTGTTAGGTCAATTTGATATTTTTTTACCAAATAAAAAAGTTGAAAACAAGATAATCACAATTAATCAGTCAAAAAAAGAATTTAATGTACTTGCAACAAATACGTTAGTCGATTTGCATTTCAATGGCGACAGTGTTTGTGTTCCATTGTATCATTTCGACAAAAAGGGAAATAAAATAGACAATTTAACAGATTGGGGATTACAACAATTTGTTGAAAATTACAAAGATGAAACAATAAACAAGGAAGCTGTTTTTTATTACACCTATGCCGTTTTGCATAACCCAAATTACATATCAAAATATGAGCTTAATTTAAAACGAGATTTTCCACGCATACCATTTTACAACGATTTTTGGCAGTGGAGCAATTTGGGCAAAGAATTAATGGATTTGCACATTGATTATGAAAAAGCACAAAATTATGAATTACGAATTACGAATTATAAGTTGAATAAAAAAGCAGATTATATTCCGAAAACAAAACTAAAAGCTGATGTTGAAAAAGGCGAAATTGTTTTAGATGAAGAAACTTCAATAACCAGAATTCCTGATTTAGCATGGGAATACAAATTTGGTAATCGTTCTGCATTACATTGGATAATAGACCAATACAAAGAAAAAAACATACAAGATAAAACAATTGCTGAAAAATTTAATTCATATAAGTTTGCCGATTATAAACAAACTGTAATTGAATTAATACAAAAAGTAACAACAGTTTCGGTACGCACAATGGAAATTGTAAACCAAATGAAAGAAATAAAAGATTGAAAATTAGAACTATAACATGCTACTTGGCGTCAGTGGTTTTGGGGTGTTTTGCTTCGCTACGCTTCGCAAAAACACCACAAAAACCACCGCCGCAAGTAGCTGTACGATATGGTTCACTATGAAAAAAAAATCTAAATGAAAAAAATAAACAAAGAAATTACTGAACAATTCCTAAAAGATTTTGGTAAAAATCTTCGTAGACTGAGACATAAACAAAATTTAACTCAAATAGAATTAGCAGAAAGATGCAATGTAGATGCAAAAAAAATTGGAAGAACCGAGAGAGGTGAATACAATTTTAAAATATGTTCTCTTATAGTCATTGCTGATGGTTTAAATGTTCATATATCAGAATTATTAAACTTTGATTTTCCAGAAAAACTAATCAAGAATATTTGGACAGCAGAATGATTTTTTAACCAAAAAGGACAACTATGGGCTTGTTTAATCTTTTTTTATATGTTTTTTTTGCAAAAATTTAATTAGTCGACAATTAAGTTTATTTTTTAATAATTTTTAAACCTATAAAAAATGAATAAAATTAAATTAGTAAATTATTTGTTTCTCGTGAGTACAATTTTTTTTGTTATTTCAATAACAAGTTGTAATAAAGAGGATATGAATATTGATAATAAAGTATCAACAATCCCTGTTCTGCCTGTATTTGATAAAAGTTTACCTGATTTTCCCATGTGGGTTTCTCATGTATTACAGAGAGAATTTTACAACAAAAAAAATCAAAAAGAAACTAATCTTGATTATCTTCAATATATTGAACAAAGATTGATAGAACTTTATCCAGAAACTGCCTATGAGGGTATGATGAATGATGCAAAATTAGCAGTTGATGAATTTTATTTAGCATACGAAGAGTACGAAAAAGAATTAAAACAATATTATATAGATAATAATTTAGATCTTTCTGAATTAGAAGAAGATAATTATCAAAAATTTACTACTCTCGAAGCAGAAATTGAATATATGGCAATGACAGAAGAAGAAATTGCTCTTTTCCTTGAATTAGAAGACCTTGCAACAAAAAAATCACTTTTAACTCGTGAAGAAATCGAAAATTATACATTTTCAAAAGGTGGGCAACTTATTGCTACCTATATGTCTTCTGCCGCTGTTATTGCTGGATACTCTGTATGGAGAGTGCTTCAATCAAAAGACCGTGCAGAAAGTAAAACTGCCGAATTTTATACAAATGCAGGTCCAGGTAGAAAAGGAGATGCTTTTCGTCATATATACGTAAGCGTTCTGCTTCGAAGATATATAACACGAGTAGGTGCCGACTTAGTAATGAGTACATATGAAGTTCTTCACCCTAATGAAGCTAAGGATAAATATATGGACTTACATAACAATAAGGTAGGAAGACACACTCAATATTGGACATTTAGAGGAGATTATATCAAAGATAAGTATAAATGGGAATTATGGGCAACACGAGCAAAAGAATGGGTAAACAATAGCTCCAATGGATTATATTTTTCAGGTTGGTTAACAGCAAGTGAAGCAACAATAAAATCCCAAGAACAAAATGCCTCAGACTACAAATATATTTACTACCAAAATTAATAAAACCAAATAAAATGAAAAAAAAATTTTTATTATTAGGAGGTTTAATATTGTTTTTTGCCTCTTGTTCTGTTAAAGATAGTACTCAAACACTATATATAAACAATAATACGTCTGATACAATAATTATTGAATACAATACAAAAACAGATAATGGTGCTAAAACTCTACCTTTTATATTTGAAGACGCATCTAATGAACCAATTGTAAACTTATTCTATATTTATAATAGTTATTACCCTGATATTGACAATCTACCTTTGCTGACAAATGATGATTTAAAACAAATAATAAGCTACTTAAATATCTACAAAATATTTAACGGCGACACAATTAAGTTGGATATTGATTGTTATGATATAAACAATTGGAAATTACGGGAAAGTATTGATGACCAAGTAAAAATTCACGATTATTTTTTAAATTTAGATGAAAATGCTGATTAATCAAGATTTAAAATTATTTAAAAGCAAACTTAATATGTTTGCTTTTTTTAGTTTATATTTACATTTTATGGAATTAATAAACAGAACCATATCATTGGCTTTGCAGTAATTTTGGGCTTTATGCGGTAATTTGAGCAAAGTAGCTCGTGTCAACATTAGTGCAAACTTGGCACATTGTGCCCCGAATTCCCAAAACTACTCAAAGCCATTCACGATATGGTCAATTAGAAAAATTCAATACAAAAAATTCACTAATTGAATAATAATTTTCGTAAATTTGCATTATAAATTAAAATGAAAAATTATGCAAACAGAATTAAAAATAAATATAGACGACAAAACAATGAAATATGCTGAAAAATATGCAAATAGAAAAGGTTTTTCGGTTAATGAAATGTTAGAATATTACCTTAAATGGATTGTCTGGAATGAAACATTTTTTTCGGATGTAACAGGTAAAAACACAATTTTTGAGATAAAAACAGAAAAAAATAATTGGAACGAATTAGAAAGTTTTTTGTCCAAAAACAGATTTAACTTACCTGAAAATTACTCATTCAACAGAAACGAACTTTATGACAGATAAAATATTTATTGATACAAATATTCTGGTTTATTTATCAAGCACAGAAGAACAGAAAAAAGAAATTGCGAAGAAACTAATATATTCGCATCAAAATGCAAGTATATCTACACAAGTTTTAAGCGAATTTTCAAATGTAGTTTATCGTAAAAAGATATTTTCTTCTGAAAAATTGTTAGAATTTATAGAAATATTCTCTAAAATATTTAAAATTGAGATTATTACACCAATTACAGTTATAAATGCAATAAAAATTAAAGAAAAATACCAATTATCTCTTTGGGACAGTATGATTGTTTCAACGGCATTAGAAAATAATTGTAATATTTTGATTTCAGAAGATATGCAACATAATCAAATAATTGAAAACAAATTAAAAATTATTAACCCTTTTAAAGGATAATATATGAAATAAAACATTGTAAACTAAAATATTAAAGTAAAAAGCGTTTAGCTTATTTTCTTGCTTTTAGAAATCGCCAAATTTTTAACGAGAACAAGAAATAAGACGAATGCTCACGCTTCTGGCGTGGGCTGTTCTTATTTGTTCTCGTGGGTGTTTGGCGATACCTTAAAAGCGGATAAGTTACAGTTCCCACGCTTTTTTTGTGCAATAAATTTATTATTAACGCTTTTCCTGTCTTTCGCACTTTAGTAAAAAAAGTTCTAAAAGCCTCTATTTATAGGGGGTGATTTTGAAAATTGGGTGTCCCGTACTATAT
>JAFGXO010000119.1 GCA_016936595.1 Bacteroidales bacterium | reverse complement strand
TAAAAAAGCTCCACCCGAATCAACCATGTAAACTGTTGGCAGCATATTTTCAAGTGCAATTTGCTGAGCACGAACATGTTTTTTGATCGTTTGTTGCATATAAGTTCCACCCTTTACGGTCGCATCATTTGCAATAATCATCGTTTCGCGTCCATGAACTGTTCCAATTCCGGTAATAATTCCGGCTGCCGGGAATGAATTTTCTTTTATTCCATAAGCAGCAAGAGTTGATAATTCCAAAAATGGAGTATTTTTATCAATCAATAAATTTATCCGTTCTCTAACAAGCAGTTTTCCTCTTTCTTTGTGTTTAGCAATTGCTTTTTTATCTCTTCCGTTTTTTACGTCTTTTATCCTAATGTGAAGTTTATTTACTAACTTTTGGAATTCTTCTTTGTTTTTTTGAAAATCTTCGGATTTTGTGTTGATTTTTGTTTCTATCTGATACATTTGTATTTTTATTATAAGTTTAGGAAAATCATAAAATTGCAACTACATGCTTTATGAACTTTTCAGGTCTTTTGATGCTTACAATAATATACAATTTTTAATATTTGACAAAATTTTTTTTGAACAATTTAAGATATTTAAGTCTTTTTTTGATTTGAATTTTTTACTTTTGCAAAAATGTTAATCTTTAAAATTAAATCAATTATGGACAATAAAGACGTTGTTGTAAAAGCATTTCAGGAAAGCGATAAACCTTTAAAAACGGGCGAAGTTGCTCAAATGACAGGAATAGACAGCAAAGAAATTGCTAAAATTATCACAAAATTAAAAACTGACGGGATTATTGATTCTCCTAAGCGTTGTTATTACGCGATAAAAAAAGATTAATTTAATTGTAGATTTGTAGCCGGTTGATGTATTCTTTCGGCTTTTTTGTGAATTTATTGAAGGAATAATAAAATGACTTTAGCTGAATATTTTTTATATAAAGAAATATTCAGCTAAATATTAGTCATTATTTAATTAAATCATCCACAGGGTTTTATCAGCATAAATATATTTTGTGCTCGAAAAGCTATGAATTTTAATTCTAACTGTAATGTTAAATCTTGTATTATAAAATACGGATTTATTGTCTAAAATTTGATTATAATTAAAACGTAAAGAAAAAAAGCGTCCACGATAATAAATACTTCCGTTTACACCATATAGAAGTTGGAATGCATCTTCTTTTATTGTTCTGTTCCAACCGGAAAAACCGGAGTAAAAACCGCCAACAGATAACCCTATGTTTCCATTTTTAAAAGGTAAAATGTTTATGTTTTTGTTTAATGCAATGTAATAATTGTTTACGGTAGTATATGTTTTGTTATCGCTTCGCATTTTAGACAGGGTAGAGTCCGAATTTTTAGAATATCCCGCAAAAATATCAAAATTATATGTTGTTTCGTGCAAACCTCCTTCGTAATTTGTTAAAAAATCGTAAGGAGTGTAATTTATCCCAAATCCAACTGTAACGTACTCAAAAGAGGGCAATCCGAAGATGTTTTTCATACCGTATTGTTTTAGCATTTTTCTATATTCAGGTTTGTTAAGGGTTTTTGCAGTGTTTACAGGAGCATGAGCTTTACTTGAATATCCGGTTTTTTTTGGGTTATGTTTTAATAAAACATCAACAACATCTTTATGGTCGTATTGAATGGCTATGCTAAGAGCAGTATGACCGTTGTTAGTTTCAGCATTTATGTTGGCTCCTTTGTTAATTAAAAATTCTGCAGTTTGAGCAAAACCTTCTTGAGCAGCAATCATTAAAGCTGTATATCCTTCATTATCTTTTACGTTTAAATATGCTCCTTTGTCAATTAACATTTGAATAAGATTTGTATTATCATTTCGTGCTGCCGCAAAAATTGGATAAACTTCATTGTATTTAGTGTTTACAGTGGCTTTTTTATCAAGAAGAGCCGCAGCAATTCCTTCGTATCCATAAGCACAAGCGTAAATAATAGCCGGGTATCCATTAGCATCTAAAGCGTTAGGGTTTGCACCTTGGTTTAATAAATTAATAACACTCTGCTCGTTTCCGTCGTAAGCTGCTTGTACTAATTGTTGGTCAATTGATTGAGAAAAACTCGAAATTGTAATTAGCATAGTTAAAACAATAAAAATTAATTTCTTCATCTGTTAATATTTTTTTTAATTCAATAATTCGAAATAATATTCTGATTGTAAGAAGTTGTATATTTTAAAAAAAAGCATATTTTCATTAAAGAAAAGCTTAAAATCAAATCAAAATAACAGTATTTCCATTTTAAGATAACATCTTTTAAGATATTTCGTCAAATATAATAGAAACCTAAATATTTTTAAATTATTTTTTACTATTTTTACAAAAAAAATATTTTTTGAATGAATATAAATTTTATAATTAGATTAAAAATAGTTTTAAAAATAAGAACATTAAAAACAAATTACGATGAAAAAAACAGCTTTTTTCTTAGGTGTCTTTTTATTAGTTTTATCTAATATGACATTTTCACAAGACTTTGTTATTGAGATTAATAATACAAATATTACAACTGTTGACACAAATGATTTTGGACAAGTTACTGATGCCGTTTATCAAAAATATATAATAAAAAACAACAGAAATTCTACTGTAGTTGTTTCAGAAATAAAAACTCCAAGTGGTTTTTTTGCCAATATTTCTGATATGAATATTGGAGTGGGTAAAAAAGTTATTTTATATGTTGGATTAGATCCTCGATTGTTTGATGTTGGTGGTGATTTTACCGAAAGTATTTTTGTGAAATCAAATTTGGTGATGGATATTGTTATTAATGTTAAAGGAACTGTTGTAAAGTAAAAGATAAGAAGAAGTTTTGATTTGAAATTAAGTATTATGGCAAGAGAAATTAAACCTCATATTGGGATTTATGGTCGCAGAAATAACGGTAAAAGTTCCTTCATAAATTGTATAACAGGGCAACATACAGCTATTGTTTCTGATGTTGCAGGAACAACTACTGATCCTGTGAAAAAATCTTATGAAATTACAAGTTTTGGACCTGTTATTTTAATAGATACTGCCGGTATTGATGATGTTGGAGGGCTAGGAAAACAACGTATTGATAAAACTGTGGATACGGTTAAGCAAATAGATTTAGCTATTTTAATAATTATAAATAATACATTTGGATTTTTTGAATATCAATTGGTTGAAGAGTTTAAAAGATATGAAACTCCTTTTATTATTATTCACAATAAAGCAGATATTTGTGGTTTAGATTTATCATTTAAAATAAAAATTGAAGCTGAATTTAAAACAAATATAATTGAATTTTCGGCTTTAAAACCTGTTAATTTTGAGGACGTTATTAGAGCAATCAAACAAACGATTCCTGAATCGGCTTATAAACAACCTTCGTTGGTTGGCGATTTGATCAATTATGGAGATATTGTGTTGCTAATTACACCAATTGATTTAGAAGCTCCAGCCGGAAGATTGATTTTACCACAAGTTCAAACAATTAGAGATGTGCTTGATAATGATGCAGTTGTCATAATTTTAAAAGAGCGTGAAGTTGATGCTTTTTTGAAAAAAACTAATATTAAACCCAATCTTGCAATTACAGATAGTTCTATTTTTTTAAAAGCAGATGCTTCAATACCTAAAGAAATTCCATTAACCGGATTTAGCGTTATTTTAGCTCGTTTAAAAGGTAATTTTGAAAAATATTTAGAAGGAACTCCAAGAATTGATGATTTAAAAGATGGTAACAATGTGCTGCTTTTGGAATCTTGCACACATCACGTTTCTTGCGAAGACATTGGAAGAACAAAAATTCCGCGATGGATTAGTAACTATACAGGTAAAAAACTTAATTTTGAGGTAGTTTCGGGGCTTGATAATTTGCCAAAAAAAATTATAGATTATTCATTGGTTATTCAATGTGGAGGATGTATGATAACCGAAAAACAATTAAAAAACAGGTTAATTCCCGCCATAGAAGCCGGTGTTCCTGTTACAAATTATGGAATGACAATTGCCTTTGTACAAGGTATTTACAACCGTGCGATTGAGCCTTTTGTGAAAAACAAGGAAATGAATTATTTATAGGCTTTATATTTGTTAGTTTTTATTTTAACTTTGTATTGTTTTTAAAAATAAAAAAATGGGGGAAAAAAAAATAAAACTTGAACATTTTGCTAACATTGTAGCTGTTGCTGCATCTGATGGTAAAATTACAGACCAAGAATTAGAATTGCTTAAAGATAGAGCTTTAGAATATGGCTTAAGTGAACCAGATGTTAATGAATTACTCGACAAAGCCGAAAGTTTAGAATTTATTATTCCGTTAAATAATATCGAGAGAGAAGAGCAATTATCAGAGGCTGTTTTAATGTCGATGATTGATGATGATATTGCAGAAAAAGAGTACGAAATTTGTCTTAAAATTGCCGAAAAATTAGGTTTTGATCAAAAATATTTAAACCATATTATTGAATTATCAAAAAAATTATCTCGTTAATTATCTTGCAAAGTGCATTAAATTAGACGTATATATTTTTTTTTGTTGATGTTTTTTTGTCTGATAAAAACTTTTATTCTTTTTTTTTAAAAAAAAACTATTTTTGCCGCTCAAATTAAAACATTTTATGCTTGGTTTTGAAAATGCAATTTATAAATGATAGTCTCAGGAGTGGATTTGTAACTCTTTTAGCAAAGAAGTTATCTATCTGCAGTTATATTTTTATTTTATTTGTTTTAATTTTTATTGTATTTTTGTTTAATATAAGTGTTTTTATTTTAGTATTTTCTTATTCTATTGTTGCGTTTTTGTATTTATATTTACACCGTTCATTTTTTAACTCTTACCTGAATCTTTTAGGAAATTTTATAACGCAGTAAAATAGTTTGCACACTCTTAATATTGCAAACTTAAACCTCCAGTTTTTTGAAAAATCACAACGTTGTTTTTTCTCATTTTCGTAAAACCAATCGCTTTTAAAATAATATTATTATTTTTTTTTGAAAAAAATATTCTTTTGAGAATTTTTATTGTGGTTTATATTTATTATCTTTAAAAATATAACTTGCAATTTTAAATAAATCTATTAAATAACTATATGCAAACAAATTTTATCAATGGTGGAAAACAAATTATTTCAATCGGTTATCGATTCACCTGAGAAAATCGAGCTTGTTGACGGACAAAAAGGGCTCGTAGTAGGTAATCGTATTCCTCGTGAATTTTATACAGTAAACGGAATCGGGGAAAGTGATATAACAATTCATGCTGGATCTTACCATTTAGCATTAAAACAAGCAGGAATAGAAAGAGCAAATATTATGACTTATTCTTCTATTATGCCTGCAATTGCAACAGAAATCCAAAATCCTTACCAAATTAAGCATGGTGAAGTAATGGAAGTTATAATGGCTGCCGCTCACGGAAACAAAGGCGAAAACGTTTCTGCCGGAATTATTTACGGTTGGTTATACGATAAGCAAAATAAAAAACACGGTGGGTTGGTATGCGAACATAATGGAAATTACACTGTTCCTGAAATCGAATCGCTTTTAAAACTTAGTCTTGATGAGCTTTATTATAATGGTTTTTCAGATGAATATGATATTAGAGACATCAAATTAATGACAAAATCATTTGTGCCAACAAAAAAACATGGAACTGCTCTTGTTGCTATTTGTTTTACTAACTTTTTTATACCAATTCTATGAAAAATTTTGGAGGTTTAGAGCCCGATTTTTGTGATTATAATAATTCAAAAATTGTGGTTCTGCCAATTCCTTACGATGGTACAAGTACTTGGATTAAAGGGGCTAATTTAGGCCCCAATGCTATCTTAGAGGCTTCTGAAAACATGGAGTTGTACGATATTGAAACCGATTTTGAACCTTACACTTTAGGTATTCATACAGTTGAGCCAGTATCGATTAATAATTCTCCTGAAAGCATGAGTAAAGTAGTTTATGAGCGTACTAAAAAATTATTGTCTGATAATAAATTTGTTGTTTCTTTAGGGGGCGAACATTCTGTAAGTATTGGAGCTATTAAAGCTTTTGCCGAAAAATTTGATAATCTTACAATACTGCAAATTGATGCTCACACAGATTTAAGAAATGAATATCTTGGCTCAAATCATAATCATGCATGCGTTATGGCTCGTGCTAAAGAGTTTGCTCCAATTGTTCAGGTTGGAATTAGAAGCATGGATAGTTGCGAACTTGTTAATGTTGATAAAAAACGAGTTTTTTTTGCTTCATCAATTCAAAAAAATGAAAATTGGATAAATAATGTTGTTGATTTATTAACCGAAAATGTTTATCTGACTTTTGATTTGGACGGATTAGACCCATCAATTATGCCTTCAACAGGAACGCCTGAACCCGGCGGCTTGCTTTGGTATGATGTTATTAATTTAATGGAAGAGGTTATTAAACAAAAAAATCTTGTGGGATTTGATGTTGTTGAGCTTTGTCCGAATGAAAATAATAAAGCTCCTGATTTTTTGGCAGCAAAATTTATCTATAAAACCTTAAGTATGAAATTTACTAAATTTTTATCTAATTAATTTTTGCCCCAATAATTTTGTTCTAATTTGCAAACTCAATAATTTAATAATTAACTCTTAAATATAATGAAAAAAGAAGATTTTTTAAAAGATACTATCAAACATATTGATATAAAAAGTTTTAACCCTACTCAAATTATAGATTCTATGCGTCAAATGTCGTTTTCGTCTCGTGAAATTGCAAACGCTACAGATATTTTTATGAGAGCTTTAAACGATCAAACATCAACAAATATTTTAACTCTTGCCGGAAGCACAAGTGCAGCAGGGTGTATGCAAGTTTATGTTGATATGGTTAAAGAAGGAATGATTGACGTTATTGTTGCTACCGGTGCATCTATTGTAGATATGGATTTTTTTGAAGCTCTGGGTTTTAAACATTACAGAGGAAATCAATTTGTTAATGATAACACAATGCGCGATTTAATGATTGATCGTATTTATGATACTTTTATTAACGAAGAAGAACTTCAGGTTTGCGATAAAACTATTGCCGAAATTGCTGATTCTTTAGAGCTGAAAGCTTATTCTTCACGTGAATTTATTCGCGAAATGGGGCGTTATCTTACTAAAAATTCAGTAAAAAAAGATTCTCTTGTTCAAACTGCTTTTGAGCACAATGTGCCTATTTTTTGTCCTGCTTTTACCGATAGCAGTGCAGGTTTCGGTTTGGTAGTTCATAGAGTTAATAATCCTAAAAATCATATTACTATTGATTCTATAAAAGATTTTTATGAGCTTACTTTAATTAAAATGAATGCTGAAACTTCTGGATTGATGATGATTGGCGGGGGAGTGCCTAAAAATTTTGCTCAAGATACTGTTGTTTGTGCCGAAATTTTAGGGAAAGAAGTTCCTATGCATAAATATACTGTTCAAATTACTGTTGCTGATGTTAGAGATGGAGCTTGTTCAAGTTCTACTCTAAAAGAAGCTTCTTCATGGGGTAAAGTTGATACTACTTTTGAACAAATGGTTTATGCCGAAGCTACTACTGTTTTACCGCTTATTGTAAGTTATGCTTATAATAATGATGATTGGAAAAGTAAAAGAATTGCGTATAATTGGGCTACATTTCTTGATAAACAAGATATCTAAAGAAATAAAATGAATTTTACACAAATGGATTTTTTATTTTTAAAAAAAATATTACTTTTACGTTGGTAATAAAATAAGTTTTTTATTATTATTTTGTGATTAAAAACAATTAAAAAAAAAATCCCATGAAAAAAAAATTATTTTATTTTTTATTCTTGTTGTTAACAGGAACAGTTAGTTTGAATGCTCAAATTAATAATGCGTTGAATTTTGATGGAGTTGATGATCATATTACAACAACTTACGATCCTTCAGGTGATTTTACATATTGTGCTTGGATTAATATCTCCGATATTGATAAAGAAAATATGATAGTTGGTACTTGCACTGAGGCGTGGAATGGGTACTGGTTTGAAGTTAGTAGCGGATATTTGCGACAATATGGCATAGGAAGTACAGAAGGCACAATTTTAATATCCGAAAACACTTGGACACACGTTGCTATTACTTATGATGGAACCAATGTAGTATTTTATGTAAATGGCCAAGTAGATATTACTGTTGCAAAAACAATAACAAATACCGGCGGAAATTTATACATAGGTAATATTGGTGCCTTGTTACATGCTGCATCTCATTTTGAGGGAAGTATGGAGAAATTGTCATTATGGAATGTTGCAAGAACTCAAGCCGAAATACAGGCCGAAATGTGTTCTGAACTTACAGGAGCCGAAACCGGCTTAGTTGCGTATTATAAATTTGATCAAGGTATTCCTGAGGGGGATAATACAGCTATTACTGAACTCACTGATTTTATCGGAAATTACAATGGTACCTTTGTTAATTTTTTGCTAAACGGTACAACTTCTAATTTTTTATCCTCATTTTCAATTAATGCTTTAGCTTCGGACCAAACTACTTGTGACGGTACAGCTGTTTTAGACGGCAATGATCCAACCCCCGGAACCGGCGTTTGGCAAATTATTTCCGGTTCGGGTGTGCTTGATAATTCTACCAATTTTGATGCTACAATTTCAGGAATTGATCCTCTTTCTTCAACTCTTTTAAGTTGGTCAATTGAATATAGTGGTTGTACTGATGACGTTGTGGTTACAATTACCAATAACCAAGTTGTTGCCTCGGCTTCGGACCAAACTACTTGTGACGGAACAGCTGTTTTAGACGGCAATGATCC
>JAFGXO010000020.1 GCA_016936595.1 Bacteroidales bacterium | reverse complement strand
CTTCTAAAGAAAATTCCATTACAACAAGGATTGAAACAGCCATTATTAAAGTATTCTTCGTCTATTTCGCAAATCTTCTAAAGAAAATTCCATTACAACAAGGATTGAAACTTGCAACCGTAACAGGAGTTTGTGCTACTCCATCAGGTCTTCTATAGAAAATTCCATTTCATCACTATTTAAACTTAATCAAATCAAATTATTAAAAATTAAACATAAAGCGGTTTTTTCCACACCTTGCTTTTCCAAATTTCCCAAAAACTAAAGTAAACTCTGTAGTTAACATCAACTGAATAGGATTTGTTTTTTCTTCGGAATAATTTGGCATATACAAAACATTATCATCGGCAGCAATAATGTAACCTGGTGTATTCACAATATTCGAAAAAGTATAAACACCACGTACACCTATTTTTATTTCAAAAGATTGTGTTATCAAAGGTTTTAATCCTACACCCAAAACAATACTTGAAAATTCAGGTCTAAATTTGTTAGTTCTATCCATTTCTATAGTTCCAACACTGCTTGTTGTAGAAAGCATAGCCGTTTTTAATGTCGAAAATTTTGGACCAATATCAAAGTAAAAACCAGTTTCAGCCTGAAGATTAAGTAAGAAACCTAAATCGTTTGATTTACAAGAAATTATTCTTTTAAAATTTTCGGCACCTTGCACATCGTAAGCCTGCGAAAAATTATTAAAAGTATATTCAACAGATACGCCAATATAATCGCCAAAAACCAAACCAAAATCTCCTCCAAAAAAGTAAGAAGGGGAATAATAAGCGTAAGTTACTTTTGCATCGTCAACAGATGCTTTATTAAACAAAAAAGAAGTTCCATAACCACCCTTTAGTCCTAAGCCAAACCATGTTAATGATGAATTTTGTTGTGCAAACAACATTGCTGCAAGCAAAACAAATAAAGTTGTAAATACTGTTTTTTTCATAGCTTATATTTTTTAAAAAACGTGGATAATTAAATTAATATCAGTATAATTTAAATTTAACGTATTTGAAACAAGCCTGTTTGTTGAAATTCCTTTGAATAAATATGTAGCATTACGCAGTTCGTATTCAAACTGTAAAAGCGGAATTATACTCCCCTGTTCTAAAATTTTCAATAAAATATTAGACAAAAGATTGCTAATTGCCGTAGAAGAAGTTTGAGCTACTCGCGAAGCCAAATTTGGAACACAATAATGAATTACACCATGTTTTATAAAAGTTGGGTTATCAAAAGTAGTAATTTCAGAAGTTTCAACTATTGAACCTGCATCAATTTTAAGGTCGATAATAACACTACCCTCTTTCATCAAAAAAAGCATTTCTTCTGTAATTAAAAAACTTTTTCCGGGCTTTTTATCTAAAGTATTGATAATTACGTCGG
Organism: Bacteroidales bacterium; assembly: GCA_016936595.1. Taxonomy (GTDB): domain Bacteria; phylum Bacteroidota; class Bacteroidia; order Bacteroidales; family JAFGUD01; genus JAFGUD01. The sequence goes on along the minus strand of JAFGXO010000020.1, from coordinate 34,568 downwards.
CAGTTGCAACTGCTTTTTTTAAATGGCTATAAGTAATTGTTGATGTAAATAAGTGTTGACCAAATGTATTATGAAATTTTATAAAATTCAACATCGAATTATCAAAAACCTTAACAGTTGCCCCCAATCCTAAAGCAATTCTAATTGCATATTCGGCCGAAATACTTGTTCCCAAAACAACAATTTCTGTGGGCGGCATTCCGGTTAATCCACCAAGCATTACACCTTTCCCACCGGTAGAATTTGACAATAATTCCGAAGCAATCATTATTGCAGAACTACCATTTATTTGCCCTATTACATGCAAAAAAGGATTAAAATCTAACTCATCATTATATAATTCATAAGCTATTGCCGTAATTTTTTTTTCTTGAAGTTTTTGAAGTCTAAGCGAACTTTGTGTAGATAAATTTAATGCGGAAAAAACAATTTTTTCGGGCGATATTAAATCAATTTCTTCGAGCGTTAACGGCGAAATTTTGACAATAATAAAGGCTTCTTTGTAAATTTTTTCGCGATTATTAACAATTTTAGCACCTGCTTCTGAGTACTCTAAATCTGTAAAATTTGATTTTAATCCGGCTCCTTTTTCAAGCAACACTTCAAATCCTGCATTTTTTATGGCAATAATATCATCAGGAGTTAAGGGCACTCTTTTTTCGTCAACCGATGTTTCTTTTGGTATTCCAATCGATAAGGTGTTATTATTTTTCTGCAATTTCACCTTTTGGGGCATTGTTTTAATGCTTTTTTTTGTTTTTGCATCTACAATTGTCATGCTAAAAATTTTCAATAAAAATATAATTTTTTTTTGAAAATTTTACTTTTCGTAGCCTTTTAATAAATTAAAAATTGTTTTAATGCTCATAAGGCGCAGCAAAAAAGCAAGAATAACCCCACTAATTAAACTCGCTAAAAATCTCAAACTCCATTTAACATCTATTATATGAATAAAATGCACCGAGCCAATAAATACTATAAGAAAAATTACAATTGAAAGAATTTTTTTCAACGAAAATTTAATTTTAAACATGTGAATTGCCAAACCTATTTGTAAAATAGCTGTAAATGATTGAGTAATTAAGGCCGAAATAGCAGCTCCTCTTGCTTGACTTATGGGTATTAAAATTAAATTTAGAGTTAAATTTGCAACAACTCCGGAAAAAGCTATAATATTAAGCTGCTTTAAACTACCGTTTGCAGTTAACAATGTACCAAAAATATATGTTGTTGAAATAGGTATAAAAGCAGTTATTAAAACAGAAAATACTCTGGCCGAAATATCAGTGTGATCTTTATAAAGTAAAGATATTATTTCTTCGTTGTAATAAACAGAAGAAACAGCAAATATTATTGCCGGTGCAATCAATAAAAAAAACGAAAAGTTTACTAAATCTGAAACATTTTCCTTGTTTTTTATCATTTTTGAAAAGATAGGAAGCAATAATGTTGCAAATAATAAAGAGAACTGCGAAACTGCATCTAACAATCTAAACGACTGGGCATAAATTCCGGATTGAATTTTTCCATCGGGTATTAATTTTACAATTAACACCGCATCAAAACGATTATAAAAAGACATTAACAATACCAAAAGAGCATAAGGTAATGTGTGTTTTAATGTTGAAATTAAAAATGGTTTATTAACTTTAATTTTAAAAACTTTAGCATGTTTTAGAACTATTATAAATGCTGAAAGTGCTGTAACCGAATAAGCAATTGTTTGAGCAATAACGAACCATTCAATTTTAAAATTTTTTTCAATTTGTTTTGACCAAAGCAAAAAACCGATTATCCCAATCATTAAAAACCTATCTAATACCGAAATTAAACTATCGGTTTTAAAAAAATGTAATCCGGAAATATTTGATCGTAGATACATTATAAAAGACAGTAAAAACTGATTAAAAATTAGCAATAATAAAATTTTAAATTCTGCAAAATTATAGCCCCATAATATTCCCAATGCAATAGTTATTATAGCGTAAAACACTGATAATAAAAACTTTAACACTACAATATTTGAAAAATATTTTGGAAGAAGTTGTTTATGTTGGGCAATATTTCGATTATTGAAATTAGTTAAGCCAAAATCTAATATTATATTAAAAAGAATTGATAGATTGAAGAGTGAAAAATAAATCCCGTAATCTGATGAGCCCACATTGTTTTGTACTACTCTATCGATTCCTAAAACCCAAAAAGGTTTTACTATCAAATTTAGTGTTACAAGAAATATTAGATTTGTGAAAAATTTTTTCTTCAAAATATTACCGATTCATAAGTAGTTTACAATCCGCAAATTTACAAATTTATTGGATTTTTCTTTCTTTTTGAATCCTAAAAATTATATAAAAAATTATTGATGTTAAAATCAGAGCAATAACAGCAATAAAAATAGTTAGTGTTAAATTGGGAGATCTATATTTTAAAATTAAATCATATTGTCCTTGTTCTAAATAAATTGACATAAAACCAATATTTGATTTAATCGGATTAACAGATTTTCCGTTAACAATAATTTTCCAACCCTTACTGTATGGAATTGAAAAAAACAACATTCCATTTTTATTAACCGATATATTTCCTTTAATAGTTTTGTGTTTAAAACTGGTAATATTAAACGTATTGGTGTTTAAAGTGTCAATTAACTTTGCATAAGCCTGCAAACTGAATAATTTTACATCAACCAATGTATTAGTGTCTAAAACAGATAAATTCCCTTTTCTGTATTCTTCGTCTAAAACCACAGCTTTTAATAAAACCTGTTGCTTTTTAAAAGGCGATAATTTAGTAAAATCATCAAATAAAATATAAGCATCATACATAAAACCAAGAGGTAAAAAATACCGGTTTTTTAATAAAAGTAAATCATCAAAATTTGCAATACTATCAAAGCCATTTTTTTGGAGCTGATTATCAAAATCTTTAGTAATAAAATATTTCACCGAAACAAAAGTCATCATCAAAGGAATACCTCTAACACCCGGCGACCACCTAGTTTGAGCTTCGCTACCTTTTTTAATTACCGCCATTTCTTGTAAAAAATTGATATAATTAATTTGATTAAAAGAGCTATAAGATGTTGTGCCAAAATACCCTTGAGCTTTGGCATCGTTAAGGCTTCCGTGCATTGAATTGCCCGAAGAGTAATCTTTTTCTACTCGATAAAATAAAGTTGAATCGGTTGATTTAATGAAATTTAATGCATCAATTGTGTGATCAGAATATCCGCCATCGTCCGCTATTATTTCATTTTTTAAATACACATCACGCTTATTTACAGAAGGATACAACAAATACGACAGCTCAAAAATCACAAGAAGTAATAAAACATATTTTACAACAGAAACATTTTTTTTATTACTTAACAAGTACATCAGTAAAGCATATAAAACTATAAAAACGCTTATAACTATTTTCAAGTTAAAATCAACATACTGATCAACAAAATCAAAATAGGGAAAATGCAAAAACACTAATAATACTCCAGCTGAAACAACTGGGAAAAGCGGATTTATTTTTTTTAGTTTCAAAAAGTTATCGAGTGCAAAAATTCCAACAAAAAGAATAGTAAACGGCACAAAAATATCAATGGTATTTTTAAAATAATTTCCAACAAAAAAATTAACAGCATGACGTAAAATAGGAACAAAAGCAACTAATAACCAAAAAGATAAAAAAGCACCATAAATAATATTTTTTCTTTTTTTATAGAATGAAAAAAAAGATGATAACAATAATAAGGGCAGCAAACCTATATAAAAAATTGGTGCTTCGAGATAATTATACCAACCTTTAAAGTTGCTTCCTGAGCCCATTATGTCGTTTGCAAAAAACCGCAAAATAGTTGTTATTCGTCTGAGTGAACCGTCTATCTGCTCAGGGGTTTGCATTAAATTATGACCTTGAGAAACATCTCCAACAACTCTTGGGCTCATATACATTTTTAAAAAATTAGACCAAGCTCTTGGAGCATTCATTGCAACACCCAACACTCCAAAACCAACCATTTTAGCAAGCAGAACAAAATAGCCTTTAAATGTATTATTATTATCAAAATATCTTATTGCAGAATAAGTTAATAAAAAGATTGAATTTGCAGCTAACAAAAACATATTTGATGCTTGTAAAAAAACAGCAATAGGAAAAAAATACCATCTTTGTTTAACAAGTATTTGTTCAAACGAAAAGATGTAAAACATAAAATAAAATATTTTATAAGCGTGTCCCCATTGAGAACCTATAATCATATAGCCTGAAAATTCAAATAATAAAGCTCCTATTATTGCAGATATTTCAGATATACCAACAGTTCGAAAAAAATAAAAAGCCACAATTCCGGCAGGTAAAATATACAAAAAATAAATTAAAAAAATCCTGTAAAACAGAAGATCCGAACCAAATAAACCCCTTAGTATTTTAGTAATAAAAATAAATGGATCGGGGGAAACAGAGTTACCGGTTGGACCTCCCATGCCCGAATAAAATGACCAAAATTTAAAATATCCTTCAGTTTGGCTAAGTTTTTGTCCCTCAATAAAGTTTGGCAAAGTTATATTTATGGAATCACTACCAATATCTTTGAAAAAATATAAAAAATCGCCGAAAAAAAAGTTCTGAAAAACTATAAATGAAATTATTAACGAGCTTAAAAGAAGAATAAAAAGCGGGTATTTTTTCAGTATAACATTAAAAAAGTTGTCATTATCAAACTGTAAAGAAACATCTGGTGATTTTATTTTTTTATTTCCCATTTGTTTTGTACTTTTGGAATGTATTATTTATATGAATTTTGTGCCAAAAATAGATATTTTAAGGAAAACACCCTACGTTATGTTGTTTTTTTTATTTTTTGTTGTTTCATGCGATCCGGTTTCTGATTCGAATGGAACTACAGGCAATGTTTATGATTTATCTCAAAAAGAATTTAATGACTTTAATGTTTATAACATAAAAGGGAATTGGGATTTTTATTGGGACACACTACTTACACCTCAACAAATAAAAAATACAAACTTAATTCCATTAACTGTTGAAATTCCAAACCAATGGACAAATTACAAAATTAATGGCAAAAATTTACCTCCGCAGGGCTATGCAACATATCACACTAAAATTATTGCACCGGCAAATGAATTTTATTCCTTTAAATTTAAACGTATTTTTTTATCCTGTAATATTTATATTAACGACAGTTTAGCTCTATCAATAGGCAAAGTAGCTAAAACAAAAAAAGAATATCAATCCAACAGGTTAACCAAAGAATTTTCGTTTTATTCCACTAACGACACTATAGAATTAACTATTCAAGTTGCAAATTTTTCACATAAAAAAGCCGGAATTTTAAGACCTTTAAAATTTGGCACACCTCGATCAATTGTACAATATGCCTACACAAACCTGCTTTACGATGTATTTATAATAGGGGCGTTAACATTTATGATGTTTTTTTATTTTGTTTTATTTCTTTATCAAAAACAAAATAAATCTAATCTGTATTTTGCATTATTTCTAATTACCGAAATAATATCTATTTCATTAGATCGCGAATTAGTTTTTATGCGGGTTTTTACCGGAGCAAACTGGGAATTTGCCTCTAAACTATTTTACGTTAGCATGTTTATGCGTACTCTAATGTTTGTAGTTTTGATTGAAAGTTTTACAAAAAAATATTTTTCTAAAATCGTAAAAAATGCTTCAATCATTTTTGCTGTTGTTATGTCAATATTTGTTATTGTAACACCAATGCGGATATATTCACAAATTCTAATTGTAATGATTGTATTTTCATTAATTACATTAATTTATGAGCTTTTTGTTACATATAGAGCATCAATGGAAGACAAGAACATGTTTTTGTCATTTGTTGGCTTACTGATAATTATTATATCGGCTATTAACGATTCTCTGTTTGAGTTTAATATATTAAAAACGTTTTATTCTACCGGATTAGGAGTTTTTCTGTTTACTTTATCGCAGGCTATTTTAATTTCTGTTAGAAATGCAAAACTTCAAAAGCAAGACGAAGAATTATCTGAAAGAGAAAAACTTGAAAACGATTTAAAAAAGGCTCTTTTAACCACGCCCTCGTATGATTTACCGGCTTCCTTAAATGCAGTAAATGAGGTTACAGGAATTGAAAAAACAATCCTTTTTACTGTCGAAAATAATGAATTTGAAGCCTATTTAATAGTAGAAAAAAATATTGGATTTGAATATTTAAAACAAAAAGTTGATTGGAATCAAAAAAATGATTTATACGACATTACATTGCTAAAAAGTGCAATTGATAACAAAAAGAATATTGCCCTGTCAAATAAAAACCCAAATATTGACTACAAAAACCTGATAATTCTGCCTATAGTAAAAGAAGATAGAGTTATTTCAGTTTTATATATGGCTAAAAAAACAAATTATTTAACTCAAATTCAAATTGAAATTACTCAAGGACTAAAATCACAGTTTAACAGTTTAATTAATACAGCTTTAAATTACTTTTTACTGCAGCAAATGAATACTGTTTTAGAAAATGGAGTTAAAGAAAGAACCCACGAAGTAGTACAACAAAAAGAAGAACTCGATTTCAAAAACCAGCAATTAGATGAAAAAGTTCAACTTTTAGAAGAACAATACGCTATTCAAAATGAGATAAATAACGAATTACAAGCTCAAATAGAAGAACTTGACACTCAATCAAAATCACTTGAAGAGCAAACAGAACAAATGAAATCTCAAAAAGAAATTATTTTAAAGCAAAATAAATTAATTCAATCTAATATTAGATATGCTAAAACAATATTAAAAATATTAAATTTAAATGAAGACCAAAAAAATCTTCCGTTTAAAGAATTTTTTCATTTAGATATTGCAAAAGATATTTTAAGTGGAGACTTCTTTTTTGCAAAAAAAATAGACAACCTTGCAATTTTTGGGTTAGGCGATTGTACCGGACACGGAGTACCGGGTTCTTTAATGAGTATTTTTTCAAACAGAAATCTTGACAACATTATTTACGAACAGAAAAACTTAAATAATTTTATAAATCCAGCAGAAGTTTTGAATGAATTAAGAAACCGAGTAAAAAAAGGTTTGTCAAACGAAGAGCATGATTTAAAAGATGGCTTAGATTTGGGCTTATGTGTTTACAATACAGAAAATAAAACACTTGAATTTGCAGGAGCTTACAATTCATTATACATAATAAGAAATAATGAATTAACAACCCTAAAAGGCAATAGAATGCCCATAGGTAGTTATGTAGAAGGATTTGAATTTTCATTTTCTAAAAGCTCAATTAAAATTTTACCAAATGACATTATTTATCTTAATTCTGATGGATTTGTTGATCAATTTAGTTCCGAAAAATTAGAAAAATATTATACTTCAAATTTCAAAAAACTAATTTTAAAAATTTCAAATTTACCTTTAGCCGAACAAAAACAATTTTTGTATGACGAATTTTACAAATGGAAAGGTTCTCATTATCAATTAGATGACGTTAGCGTTGTGGGTGTTAAGTTTTAAATATTTACATGAATCTATATAATAAACATATTATAATTTTTATCTTCCTCCTATTTCCTCTACTATCTTTTTCGCAAATAGTAGAAAATGGAATATTAGATTTGCATGATGCAGAATTTAATAAAGCATATTTGGTTGCCGGAAGTTGGGAATTTTATTGGAACGAATTACTTACTCCTGATGATTTACGGAACAGACAGCCTAAAGAAGATAATTTTATTAGAGTTAATGGTGATTGGAACAGCTATTTATATAATAATAAACCTGTTAAACATTATGGATATGGAACTTATAAAATGAAAATTTTAGCCCCTAAAGGTGCATACACAATTCAATTTCACCAAGTTTTAACATCTTACAAAGTTTGGATTGACGGCGATTTCAAAATTGAAGTTGGAACTGTTGGAACAAGCCGACAAAATTCTACGCCAAAACCCTTGATTAACGAAATAAATTTTTTTTCAAACAGCGACACTATCGAAATTGTGATTCAGGTTAGTAATTTTTACCATGGAGCCGGAGGTTTGCAGGAAAAAATATTTTTCGGAAAAACCAACGACGTTCAAGCTCACACTACAAAACATCTTTTAATTTCTTTTTTTATTATTGGAGCTGAAACAATATTCGCTCTTTACTTCTTTTTCTTATTCTTTTTCAGACAAAAAGATTTATCCTATATATTTTTAAGTCTTGCAATTATTATCTTTATCGCATTTGAACTTGTAAATGGCGAAATGATTCTAATACGTTATTTCCCTTCAATATCTTGGGAATTGGTGAAAAAGATAGACTTTTTTAGTAATTATGGGCGACTGTTTTTCTTTTCACTTTTTATCTGGTCATCGTATAAAGAATATAAAATTTTTAACAAATATATCATTTATACTATTATTGGTTTATCAGCAATTTATTCGCTAATTGTCTTATTTACTCCTTCATACATATTTTCAAAAACACTAATATCATTTATGATTTGGGGAGAACCGGCATTTTTAGCACTCCTTGTCTTTTCTATTAACGGACTAATTAAAAAAGTTCCGTACATAATTTTTTCATTTTTTGGTTTGCTTGCTTTAAATGTTTCGGCTATAAATGACATGCTCTATAATACAAATGTTATTAATACCGGATATTTTGGAAGTTACGGTCTATTACTGCTTTTTATTGGAAGCAGTATCATGATTTCCCTTAAATACTCAAAAACATCTACAAGGGTTAATAAACTTGCAAACAAATATCAAAAATACGCTCAAATTCAATCCGAATTAGTAAAACTTCAATCTTTTGATTTACAAGCATCTATGAAAGTTTTTGATGAATTTTTACAAGCAGATAAAATAGAATTTTTGATAAAAAAAGAAATTTGGATTTGCGAATGTATAAAAACAAAAGAAGAATATATATGTGGAAATTTAGAGAAAAATTTCCCATCTTCCATAACAGAAGAAGACATTGAAAACGCATCTAAAAATTTGTCTATTATAAATAAAAGAGATTCTTTAATAATTCCGGTTTCTCAATCAAACAAAATTAAAGCTCTTTTACATGTTTCCTATACAGAAAAGCAGAACTTAAGAGAAAAAGCTGATATAATGGAAATGCTTGTGCCTCAAATATCTACAATTGTTGACAATTACACTTTTTATTGGAACTTAGAAATATTAAATAAAAATCTTGAAAACATTATAGAAGTACGCACACAAGAAGTTTATAAACAAAAAAACGAATTAGAATCTAAAAATATCGAGCTTGACGAAAAGATTGAAGAACTAAATATATCTTCAAGTATTGTTGAAGATTTAAACGATGAACTTAAAAGCCAACGACAAGAAATAAATATAAAAAACAAACAATTAAATGTTTTACGTAAGCAAACAGCAATACAAAAAAACATCTTAGAAGAAAAACAAAGTAATATTCATTCAAGCATTAGTTATTCTCTTAAAATTCAAAATGCTCTTTTATCATCTATTCAAAACTTCCCCTTTGAAGATATGTTTATATTAAACATACCTAAAGAAATTGTTTCCGGCGATTTTTATATTTCAATCGTAATTGATGATATTTGGCTTTGGGGTTTAATTGACACAACAGGACGCAACGTAAGTGCAACTTTTTTATCATTTTTAATAGAATCAATTATTTCTGAAACTTTAGACAAAAACCCTGATATTATAAAACAACCTGCTGAACTAATTGAAGACATAAGATTAAAGTATCATAATAATATTGGTGAACAAAAAATAAAAGAAATTGATGATAGCTTTGACATCAGCTTATGTTCGATAAATTTAAACACAGGAAGAATGAAATTTTCGGGTGCTAACCAACATTTTATCGTTATACGCAAAGATGAGCCTATTGTGCTTAAAGGTGATAATTTATCCATTGGTGGTTATTATACAAGTTTTGATGATAAATTTTCTACAACAGAATTTGACCTAAAAGCTGAAGACAACATTTATTTATCCTCAGACGGATACCATAAACAAATGGGCTACAAAAACAAGTCAAAATTTGGAAGTGCTAATTTTATTTCTCTTTTAACTCAATCGTCTCATTTAAATCCTGAAAAACAAAAAGAAATACTTTTAGAAAAGCATTTAGCTTGGAGAGGAAAAATTAAACAAGTGGACGATATTTTAGTTATTGGCGTAAAATTTTCAAAATAAATCAATTATTTATCTTGTTTTATTAGTGCTAATTGTCCGCATGCTGCATTAATATCTTGACCTTTACTTTTTCTTACAGTTACAACTAAATTTTTGTTTTCTAAAAACTCTTTAAAATACAAAGTATTATAAGGTATAGATGTTTTGTAATTAATATGCTGAACAGGGTTAAATTCAATTAAATTAATTTTAGACGGAAAATTTTTACAAAATTCGGCCAATGCAACGGCATCTTCTTTTGTATCGGTAATACCATCAATTAACAAATATTCAAACGTAATGCGTTTACCGGTTTTGTTATTAAAATATTTAAGTGCTGAAATCAATTCAGGGATAGAATTATGAACATTTACAGGCATTATCTCGCTCCGTTGTTCGTTTCTTGCTGTATGTAACGACACTGCTAAATTAAATTTAGGCTCATCTTCTGCAAGTTTTTTAATCTGCTTCACCAACCCAACCGTAGAAACAGTTATGCGAGACGCCGACATAGAAAGCCCATTTTCGCTTGTTACAAAATCTAAGGCACGCAATAAATTATCATAGTTCAACAATGGTTCGCCCATGCCCATAACTACAATATTTGTTAATTTGCGTTGGTATAATTTTTCAGCTTCAATATTTAATAAAAAAACCTGCTCATAAATTTCCGCTGCAGTTAAATTACGAGTTAAACCCATGGTTCCGGTAGCACAAAATTTACAACCTAACGAACAACCAACTTGAGTTGATATACATGCTGTAACCCTGCTATTAGCCCCCGAAGGTATTAAAACACCCTCCACAAACAGCTTATCATGAGTTATAAATGCAAATTTACTACTATAGTCTATTATGCTTTTTACCGAATAAGTTATTTTTATTAATTTAATTTCATAAGTTGATTTTAAAACATCGATAATCTTTTTTGGAATATTTTTCATTTCATCAAATGAAGAAACATTTTTTTTCCAAAGCCACTCATAAATTTGTTTTGCTCTAAAAGGTTTATCATTTATACTTTTAACAAATTCAGTTATTTCTTTAATAGAAAGTTCTTTTATATTTTCCATTATCTGAATATTATTAAACTATAAAAACCAAAATCATTATCAACTAAATGAGTTGAAGTAATAAAAAAACGATAAACACCGGTTTCAGTAGGAGTAAAATACACCATAGCAACTCCTTCGGCAGTCAAATCATCTTCAATTGTAACCCATTCATTATCAATTACTTGCTGAACTTCAATATTAACATCTGACAAGTTATCGTCAGGCACAACAATTATCCCATATTGAGCATTTGCAAATAATTGTCTAAATACTTCTTTTTCGCTAATAATAACATCGTACTGAATGAGCACAATTTGTTTTTCATAATTTTGTTCTATCAATTGAATATAATCTGATGTTTGAGTAATTATTGGTACGATAGATTTATTATTTTGAGCCCAAAATGAAAAGGAAATGAGCGAAAGCAAGACTAAAATTGCTATTTTTTTCATAATATGTAAGTTTAATTGTTGTGATTTTTTCTTCAAATTATTTTTGTAACTCAACAAGTTTTTCAAAAACAATATCAGCATGTTTTACAATTCCGGCTTTTCTTTTTTGTTGAACTTTAACATTTTTCCAGCTATAAACGATATTTCCTTCGGGATTAATCAAAAAAGTTGATCTAATAACCCCCTCATATTCTTTACCGTAATTTTTTTTCATTCCCCAAGCTCCGTAGGCTTTCATCACCTCTTTGTCTGTATCACTTAAAAGAATTATTCCGAGATTATGTTTAACAATAAATTTAGCATGTGATTCTTGCTTATCAGGACTAATACCAATTATCTCGGCATTTTTTTCGGCAAAATCGTATTTTTTTTCGGTAAAATCAATTGCTTCTTTTGTGCAACCTGATGTGTTATCTTTAGGATAAAAATAAAGAACAACCCATTTCCCAAAGTAATCTTTTAAACAATAATCCTTATTTTCACCAGTGGGCAAACAAAATTCAAAAGCTTTTTCTGTATTTTCCATACTACATTTTTTTTTAACAAAGAAAAATTTTTATTTTGCAAATAAAATACAAATTACAAACATGACAAAGTTAAATGATGAGATTGATTTAAATGAATTAGCAAAAAAAATTGCTCGTTTTATTAAAAAACACCTTTTACTACTAATTATTTTTTTTGCACTCGGAATTTTTGGTGGTGTATATAAATATTTTGCAACTAAACCATATTTTCAAGCACAAATGGTAATTTCAAGCAGCTTAGAATATGAAAAAAGCACTGACTTTTATAGCACTGACTTACAGCCAATAGTAGCTATTCTGGAATTTTTGAGCAACAAAATAAACAAGCATAACAATGATTTTATAAAAAATCAATTATTAATTGAAACTCCCGAAATAATAAAAAGCATTGAAGTAACTATTTTACGAAATGATAACCTTCCAAATGCAGATCCTCAAAATATTACAATAAATGTTGAAGTTTATGATATTACTATTTTAAGCAAACTTCAAGATGCAATTGTAAATTATTGCAATCAAAATCCATATGTTTTTTTAAGATTTAAAGAACAAAACGAATACAAAAAACAAGCATTGTTAATAATAAACAACCGGATATCCGAGCTTGATTCTTTAAATAACAAATTACTATCTTCAAATGAACTGATTTTTGCAGATTTTAACAGCCTTATAAGCGTTGTTTATCTTGAAATGGAAAAATATAAACTATCAAACATAGCAACTTACCAATCACCGGTAATTATTGTTCAAGGTTTTTCAGATTACCCCGAAATTCAAAGTAAACGTGCAATAAACTCTGTTATTGTAGTTCTTTTATTTATAATACTTAGCTTTGTAACTATTTTTATTATTGAAATTATTAAATTTTTCAAAAATGCGTAAACTTATTCCAATATTCTTTGCAATATTATTGCTTTTTTCATGTAATTCATCAAAAGAAATAATTGATGTTCAAAACATTAATTATTTAACATCAAATCTTCAAAACAATTTTATTTATTCTTTGCCCAAAACAAAGATTATCATTGTTGTTCAAGTAGAAAAAATCATTCAAAACAAAGGACCTTTTGCCGATTTTACCGACAAATATTTAGGAGCTTTAAATAATATGATTAAACAAAATGAAACGTTTTGGAATATTTCAGATGTTTCTTTTTTATCCTATCCTGTAATTGACACTTTAAACACCTATGTAATAGGTTGTTCCGAGAATTTATTTTTACCACTTTCGTTAACAAAAGACGGTTTTCCAATTGCTTATAACAACTCCTCTGAAAAATATCAATACGAACAATTAGACCTCAACCTATCGGGTTTAAACGACGACCATTCTCAAAATTTATCATTTAATTTTGTTTCAAGTGATAAATCATATAAAGTAACTTATGACACTGTTTATAAAGAAGAAATTTATGACACAATAATTAGAAGAGTGCCTATTTTAAAACCAAATTTAGTTAAAAAAACGCCCGAGGAACAAGCAAAAGAACTTGCCGATAGAATAACAATATTGCGAGATGACAGAGCTGCTCTTTTAGTTGGAGAAGCCGATAATGACAACTTACCATCTGGTGATGCTCTTAAAATTATGCTTAACGAAATAGACAAACTTGAAACAGAATATTTATCTATGTTTGTTGGCAGATCCGACACTTTAACATATACTTTTACTTTTAGTTATACCCCCGAGAACAGTGTTTATCAGCAAAGTATTATTTTATTTAAATTTTCGCAAAGCAGTGGACTTTTACCTGCCGATAACATTTACGGTACTCCTGTTTATTTTCAAATTGCTTCAAACAATAAATCTACTAACATTTCAAATTACAACTACAATTCTTATTTGTTAACACAAGTAAATAAAAAATCTTTATATAAAGGCCTCTATTACCGTATCCCTCAACAAGCAACGGTAAAATTAGTGTTTAATTCACAAATAATTTCAGAAAAAAACATGTATATTGCCCAACATGGAACAGTTCAATTTTTACCGGCAAATATTTTTAAAAACCCAAATCTAAAAATTAAATTCTATCCTGAATTAGGTTCAATAGAAAGCATTAGTTTTTAGTAAAATTTAATATTATGCAAAAAGAAACACAAGATTTTTTTCAAGGATACAAAGGTGCAGCAATTGAAGCACTAAAAAAATACAACGTTCGTGTTTGGGGACAAGCCGAATTTGAAACCACAAGAGGTAAATTTGTTGGCACCGTTTTGCCTCGTGCCGAAAATGATGACGATCAACATATTGTTTTAAAAATCCAAACCGGTTACAATATTGGCATTGATATTCAAACAATTACATCAGCTAAAGAAACAGGATACAAAAAAGCAAATTACAAAATACCCGAAAAAGCATTCCCTGTTACCGAGAATTTACCATACGTTAAACTTTTTGGAACCGGAGGAACTATTGCGTCGCGACTTGATTATAGAACAGGGGCTGTTATTCCGGCTTTTTCGCCCGGCGAATTATATGGAGCTGTTCCTGAATTAGCCGATTATGTTAATTTAGACACCGAAAAAGTTTTTGCTGTTTTTAGCGAAAACATGGGACCCGCTCAATACATTCAATTAGCCAAAGCAATTGGCAAAGAAATTGAAAAAGGTATTGACGGAATTGTTGTTGCTCATGGCACCGACACTTTGCACCATACTGCCTCGGCGTTATCGTTTATGATTCAAAACTCTCCGGTGCCTATCATTTTAGTTGGCTCCCAACGTTCATCAGATCGCCCATCGTCAGATGCTGCTCTAAATTTAATTCATTCGGTTTTTGCTGCCGGACATTCTGATATTGCCGAAGTATTAGTTTGCATGTTCGGACCAACTTCCGACGAATATGGATTTTTACATCGTGGCACAAGAGTAAGAAAAATGCACTCTTCATATAGATCAACTTTTAGAACTATTGGAGATACTCCGGTTGCAACTATCAATAAAAAAGAAATAATTCCTATTAAGCAAAAATATAATCATCGCAGGAAAGACACAAATGTTGATATTTTACCATATTTTAACGAAAATGTTACAATGATTTATTTTTATCCCCACATGAAACCCGAAATAATTGACTCTTTAGTTGATATGGGATATAAAGGAATAATTATTGTTGGAACAGGTTTAGGACACGTTAATCGCGAACTTTATCCCGCAATTGAACGAGGCGTTGAAAAAGGGGTACAGTTTTTTATGACTTTACAAACAATTTGGGGTTATGTTCACATGTATGTTTACGATACCGGAAGAGATTTATTAGCAAAAGGTGTTGTTCCATTAGGAAATATGTTGCCCGAAGTAGCCTTTGTAAAACTCGGTTGGGCTTTAGGCATGTCTAATGATCCAGAAGAAGTTAAAAAAATCATGTTAACATCAGTAAATGACGAAATTACCGAACGTGAGCCTTATAACGGATACTTAGTTTATCAAGGTGGTGTTCCTGAAATTAAAGAATTTATTAAAAAATACAGAAAATAATTTTTTTTTAAAAATCAAACCTATTTTTATGAAAAAAACAATCTTTTTTATAGCAATCGTCATTTTTGTTTCGGGTTGCGTTAGCTCAAGTAAATTATCAAAATCTGGAGATAAAGAAATTAAATTAGTAGAGCAATTTTTAGATGATATGGTTGCCGGAATAGATGACTTTACACCAAAATACCGGTCGATTATTGCTCCAAGTTATTTAAAATCCAACAAACTTGATATTAAAGATTACAGTATAAATCGTTATTATCCTGACGGGTATAGCATTGTAAGTTACAACCCCGCAAACGGATATGTTATTACAAATATTTGGGGCGAAAAAAAAACATGGATAAAAGAGTTGACTTTTAAAGTTGTAAAAGAAAACGGCAAATTATATTTATACCCGCTAAAACATACCAATATGATGTATATTCATCCATGGTTTGAAATAAAAGATAATGTTAAAACCAAATCAGAATAGATACAACTATTTTTTTTGAAACATGTTTTTAAAAATAAACTCATATAAATTGTAAAATATTTATTGTTTAATAAACTCTTAAATTATTACTATGAAAAACAAGCTTTTTTTTATTCTTTTAATCTCTTTTCCATTATTTTTATTTAGTTGTGGTTCAGACAATACATCTGATTACTCCAACGACAACGATTATACAGACGTTACAACCGATTATTACACAACCGATGACGATGATTACGCCGATGATGATATTATTGGAGATGAATACGAATTTATTGGAACTTATGAAAGCAAAACCGGTGTAATGACTGACATTAGTTGCTACTGTTATCAAGTTGGATATTTTTATGCAACGAACGGCGAAGATTTTGTTGTTTGTTTTCCTAACGGAACCGAAGAGCCTATGTGTTACGAAAATGTTAAAATTGATGGATATTTTCAATATGTAGAAATTACACCTGATAATAATTCTGCTTGTTCAGCCGGAGGAATGGAAATTTTTTATGTTACCGATTTTGAATGTTTATAAACCAAACAAAAAACAAAAAAATCGTCTAATTCTTTTAGGCGATTTTTTTATGCAAAATTATTATCCTTTTATTGCGAACTTTTTTCAGCCAACGGAATTGTAAAATAAAAAGTTGAGCCTTTATTCAATTCACTTTCTACCCATATTTCACCACCGTGTTTTTCAATAAATTCTTTGCAAAGAATAAGACCTAAACCCGTACCAGCTTCATTTTCTGTTCCTTCAGTAGAGTTTGCTGCATCAATTTTAAACAAATCCCCTACTCTTGATTTTTCAATACCAACACCTGTATCTGAAACCGAAATTTCAACAAATTCATCTATAATCTTTGTATCTATTTTAATTTCCCCATTAGGCTTAGTAAATTTTACTGCATTTGAAATTAAATTTCTTAAAACAGTATAAATCAAGTTTTTATCAACACAAACATTAACATTTTCGGTAATTGTTTTTTTAATATTAATATTTTTATTTTTCGCCATTAAGTCAACCCCGCTTATGGGATTGTCAATAATAGTATTTAAAGAGCAAAAAGTTGGCTCAAATTTTAATTTTCCTGATTGAGAACGTGACCAAGTTAATAAATTTTCGACTAATTTAAAGGCAGATTTAGATGTATCGTACATAGCTTTTGTCATCATTTGAATTTTATCTCCCGTAAAACTATCATAATTTAAATACAAAAGCTCCGAAAAACCTAATAAAGCGTTAAAAGGACTTCGTAAATCGTGAGCTATAATATTAAAAAATCTGTTTTTGGTTGACAAAAGCTCTTTTAGCTTTGTTTCTTGATTTTTTATTTCAGTTATGTCTCTAAAAATTGCTAAAGTTCCGTGAATTCCGGCAATATTATCATCAAAAGGAGTACTTGTAATTAATAAATTAATTTTCTTGCCAATATTATTAATTATTTGAAGTTCGAAATTATTTTTTTTACTAATAAGATTTTTTTGTTTTATATTTTCTACCTCTTCAGTTGAAATAAATGAAATAATATTTTTACCGATAATTTCACCTTTTTGTAAACCAAATATTTCCTCGGCTGCAGGATTTGCAAATATAAAATTTTCATTTTTGTCAGTTATTACAACTCCTTCGCCTTGATTTTTTACTAATAATCTGAATTTAGATTCACTTTCTCTTAGTTCTTATTCTATTTTTTTACTCTCTGTTATATCATTTGCAACTCCAATTATTTTAGTTACTTTTCCATTTTTGTTAGCTAAAGGATTATAAAAAACATCAAATATTACACCTCTTATATTTACCACATGTTTTAGGGCTTGTCCTTTAAACGAATTTTTTATGGCTAAAATAACATCAGGATAATCTTTATATAAATCATAAGCCGATAATCCTACTACCTGACCGGGTTTTAAATCTAATTTTGAAAGTCCCATTCCTTCAGAAAATTCAAAAAATCCATTTTTATTGATTACAAAAGTTACAAGCGGTAAATTTGACACAACTGTTTTATATCTTTCCTCGCTTTCTTTAAGTCTTTTTTCTGCTTTTTTCTTTTCAGAAACATCAATAATAATAGAATAAACTAATGTTTGATTACTAAAAACAATATTTCCTGAATATACGTTTACTTCTTTTATTTGCCCGTTAGCTAGTTTGTGCTTAAATTCAAAAACATTTTGTTTTTCTTCAACAGATATTTGCATCAACTTTTTAATTTCATCTGTTTCAAGAATATTAATATCAGTTATTCTTAATTTTAACATTTCATTTTTAGAGTAGCCATAAAACTCCAACGCGGCATTATTTGCATCAACAATTTTTTTTGTTTCGGGATTAATAAGCAAATTTACTGTTTTATTATTATAAAACAAGCTTTTATATCTTTCTTCACTTTCTTTTAATGATTTTTGAGCCAAATTTATTTCGGTAATATCTTTTACCAACGCTAAAGCCCCTTTAAAATTATTATTTTCATCAAATAAAGGAGATGTACTAAGATAAACTGTTATTTTTGAACCATCTTTTTTCAAAAAATCAAAAGTGTGTTTTTCAGAAATTCCATTTTCTCTTTTTTCAAATAATTTTTGGGCTTCCCTTCTGTATTTTTTTTCCATGAAATCTAAAAATAATCTCCCTTTCATTTCATTTTTTGAATAGCCAAACATTTTTTCCAAAATGGAATTTGCAAAAACTGTTTTCCCTTTGCTATCTATTTGCCATAACCCTTCGTTGAGTGATTTTACTAATGTTTTATGTTTTTTTTCGCTTTCTTTTAAGTCTATTTCTGATTGTTTTTTTTGTGTGATATCGGCAACGGTAATCAATACTCCATTTTCTTTATCATTTTCAACAAAAGGAGTATATACCACATTAACTTACTTTCGCCCAAATGATTTTTCTTCAAACCAATCTTCAAATTCAATTGTTTGCCCCAACAAACATTTATCAATTTTTTCTTTTACTTTTTTAAAACTAATGCTTCCTACTACATTTTCAAGCTTACTACCAATTATTTGATTTCTGTTTTTTTTATGAAAATTAACATAAGCATCATTTACAGCTAATAACCGGTAATTTTTATCAACCAAAGCAATTAAATTTTTGGAAGAATAAAAAGCATTTTTAAATAAAATTAATTCTTGAGATTTTGTATCTGAAATAATTTTTTCTTTAAGAAGTAAATTTTCATTTTTTAGGCGAGATATTTCGTCTAAGAGTTCTTTATTTTGGGGATTTTCAAACATCTTGACTAATTTTAATTCATTTCAAAACTATATAAAAAAATCACAAAAACAAAATCAACCATCTTTCTTAAAATTAATATTGAAAAAAATTGTATAAATACTCATAAATAAGATAATATTTCCTTTTCAAAAAACACTTGATATTTTTAAAGAAAAAAAACTGCCTGAGATTTTTATCAGGCAGTTAAATATTTTACAAGTTAAATTTCATCATAAAAGCATCACCATCGGGAGGCGATAAAGTTGTTTTGTCTTTTGCATTTTGTAATATTCCGGTATCCGCCGACATTTCACCTACTCCATCTCTAACTTCGCCATTATTAACTTGTTCAAAAGTTGCAGAACTAACATTAGTTAACGAATTTGTTACATTTTGTAAAGTTAATGCGGAGTTTTCAATCCATTCGCCCAAAAAATGGTCAACATTATCATTAGATCCATATACTTGTCCGGCAACAAGAATATTTGCTCCATTAATAGCAATACCTTTTATTCTATGTTCAGCAGCTTCTTCGCTACTGTTACCGGTATAATAAATCTTAGCCCAATTCAAATCACCGTTAGCCTTATCCATTTTTAATAAAAGTCCATCACCATAATATGTATCTAATCCGGACTCTCCAATTCTTCCACCAACGTATAAAAAATTGCCGTCAATTTTAACAACGTGAGTATTGTTTCTATCTGCATCGGCACCTTGAAAAGTTTTAGCCCACTGAAAATTTCCATCAAAATCAAGCTTCATTGCCTCAAAATATGTTTGAACCCCGCGAATATCACACGACAAATAAACACCCGAAGCGTCAATATCAATTCCGTTAATTCTTGCGGCGTAAGATAAGCCGGCATTTTTAACCCAAGCAAGAGTTGGTGAACTTGTGTTGCCTCCATTAATTTTAGCAATATAAGCGTAACTACCGGTTACTCCGCCAATAAATAAATCACCTGTAGGAGATTGTTTAACAACATATCCTCTATCTTTAGTTCCATTAACAATATCTAAAGTATATTGATAAAAAATTGTTCCGTCTGCTTTGTTAAGAGCAACAACTATTACTTTATTTGTTCCGGTTGCACCAGTTACATAAACATAATCAGATTCTGCATCTAAACCGTATCCTTGGTTACTTTGTGAAGCAGTAGGAGTTCCGGTTGGCCATTGTTCTTTCCACATTTTTTGCCAAATTATACTACCATCAATGTGCGAAATTTTAAGAACAATAGTACTTTCGCTGGCATTATCTTCGGTAGTTGTTCCAATTACGTAAACATTTCCTTCAGTATCAATAGAAATAGAATTTGCTGTTCCTCCGGTTTCGGAATTTTCGCCTGAATCAGGCGACCAATCATTATTTCCATTATTATTATACCGTTGAGCCCAACCTAAAGTTCCATCTGCATTAACCTTAACAACAATAATATCTTTATTTGCAGCTGCGTCGGTTATGTTCATTGTTATGTACATATTGCCGGAATTATCGGCTACCATTCCCGAAACTAATTCATCATCGTTATTTCCTGACCCACCATAAGTAAGGCTAAATCCTGTAGTTATCGACGATGAACTAAATCCATCAGGCAAAGTAATATCAGTGTCATCAGTATCTTTTTCTTTACACGAAGAAAAATTGATTAAAAGAATTGCCACAATAGCAAAAAGTGAAACGATTTTTTTCATACTATAAATATTTGAGTTTGTGTAAAGATAAAATATTTTTTTTAAAAAAAAGTTGTTTATTTAAGGGCATGATTAAAAAATAAAACTATATATATATAAGGTGCTTTATTGTAAATTTAATGTTTATTTTACAAATAGTAAAATAAAAATTACAAAAATCAACAGTTAACAATGTAAAGTACAGTTTGCTTTTTGTATAAAATAAAATTTACAAGTGTAAATAGTTTATAAGTAAAAGCCTGTTATTTAAACACTTAAAAATATTATAATATTTAATAAAAAATGTTGTTATAAATTTAAACAAAATTTTTACATACTATTGAAAGTTTACATTTTTACATACTTGATATTTTTGTCGATATTTTCTTTTTCGCAAAATTTGAATAATTATCATCAAAAAACATTTGATTTTTCGGATACTATATTTTTTGATACTATTACTGTTTTGCCATCAAGCATAATTATATATGCAAATAATGAGCAGGTAGCAGACACTTTATGGGATTTTGATATTCTCAACTCAGCAATAATTTTTAATAAAAAAATCAACAGTCAAATTACCATACATTTTAGATCATTACAATACTCGTTTAAAGATCGTTACCTTTTAGACAGTTCATTAATTGTGCCGAAAATTTACAATTTTTCATTTAAAACATCTAACATTCAAACAAACACAAATCAAACAATAAATTCAAGCTCATTACAAACTACAGGATTCATATCTCGTTCGGTAGGAGTTGGAAACAATCAAGATCCGGTAATTACTTCAAAAATGAATTTAAATATTTCAGGTAAATTAAATGATGATTTATTCATAGAAGCTGTTGCTTTTGACGAAACCATGCCAATACAACCAGATGGCAATACAGCACAAATACAAGAACTAAATAATATTCACATAAAAGTATTTAATGATAACTTTCAGCTAAATGCAGGCGATTTTTACATTGAAAAACCGAAAAGTTATTTTTTAAAATACAACAAACAAGTTAAAGGTAT
The DNA here is from genome assembly GCA_016936595.1 of Bacteroidales bacterium. Lineage (GTDB taxonomy): Bacteria > Bacteroidota > Bacteroidia > Bacteroidales > JAFGUD01 > JAFGUD01. The sequence continues at coordinate 12,484 of JAFGXO010000020.1, read as the reverse complement.
TCAATACTTTACACAAAACAAAAACTTGTTTCAAAATGTATTGGTTAATTCTTTTAGTTTTGGTGCAGCAATTGCAAAAGGCAAATACAAAAAACAGCCGATATCAGGAGTTGAAGGAAATCAAGGACCATACAGACTTACGGGAAATAACGGCGAAACTTACATTGTGGTTTTGGCTGAATCTGAAAGAATATATTTAAATGGGAATTTACTACAACGTGGTGAAAACATGGACTATACAATAAATTACAATACAGCCGAAATTAATTTTACTGCTCAAAATATTATCACAAAAGATTCACGAATTATTGTAGAATTTGAATATTCCGAACGTAATTATTCCAGATTTGCAATTTTTTCAAACAATACTTTTTCTGTTAACAATAATAATTTTTATTTCAATTTTTTGTCAGAAACTGACGCAAAAAATCAAACAATTGACAGAGAATTAACTGATAACATGAAAAAAATAATGTATTTCGCCGGAGATAGTTTAAACTTAGCAATTTTACCAAACGTTGACACAGTTGTATTCTCGGAAGACAAAATTTTGTACAAAAAAATTGATACAATAATAAGCAATGAAATAATTGAATATTACGAGTATTCAACAAACAGCACTTTAGCAATTTACCAGGTGAATTTTGCTTATGTAGGCCAAAACAATGGAAATTATATTATTTCTGAACAACTTACAAATGGAAGAGTTTACAAATTTGTAGAACCAATCAATGGGCAAAAACAAGGAGATTATGCACCAAACGCAACTTTGATAACACCAAAAAAATTGCAAATTTATGATTTTGGAGCAAATTTTAAATTATCAAAAACAAATATTATTGATGTAGCTTTTTCAATTTCTCAGAATGACAAAAATTTATTTTCGCCGTTAAATGATGATGATAATTTTGGTGTAGCTTTAAATATTAATTATAGACATTTTATAAACGGAAACGACACATCAGCTTATAAAACATATTATTTTGCAAAATATGAATATGCAGGGGAAAATTTTTCACCGATTGAAACATATAAAAATCAGGAATTTAACAGGGACTGGAATATATCTAAAAATTTTATTTCAGATGAACATTTTTTGCAAACAGGATTTTATTCTTTAAAATCAACAAGTATTTTTACCACCTCTATTTCTTCTCTTTTCCATTCCAATGAATATTTTTCGATAAAACCCGATATTAACGGAAAGATAATAAGAGACAATAACGCATTCACATATTCACTAAACCACTTGCAATCAAGTAATTACATTAACTCAACTAAATTTACTCGAAGCAATTTAGAATATAAACAAAAAATTGGTCTATTATCTCTCGGTGCAATTTATGAGCAAGAAACAAATATATGGAAAAAATTTAATGCAGACACGCTATTAAAAAATTCATTCATGTTTCATTCGGCAGGTATTTATGCACAAACTACCGATACAAATATTTTTGTACTAAAATCAGAAATTAGAAGGAGATGGGATTTTTTACCTGAATTAATAAAATTAACCAATGTATCTTATAGTAATAATTTTAATTTATTCGGTGGATTTGACAAACAAAATTACAACGGAAACATTGTTTTAAATTATCGACAACTTTATGTTCAGGACACTAATTTATTAAAAATAGAACCCGAAAATTCGCTAAACAGCAAAGCAAATATAAATTTTAGTTTGTTTAATAATACTTTTGGCTCAACCTCATCAATTGAGTTAAAATCAGGTTTAGAACAAAAAATACAGTTTATTTATATTGAAGTAGAACCAACAAAAGGCATTTATACTTGGATTGACTACAATGATGACGGGAAAAAACAAATAGATGAATTTGAAATTGCTCAATTTGCCGACCAAGCTACTTATTTGCGAGTGCAGATGCAATCCAATGAATATCAAAAAATATATGCAAAAAACATAAATCAAACAATTAACTTTTTGCCGGCAAATTTATTCTCAGACACTAAAAGCATATATAAACTTGCATCAAAATTCAATAATAGTAGTTCGATAAATTTAGAACATAAATCATATAATTTTAATTTATTAAATATTTCGGATTCTAATACAGTTAACTATTCTTTAATATTAAGCAATATGCTAACTATCAATATTTTAAGCGGCACAAATATAAAACTTAGCTACCAAAAATATTCAACAAAAGTTGAGCTTATAACAGGAATAGATAATTTATTTAGAGAGATGAAAAAGATATCAATTGACATTAAATTGTTAAAATATTTCACACTTTTTGATGAGCTTGGAACAGAAATTAATAATTCAAATTCAGATTATTCATTACAAAAAAAATACTTGCTACTAACAAAAGAAAACAATATAATGTTAAGATTTTTTAAAGATGATTTTATTTTTGAGATAAAACATTTTTACGCCGACAAACAAAACAAACAAGGAAATGAAACACTAATTATGAACAAATTAGAGGCAAATATTAATTACATAATCACTTCAAAACAGTCTGTAGATGCAACATTTAGCTATATTAATAATAACTTTAGCGGAGATGCCACTTCAAGCGTTTCGTATGAGATGCTGCAAGGTTTAAAACCCAACAAAAACTACACATGGCAATTAAATTTATCACATAAAATTGGTTCAATTTTAAATGTTTCTATCTTATATTCAGGCAGATACTCCGAAGGGAACAAGATAATTCATTCCGGAGCGGTTAGCATAGCAGCCTTTTTATAAAAAATATGTACTTTTGCAATTATATTTAAACGTAAAAAAACAACAATATATGAATTCAAATAATTATTGCGTAATTATGGCCGGAGGTGTTGGAAGCAGATTTTGGCCTGTGAGCAGAACTCCAAAACCCAAACAATTTTTGGATATTTTAGGAACCGGCAGAACTCTAATTCAGCAAACCTACGACAGATTTCAAACTATTTGCCCCCCCGAAAATTTTATTGTTGTAACCAGTGATATTTACGAAAAAACCGTAATTGAACAACTACCAGAAATTCCTGCAGAAAATATTTTAACCGAACCTGCCCGACGAAATACCGCACCATGTATAGCTTATGCAGCCTATAAAATTCGCAAAAAAAATCCGGGAGCAAACATGATAGTTACTCCAGCCGACCACTTAGTTATATACGTTGAACAATTTAGAGAAGTAATAAAGAACTCCATAAATTTCGCAGCCGACCGCTTAGCTTTAGTTACAGTTGGCATTAAACCCACACGTCCCGAAACCGGCTACGGATACATACAAATTTGCAATAATTGCGATGTTGACACAGAAGGAGTTGAAAAAGTAAAAATGTTTACTGAAAAGCCGAACATTAAAATGGCTCAATTATTTTTGGATAGTGGTGAGTTTTTATGGAATTCAGGCATCTTTATTTGGTCTGTAAAAACAATTTTAAACTCCATGTTCAAATATTTACCCGATGTAAACATCTTATTCGATAATTTGAATGTATATGACACAGATAAAGAAAAAAGTTTTATTGATGACGTTTACAGCAAAGTTCCAAATATATCAATTGATTTTGGAGTAATGGAAAAAGCTGAAAACGTTTACGTAATTCCTGCAGAATTTGGCTGGTCGGATCTTGGAACTTGGGGGTCGTTATACGATTATTCAGAAAAAGATAAAAATTCAAATGTTATAAAAGGTGCTAATGTATTAGTTTACAACACAGAAAACAGTATCATAAATGTTTCTGACGATAAATTTGTTGTAATTCATGGCCTTAAAAATGCGATAGTTGCCGAAAGTGATGGTATTTTTTTAGTATCTATGATACAAGAAGAACAAAAGATAAAAGATATTGTAAATGATATTAAGATTGAAAAAGGAGAAAAATACGTTTAATAAAATTAATTTCAGAAATTCAAAAAAGGGAAGAAAAACACACATCACAAAACAACAAAAAATCTATAAAAAATAAAAAAGGAGGTAAATAATCACCTCCTTTAAAAAATTTAAGCTTCAATTTTGCTTTTATAATCTTCGGCAGATAATAAAGCATCTATTTCAGAAGCATCGGTAATTTTAACTTTAACAATCCAACCATCAGTAAAAGGTTTAGAGTTAACAGTTTCAGGAGCGTCTTCGAGTCCTTCGTTTTTTTCTAACACTTCGCCACTAATAGGCATAAATAAATCAGCAACAGTTTTTACGGCTTCAATTGTGCCAAAAGTATCACCTTTAGATAACTCTTCGCCAATAGTTTCAACTTCAATAAAAACAATATCACCAAGTTCTTTTTGAGCATAATCAGTAATACCAACAGTTGCAGTATCTCCCTCCACCAAAATCCATTCGTGATCTTCGGTGTATTTTAAATTTTCAGGAACATTCATAATGTTTATTTTTTGGGGTTTTATATTATTTTTAGATAATAATCTGTAATTTAGATGACCAAGAGAACAAATTGACAAAATATTGATTTTTAGTTTGTTAATTATTATAAAGTTTCTTAAATGCGAGTGTAAAATTAGTAAAAATGTTTAAATGATTAAATTTTTTTGCATTTTTTTGAGTTATATTTGCAATGCTTTAATTAATTTCAATAAATTAATATTTTTTTAACAACTAAATCTGATTATATGTCAAGGTATGCTCTTATTTTATGTTTTGTAACTTTTTCAATTGTTGGAAATTCTCAAATAGCTGTAGGAGCTTGGCGAGATCATTTTTCATTCGAAAAAATAATTTCAGTTTATGAAATGAATGACGGACGAGTGGTTTCAGCCGCACAAAACGGCATAATTTATATCGAATCTGACGGAAGCATTACTAAAGTAACCAAAACTAACGGGTTATACGATGTTGGTATTTCGGCAACTGAATTTTTTGAAGATTTAAATACAGTTGTTATTGGGTACGAAAACGGCAATATCGACATTGTAAATGAAGACGGAGTTAGAAATATTTCAGACATAAAGCGAAAAAATATTTCGGGCGACAAAAACATTTATTCTATTACAAAATCGGGCAACTTTGCTTATCTTTCTTGTGGCTTTGGAATAGTAAAAATTGACGCAAAAAATGCAGAAGTAGTTGACACTTATTATATAGGACCAGACGCTTCTTTTGTGCAAGTGTTCAAAGTAGCCGAACTTGGCGACACGGTTTATGCCGCAACATCAATTGGGTTATTAGTTGCCGATAAAAACACTTTTTTAGCCGATTATAATAACTGGCAACCAATTGAAACAAACCTATACAGTAACTTTAAAGATATTTTTGTTGCAAATAATGAGTTGTTTTTTATTGCAAAAAATGATTTAGGAAAAGTTGTGTTAATTAAAAGAAAATCTGACGGGACTTGGAAACAAATGGCATCTATTTTAAGCAGTTCGGCACGAATTTTTGGCAAAGACAAATTATATGTCCCTAATTACAGCGAAATTTTAGTTTTTAATTTTTACGGGTCTTTAGAATATAAAATAAACGAACTGGGCAGTTTTACAGAAATTTCGCCTAATTTTGTATTTATAAATGATAACAATGAATTAATTGTTGCTGACAATTATAAAGGTATATATGTTCAACAAGGAAATAATTTTGAAAATTATTATTACCCCGGAATATATAATAATGAAGCAATTGAAGTAAATGCAACCGATAATTTTGTAGCAATAACACGAGGAGGATTCACAGGAACCGGCACAAATTTATGGAATAAAGGTGTTATAAATATTTTTTCAAATCAACAATGGACAACAATAAAAAACAATGATGCAATTGATTATTATTCAATTTTACATGACCCAAGTTTAACGGGGCATTTTTTTGTTTCTTCGTGGGGGTCAGGTTTATTTGAGTATCAAAATGATCAATTATTAAACCATTACGATTACACGAACAGTCCTCTGGAAACAATAATTCAAAATTCACCTTACGTTAGAATTTCGGGGCTGGATTTTGACGCTAATAATAACCTTTGGATACTAAACAGAGCCACCAATAATCCGCTAAACATTCTAAAAGCCGACGGAATATGGGTTAGTAATTCTTTAAATAATTTAATATCAAATAAAGAAACAGGCGATTTAAAAATTCTTCAAAACAATATTTTATGGGCGATTATTAAAGAACAGGGTTTTTTAGCCTTAGACTACAATAATACAATTGATAACACTTCAGACGACATAAAAAGAGTTTTTTATCCCCACGATGAATACGGCGAAAGTATTGGAGCCGAAGTGTTGTGTTTTAAAGAAGACAACGACGGAGCTATTTGGTTTGGTACCGATGAAGGGGTTGGTGTAATTTATTCTCCACAAAACTTTGACGATCCAAATTTTTATGCCAGCCGAGTAAAAATTACAGCAAATTTAAACGATTCGTTGACCACAAATTATTTGTTAAAATCCGAAAAAATTCTTTCAATAGAAATTGATGGTGGAAACAGAAAATGGTTTGGCACCGAAAACTCAGGTGTTTACCTTATGAATAGTGCCGGAACAGTTGAATTATTACATTTTACCACAGAAAATAGCCCTTTACCATCAAATAAAATAATCTCTATTTCGGTAGAGCCAAAAACCGGCGAAGTATTTTTTGTTACCACAAAAGGAGTTGTTTCGTATCGTTCAAACGCTATTGATGCAAGTAACATCTTTGAAAATGTTTACGTTTTCCCTAACCCTGTTCGCCCTGATTACACTGGAGTAATTACAATAACAGGTTTAGCAGCCAATGTTAATGTTAAAATTACAGATGTTGCAGCAAACATTGTTTACGAAACAACGGCAAATGGAGGTCAGGCAACTTGGGACGGAAATAATTTTGACGGAAGACGTGCTGCAACCGGAATTTACCTGGTTTTTTGCTCCAACAATGACGGAACTGAAACCTTTGTATCAAAGCTTTTATTTATAAATTAACGCCTAAAAGCACGAATAAAAAACATGTTTTCCCTTATTTATGCTTTTAAAATACATTTATTCAATCAAAAACATGTTTTAGGCTAATTATATTTTATGCACAGTTTGGTTTGATTAAAAGTTTTTATAAATTTGTTGGAACGTAATTTGTTCAAATATTTGATTGATTGATATTTTTTTTGCAAAATTATAAAATAATTAACTTAAAAAATCACAGATAGTTAAATAATCTTATATTCTTTAACCATTAAGTTACAGTTAATAAAACAGCCTTTATGAAAGGAAAAAATTTTATAATATTTTTTTTAGTTGCCATTTTGTTTTTTTCTTGCTCACCGGTTGAGAAAAAAAATCCGGCAGAAAAAGGCTATATAGATTTATCAAACTGGGATTTTGACAAACAGGGCAATGTTGATTTACGAGGCGAATGGGAATTTTATTGGGACAAATTTTATTCACCTGAAGATTTTAAAAATCAAAACATAGAACCAACACATTACGTTAAAATACCTTCGTTATGGAATAAAATGCAAATTGATAGTTTCAAGATAGTTAGCGATGGATTTGCCACACTCAAATTAAATGTAAAAATAGATAACAAAAAAGAAATACTTTCCTTACGAATAGGCAGAGTTGAAACCGCATACAAATTATTTGTTAACGGAAATTTAGTTAAACAAGTAGGAGTGCCGGGTATGTCAAAAGAAACAAGCTTACCCTCTTGGGAAAGAGATAATGTAATATTTTTTTGTGATACAAACGAATTGGAAATAATTTTACAAATCTCTAATTTTCATCACAAAAAAATAGGAACATCAGGTTCAATAATGCTTGGAAATGTTAAAACAGTTACTCAAAGTTCAAACAAGGTTAATTATTTTAACGTATTTTTAATAGGAGTACTACTGATAGTTGCTTTGTATCATTTTGGTATATTTATACTCAGAAAAGAAGATAAAGCATCTTTACTTTTTGCAATATTTAGTATAAACATAGCAATAGTAACATTTTTTTATGGCGACATATTATTTGGAAAAGTTTTTTCGTGGATTAGTTGGAAAATTTCTGTAAATATTCTCTTTTTATCGTATTTTACTGCAATGTTTTCTTTTACATTGTTCATTTACAATGTATTCAAAAAACATTTTAATAAAAAAATTATTTCGGGTTTAGTAATTATTCAGCTCATTTTTTCTGTTATTACCATCTTTACACCAGTTAAAATATTTTCACATATAATGATGTATTTTCAACTCTCGGCGGTAATATCATTACTGTATTTACTTGTTGGTATTACAATTGCAGCCTTTAAAAAAGAAGAGGGAGCATTTTTCTCTGCATTAGCCCTCGTTATTTTTATAGGCACGGCAGTAAACGATATTTTGTTAGACGCATTATTAATAAAATCCATTTACTTACTTTCACTTGGAACTTTTACATTTGTGTTTTTACAATCATTTACAATATCGCTAAGATTTTCAAGGTTGTTTGCCGCCAATAAAAATCTCACAAAAGAATTAAACGATGCCAATAAAAATTTAGAAGAAAAAGTAGAACAACGAACAGCCAAAATAGAACAACAAAAGGAAGAATTAAGAGTTCAAACAGAAAATTTACAAGAAATTAACCACGAAATAAATCAGCAAAAAGAAGAATTGCAAACACAATCGGAGGTTTTAGAAAAAGCATTTTTGGAAATTTCCGCAAAAAACAATAAAATAGAAAAACAAAATCAAGACATAACAAACAGTATAATTTATGCCCGAAGAATACAGCAAGCTCTTTTGCCTGCTGAAAAAATGTTTGTTAATAATTTTGCTGAACACTTTATTTTTTACAAACCCAAAAATATTGTTTCGGGCGATTTTTATTGGACCACTAAAATTAACAACATTTTGCTTTTTGCTGTAGCCGATTGCACCGGACATGGAGTTCCAGGAGCTTTTGTTAGTATGCTGGGCATTTCGTTACTAAATGAAATTGTTAGAAAAAATGAAATAAATTCAACAAACATTGTTTTGGATATATTCAGAAAACAACTAAAAACTGCACTAAAACAAAATGCTGATATGTCTGAACTTCAAGATGGTATGGATATGACCTTCTGCTCATTAAATTTAGACACTAAAATTTTAGAATTTTCAGGAGCAAATAATCCTATGTATATTATCAGAAAAAACACACCCGAAAATTTTATTAACACCAACGAAAAGAAAAACATTGAAACCAATCAAGAAAAATTATTTCACATAATACCTGATAAACAACCAATTGGAAATTATTTTATCGAAAAAGATTTTTCAAAACAAACCATTCAATTAACCAAAGGAGATGAAATAGTTATGTTAACAGACGGATTTCATGATCAATTTGGACACATCGAATATAGAAAATATTACAGCAGAAATTTAAAAGAGTTATTCATATCTATTTACAAAAAAACATTAGACGAGCAAAAGCAAATATTAGAAGAAGAATTTATAAATTGGAAAGGTGAAAATAAACAAATAGACGATGTTTTAGTTATTGGGCTAAAATTATAAATAGTCGGCTTTTAAAAGCCGACTATTAAAATTATTTTATATTATCAACATTGCGTCGCCAAACGGGCCAAACCTATAACTTTTATTTACGGCTTCTTCGTAAGCTCTTTTTATAAATCTATACCCGCCAAAAGCAGCAACAGTCATAAGCATAGGTGTCATTGGTAACTGAAAATTACTGATAAGAGCATTTGCAATTTTAACATTATAAGGAGGATACAAAAATTGCACAGTCCAACCATCAAACGGATCTAATCTGTTGAGAGTGGTAACAGGAGTTTCAAGAGATTTAACAACGGTAGTACCAACAGCACAAACACGTTTTTCTCTATCAAGAGTACCGTTTATTTCTTCGGTTGTTTCAGGAGTAATAATAACTCTTTCAGAATCAGGCTTATGTTTACTTAAATCTTCAACTTCAATACGTGTATAATTTCCAATACCGGCATGTAAAGTAACTTGCGAAAAATCAACACCTTTAATTTCAAGTTTTTTAAGCAAAATTTTATCAAAATGACTACCGGCAGTAGGAGCAGCAACAGCACCTTCTTCTTTAGAAAAAGGCGACATATAATTATTAAAATCTTCGTTTTTAGCTTCTCGGTCGATAAAGGGAGGAAGAGGCACTTTGCCCATTTTTCTGATTAGTTTTTTCAAATCTTCACTATCGCCGTTGTACAAAAATCTAACTGTACGTCCTCTTGAAGTTGTATTATCGATTACTTCGGCAACCAAATCGTTATCAAAGTAAAGTTTATTCCCTATTCTAATTTTTCGGGCAGGTGTAACTAAAACGTCCCAAATTTTATTTTCGGCAATAAGTTCTCTCAACAAAAAAACTTCAATATCAGCTTCTGTTTTTTCTTTTTTCCCTTTTAAAACCGCCGGAAAAATTTTAGTATTATTAAAAACCATTCTGTCTCCGTCGCCAAAATAGTTTAAAATATCTTCAAATTTTTTATGTTCAATATCTAAAGTTTTACGGTTCAAAACCATTAATTTATCGTTCATTCTGTCTTTAATAGGTTTAAAGGCAATAAGTTCTTCAGGTAAAAAGTAATCAAATTGTGATAACTTCATGTTATATAGTTTTTAGTAATTGAAAAATATGTAATTAAATAATAATATTATTAACTTTTTCTTGAAAATCATTTAGCTCTGTGGCTTCATTTAAATTATAATCACCAATTTTTGTTCTAATTAAATCAGATAAATAAGCACCTGAATTTAACTTTTGCCCAAGATCAAAAGCAAAACTTCTGATGTAAGTTCCTTTGCTAACTTTTAACCTAATTGTAGCATTATTAGGCAAATTGTGTTCCAATAACTGAATTTCTTTAAATTCAACTTCAACTTTTTTCATTTCAAAATCTTTGCCTTTACGAGCAATTTCATAGGCTTTTTGTCCGTTTATTTTTTTTGCCGAAAAAATTGGCGGAGATTGATTTTGTTTTCCTATGAATTTGGCAAGAGTATAATTTAATAAATCTTCGGTAATATGCTCTTTGTCAAAAAAAGTATCGGGTTCTGCTTCTAAATCATAAGTAGGAGTTGTTGCCCCAAAAGTAATTTCAGCAATATACTCTTTGTCTAAGCCACTAAAATCAGCAATTTTTTTGGTCATTTTGCCGGTGCATAAAATTAACAAACCCGATGCTAAAGGATCAAGAGTTCCGGCGTGTCCTACTTTTAATTTTTTTTCGTATTTTCGTCTTATAACGTTACGAACTTTGTTAACCACATCAAAAGAAGTCCATTCTTTAGGTTTGTTAATTAACAACATTTGTCCCTCAAAAAAATCGTACATTAATTTTCTTTATTTGAATAATAAAACATAAGCAATAGCAGCCAAACCTACAACAACACAATAAATTGCAAAATAAATAAGTTTACTATTTTTAACAATTTTAAGCATTAGGCTACAAGCTAATAATCCGGAAATAAAAGCAGCAACAAAGCCTATTGTTAAAACCGGCATACTAATTTGTTCGGTTGATGTTATGGCAGTTGAGCTAATATAATTGTCGTAAATATCTTTACAAACAGCTCCAAGAATTGGAATAATCACCATTAAAAATGAAAAACGAGCAGCTTTAGTTTTACTGTTTCCTAAAATTAAAGCAGTAGAAATAGTTGCTCCGGATCTTGAAATACCCGGAATAACGGCAATTGCTTGTGCTATACCAATAATAATTGCATCTAAAAAAGTTATTTTTCTTTTGCCGTCTTTTGCAAAATGAGCCCAAGACAACAAACCTCCTGTTAAAATTAACATAAGCCCAACAAATAAAACATTTGCCGTAAATAAATTCTTTATTTCATCACCGTAAAGAACCCCCAAAATAACAACCGGAATAGCAGAAACTAAAAGCTTTAAGATATATTTGTTGTCTTCGTTGTTTTTAAAAGTAAATAAGGATTTTAAAAGTCCTAAAATATCTTCTCTAAAAACTACGAGAATACTTAATACAGTTGCTGCGTGAACAACAATTGTAAAAGTCATACTTTCAGAGGCGTGTATTCCAAACAATGCTTTACCAAGTTCAAGGTGCCCGCTACTACTAACGGGTAAAAACTCTGTTAATCCTTGAATTATTCCTAAAATTAGAGCTTCTATCCAGTCCATTTGTTCATTGTAAATTAGCCTGCAAATATAATAAAAAACAGTCCCTTTGTCAAGTGTTTTTTAAAGAAATAAAAAACAATTTATTTAATATGATTTTTTTAAAAGAAAAATATAATTTCTTTAAATAAAATATTTTTGCTCGTTATTTATACAACGCTTTAAATCAGTTAGTTTTGGTTAAAAAGACAATTGTATTAATACATGTTTTATTATTTTATAAACTGTTAAATTATTACCAAACATGTTGTTTTTTGCTTATTAAAAAAGTAATAAAATTTAATTCTATTAAATTATTCACTCAGAACAACAATACAAAAAAAATAGTTTACAACAAAAAACCTAATTACCTAATAAAATAATAATTTTAAATTACGGTTTATCCTGAGTTAAAATTTCTATTCTAACTAATTCGATTTTGGGTTGTTCGGTTTTAAGAATTGT
>JAFGXO010000019.1 GCA_016936595.1 Bacteroidales bacterium | reverse complement strand
AAAATTAAAATCTCAAAACAATATGAAATTTAAACTAATTTTTTTACTTTTATTTTTGTTTGGAATCACTTCTTTTTCACAAAACATAACAATAAGTGGTTATGTAGAAAATGCAGATAACTCTGAGCGATTAATAAATGCAACGGTGTTTAATGCTGATAACACACGTTACGGAACTGTAACAAATATTTATGGTTTTTATAGTTTAACTATTCCTGCAGGCAAGGTTAAATTTACTGCTTCGTATGTTGGATTTGAAAGTTTTGTTCTTGAATTTGATGCTACAAAAGATACGGTTATTAACGTTAACCTTATGTCGAGTACAGATATTGGACAAGTAGTTATTACAGCCGACGGAAATCAGGTTCAAAGCACACAGATGAGTACTATTGATGTGCCAATTTCAACGGTTAGAAAAATGCCGGTTCTTTTTGGCGAAGTTGATGTTTTAAAAACTATTCAGTTACTTCCGGGAGTTCAATCCGGCTCCGAAGGAACAAGCGGAATTTATGTTAGAGGTGGTGGTCCCGATCAAAATCTTATTTTACTTGATGGTGTGCCGGTTTACAATGCAAATCACTTATTCGGCTTTTTTTCGGTTTTTAATGGTTATGCTATTAATGATATTTCGCTTATAAAAGGCGGATTTCCTTCAAGGTACGGTGGAAGGCTTTCGTCGGTTATTGATATAAGAATGAAAGAAGGTAACATGAAAAAATTTAGCGGTGAAGTTTCTGTTGGTGTAATTGCATCTAAATTTACAATCGAAGGTCCTATTGTTAAAGATAAAACTTCGTTTATTATTTCGGGCAGAAGAACCTATCTTGATGCCTTAACTGCTCCTTTTATTAAATTGGCTTCTGCTGTGGCTACTCTTGATGGGTCAAGTTTTTATGGTGGATATTTTTTCTACGATTTAAACGCAAAAATTAATCATAAATTTTCTGACAAAGACAGAATTTATTTGAGTGGTTATTTTGGTAAAGATAAAGCATATACAAGCTATTCAAGTTCATGGTCTGAGGATTATTCAAGTACAAATTTTAATTTGCATTGGGGAAATGCAACAGGAGCTTTTAGATGGAATCATATTTTTGGCCCAAAACTTTTTGCTAATACTACATTAACATACAGTAATTATCTTTTTGTAACTGATATTGAAGAAGAATTTAGATATACATGGCTTGGAGCTGCTACAAAAGAGGAATGGAAAATGATGTATAGTTCAGGCATTGAAGATGTTGCTGCAAAAATTGATTTTGATTATTCGCCTAATTCTTTTCATAAAGTAAAATTTGGTTTAACAAGTATTTATCACACCTTTAAACCCGGAGTTTCTGCTCTTAAATTTAGCTCGGTGGAATCTGCTATTGCTGTTGATACTACTTATGGAAATAAAAATATTAGCGGTTATGAATTTGGCGGATATGTTGAAGACGATTTTCGAATTGGTAATAGATTGAAAATTAATGTTGGGGTTAGGGGTACTGCTTTGCAAATGCCCGACACTCTTTTTTATTCTGTTGAACCTCGTTTGTCGATGCGTGTGCTTATTTCCGATAATTTTTCTGTTAAAGCATCGTATGCTCAAATGTCGCAATATTTGCATTTTTTAACTAATAGCACTGTTGGGTTACCAACCGATCTTTGGTTGCCTGCAACACGTTTAGCTCCACCTGAACATTCAACTCAATATGCTTTGGGTATAGCTATAAATTTACCTTACGATTTGGAATTTTCAATTGAAGGTTTTTATAAAGATATGAAAGGTTTAATTGAATATAAAGAAGGTGAAAGTTTCTTTTCGAGTGTTGGCGACGATAATTCCGGTGATGTTTGGGAAAACAAAGTAGAAATTGGTAACGGTGTTTCTAAAGGGCTTGAATTTTTTCTGCAAAAAAAATCAGGTAAATGGAATGGGTGGATAGGTTATACTTTTTCAAGTGCAACAAGGCAGTTTTCCGATATTTCTTTTGGTGAAGTTTTTCCGTTCAGTTACGACCGACCTCACGATTTGTCGATTGTTTTATTATATAAAATTAATGACAATATAGATGTTGGTGCAACATGGGTTTTTGGTACAGGATATCCTGTTACTTTAGCTCAACAACGTTATTTGCCTGTTAATATGGTCGATAGCAAAATAAATCAACTAACAAGCTATGATTATTACTACTATTCTGATGCTCAATCTGCTGAGTATTACGGTGGTAGAAATAATTTTAGATTGCCAAATTATCATCGTTTAGATCTTGGAATTAATTTCACAAAAGAAAATAAATTGGGTGTAAGAACCTGGAGCATAAGTGTTTATAATGCTTATAATCGCAAAAATGCTTTATTTGTTGATTTTAACGGTGTGTTTTTGGGTGCCGGCGATGGGAATAGTCAATTTAAACGCCAATTATTCAAATATAGTCTTTTCCCACTAATTCCTTCTTTAACTTATTCTCTTAAATTTAAATAAAAAAATCATGAAAAAAATAATATTTTTCTTTATAATTGCAATTAGTCTGGCTTCGTGTATGGAGGTTTTAGATATTGAACTTGATGATGAGGATAAATTACTGGTTCTTAATTCCTTAATTTCTTCCGATACTACTATTAGAGTTAATATTTCAAAAACTATTAGTTCACTTGATGGCGACGCTTTTATTAAATTTATTAACGATGCCGAAGTAAAGTTATACGAAGATGATGAATTTGTTGAAATAATGGCCAAAGATACTATGGGTTATTATAATTCAACAGTTAAACCTGATCTTAATAAAAAATATACAGTTACTGTTAGTCATAATAATTATCCTGAATTATCAGCGTCGTGTTTTTTGCCAAATCCGGTTGCAATTACCGATGTTAATGTTTCTATTTTTATTGATACTTTATACCAAACTTGGATTGACCCATATACAGGTGAAGAAATTGATACATTCTTTTGTGAAATTTCCGGCGATGGCGAAGCCTCAATTTATATTGATGATCCTGCCGATGAAGAGAATTACTATATGGTTTCCTTTTCGTATATTCGTCCTGATTATATTTGGGACGAAGAGGGAAACATTTATATCACAGGTTATAATGAATATTCGATGTATTATGATTTGCAATTGTTAAGTGATGATTATCAGTATTTTAACCTTAATAATACTACTCAAGGTTATTTAATTACCGATGCTCTTTTTAATGGAATGCAATATGATATAAAAACTAATATTCAAACTTGGGAATTGTACGACATATTTTATGATCCTTTTTTAGAACCTATAATTTATGTTCATCTTTATTCTTTTAATAAGGATGTTTACAAATTTGCAAAGTCGTATAATATGTACAAAGATGCGGCTTCAAATCCTTTTGCCGAACCGGTAAATATTTTTTCTAATGTTCAAAATGGTTTGGGTTTATTGGCTTCATACAGCTGTAGTTCTTTTGCTTTTAATTTGAATGGACTAGATTTTTAACAAAAAAAGCCTCGCGAATTTTCACGAGGCTTTTTTTAGTGTTTGATAATAAGTTAATTGTAAATTAATCTAAATTTGTAATTATTAAAGGAGTTCTAATAGTAAAAATACAGCTCCAATAATAAAAAAGATAGCTCCAACGGCATAAACTATGCCTCCACCTACTGCGGGGGCAAGAATAATCATAATTAAACCAATTGCCATTAAGATAATTGCTGTTCTTAAACTTTGAGTTTGTTGATTTAATTTATCTTTTAAAATATCATAAGTTTTTTTAATTTTTTGGATTTTCTGAGAAGCTTTTGTTTTAATTTTGTTGAAAAAATTTGCTTCTTTTTTTACTTGAATTTGTTCTGTTGCAGATTTTTGCGACATTTTTACAGTTTCGGCTGCATAGCCAAAATTTAATCCTAAAAATGCAATTAAAATTGCGATAATTGTAATTCTTTTCATAATTGTTTTTTTAAAAATTTTGTGCTAATATAAATTTAAAAATTTTAATTTAAAAAATTTTTTACAAATAGCTTCTACTGCCTTTTTCGTTTGCTATTTGTATCATGTATTGTCCGTATTGATTGTTTTTTAATGGTTCGGCTAATTTAAGCAGCTCATTTTTAGATATATAATTCTTTCTAAAAGCTAATTCTTCAACACATGCTATTTTTAATCCTTGTCGGCGTTCAATAGTTGCAATAAAATTTGAAGCATCAAGTAAGCTTTCGTGTGTTCCTGTGTCTAACCATGCCATTCCTCTTCCTAATAGTTTAACTTTTAGCCTGTTTTCTTCAAGAAACATTCTGTTCAAATCAGTAATTTCAAGCTCTCCGCGAGCCGAGGGTTTTAAATTTTTCGCTTTTTTAACTACATCGTTACTGTAAAAATAAAGTCCGGTTACGGCATAATTAGATTTTGGTTCTTGGGGTTTTTCTTCAAGTGTTAAAACTTTTCCGGTATCGTCAAATTCTGCAACTCCGTATCTTTGAGGTTCTTTTACCCAGTATCCAAACACAACAGCTCCGTCGTTAAGTGCAGCTGCATCTTCTAACATTATATTTAATCCAAAGCCGTAAAATAAATTATCTCCTAATACCATACAAACATTATCGTCTCCAATAAATTCTTCGCCAATAATAAATGCTTGAGCTAATCCATCGGGCGAGGGTTGTACTGCATAGCTTATTTCTAAACCAATATGGGAGCCGTCTCCAAATAATCGTTCATATAAAATTATGTCTTGTGGGGTTGAGATAATTAGTATCTGGCGAATATTAGCCATCATTAAAGTAGAAAGCGGATAGTAGATCATCGGTTTATCATAAATTGGGATTATCTGTTTTGAAATACTCTTTGTTAATGGATAAAGACGCGTGCCGCTACCGCCGGCTAATATTATTCCTTTCATTTTTGTTGTTTTTATGTTGTCGAGTTGTCTAACTCTTAGTTCTTATTTTTATCCTTTATTTTTTAATTCATAAATTAAATTTTAAATTCTCCAACGATTGCTTTAGCAAAAAATTCAAGTTTTTCGGGAAAAGGGTGCCCCGAAAAAAGAGCTATAACAACGTTTTTTTGAAGTCCCCAAGCCAAACTTTTTGTGCCGTTTTTTATAAGTTTATTTATTTCATATTCGGCTTTTTCGTGCCATTTTTCGTAGTGAGCAAATCTATAAAACCAAAGTTCTAATTTTATTTCGTCAGGTGGATCGGTTATAAATGCTTCATCTATAAGAATTTCTGCTGCTTTAAAATCTTTTTTATATAAATTTAATTGAGCATAAACTGCTTTAAATTGTGGATTATTTCTAACATTTAATTTCCTGCAAATTTTTTCTGCTTCTGTAAAATCTTTTTTAATTTTAAAATAAAATGCTGCAAGGGTGCATTGAAATTTAGTGATATCCGGCTCAAATTTTATAGCTTTTTTCAGTAAAATTTCAGTTTTATGATAATCTTTTTTGTGAAATAAAATTAACAATGCGTAGTTGTACAAAATAAATCCGTCTTCTTTAAAAAACTTTAAACTTCGCAAGTATAATTTTTCGGCAAGCTTGTAATTTTGTTTATAGTAGTGTAAAAAGATTGCGTAATTTCCAATCCAAAAAGAATTTTGAGGTTCTTTTTCAATTGCAATTCTGAAATATTTTTCTGCTTTTTCATAATTTTTCAATAAATCGGCATTAAAAATTGCAAATTCACCAAGTTTTGAGGAACTTAAAGTGTTCTTTTCGGTAGTTGTTGCATAAATAAAACTTTCGTCTAACATATTTGCTCGTCCTAACTTCTTGAAAATGAATGCGTAATATCCTACTTTTCTATTTTCTGGTCTCCTTAATTTCTGCATACAAAAAATTTTCGCAAATTTACACAGTTTTTTTTTAAAAGCTAAGATTTACAAATAAATTAAATTTTTTTTTATGTCATTAAAAATCAATGTGTTATTTTTTGTATTATTTCTTTTTGCGTCTTGTGTTCAGAATGTTCAAAATAAAATTATTGTCATTTCTGCCGATACGCATGAAAATCATGTAACAAAATGGCTCTCAAATTTTGACGATAATGTCCAAATTGTAACTTTATACGGAATGTCTGATGATAGTGTCAATTATTATCTTTCGGTTGCTTCGGGAGTTGTTATTACCGGAGGCGAAGATGTAAATCCTGCTTTGTATGGAAAAGATTCTTTGCTAACTTTGTGCGGGACAATAAATAATTATAGGGATTCGCTTGAAATTAAAATGATAAATTTTGCCCTTTTGAATAAAATTCCATTATTTGGAATATGTAGAGGTTTGCAAATTATGAATGTATCGCAAGGCGGAAGTTTAATTGTTGATATTCCTTATTTTGTGGGCGATACATTGCATCGTATTTTAAGCGGTAGAACTTATCACAATGTAAATGTTTTAAACAATAGTTTGATTTCAGAATTTATTGATGCAGATTCCGGTCTGGTTTTAAGCAATCATCATCAAGCCATTGACCAATTAGCCGAAATTTTTAATATTGCAGCTTTTGCCTCAGATTCTGTTATTGAAGCTATTGAAATAAAAGATACAAATAAATATAATTTTGCCGCTGGTGTACAATGGCACCCCGAAGGAATGAACTTTGATGATGCAATGGGTAAACCTTTTGCTATAGCATTTTTAAAACAAGTTGATGAGTTTTACAAAAAATAGATTAATTTTACTTTCAACTTTTTAGAACTAAATAAACATATATATTATGAACTTTGAATGGGTAATAAAACGCAAATCTGATTACGAAAAAATATCACAATTATCTAAAGAATTAAACAATCTTCACCCTACTTTAACTAATCTTTTAATAAGTCGAAATATTGATACCTTTGAAAAATCGAAAGAGTTTTTTAGACCGGATATCGAGCTTTTACATGATCCTTTTTTGATGAAAAATATGGACATTGCTGTTGAAAGGCTTGAAAGTGCAGTAAATAACAACGAAAAAATTCTTGTTTACGGCGATTACGATGTAGATGGAACAACTTCGGTTGCTTTAGTGTATTCTTTTTTAAAAGATTATGTAAAAAATTTGGAATTTTATGTGCCCGACAGATATTCTGAAGGGTATGGAATATCGACCAAAGGAATTGATTTTGCAGCAGAAAATAATTTTGATCTTGTAATTGCTTTGGATTGTGGAATAAAAGCCGTTGATAAAATTGAATATGCAAATGGGAAAAAAGTAGATTTTATTATTTGCGATCATCATACACCCGGCGAAAAAATCCCCCAAGCCGTTGCCGTTTTAAACCCCAAACAAATAGATTGTAAATATCCGTATAAAGAACTTTCAGGTTGCGGAGTGGGGTTTAAATTTATGCAGGCTTACGCCCAAAAAAATAATATCTCGTCAAAAAAAATATTTAAGCATCTTGATTTACTCGCAATTAGTATTGCTTCCGATATAGTGCCAATTACCGGCGAAAATCGCATTCTTGAACATTTTGGTATTATTGAGCTTAATAAAACCCAAAAACCCGGACTAAAGGCTCTTAAAAAAATAGCCGGTGCCGAAGAATTAGATTTTACTGTTTCGGATATTGTGTTTAAACTTGGACCAAGAATTAATGCCGCCGGAAGAATGGATCATGCTGATACGGCTGTTGATTTACTTATTGAGCAAGAGACTGCAACTGCAATGGAGTTTGCCGAAAAAATTAATGTTTTTAATGAAAACAGAAAAAATGATCAGGATAATATAACTATTGATGTATTTAAAATTTTTGAGCAAAAACCCGAACTTATTAGTAAAAAATCTACCGTTGTTTATAACGAAGATTGGAGCAAAGGGATAATTGGAATTGTTGCTTCTAAAGTGATAGAAAAATATTATAAACCCACAATCGTTTTAACCAAATCTCACGATAAATGGACAGGCTCGGCTCGTAGTGTTGCTAATTTTGATTTGTACGAAGCTATTGACGCTTGTAGTCATCTTTTGCATAGTTTTGGTGGACATAAATTTGCTGCCGGTTTAACTATCGATGATGATAAATTACATCAATTTATTGAATGTTTTGAAAATTCGGTTGCATCTAAAATTTCTGAAGAACAACAAGAACCCAAAATTGAAATTTCTGATATTATTTCTTTTGATGATATTACCGATAAATTTGTGAATATATTAGATCAATTTGCTCCTTATGGACCTGAAAACATGAAGCCTGTTTTTGTTACTTTTGGCGTTGCCGATACTGGTGCTTCTCGCTCTATTGGCAAAGATTTTTCTCATCTAAAACTTGAAGTGAAAGATAAATCCGGTAAAATTTTATCTGGTATTGCTTTTGGGCAAGGGCATATTTATGATTTAATTAAAAATAAAAAACCTTTTGATATTTGTTATACTATTGGTGAAAATGTTTTTAATGGCAAAAAAACTTTGCAACTTGATATTAAAGATATTAGACTATAAATTTTATTTTTGAACTAAAGTTTTTCTAAATCGTCTTTTGAGTTTATATTAACGAACATTTTTTCGGAAAAAAACGGCAAATTTGGAGTAATATCTACAAATAATGCGTTTGCTTTTTGCAGTAATGATAATATTTTAAACTTTTTTTCTTCAATCTGTTCCTGTATAAATGGCAAAATATTTTTTGAGTAAACACCCGTTAAAGGTTCAACTTTGCCGTTAAAAATTGGAACTATTGCTGTTTGGTTGTTGTAAAACGATAAAAGATATTTGAATAACTCGCTGTTAATAAAAGGCATATCACATGGCGAAATAATATTTGCTTTTGTTGCTGAATTTTGCAGAGCAACGTTTATACCTCCAATTGGTCCAATATTTTGCTCCAAATCGGATACAGTTTTATAACCAAGTTTAGTATAATTTTTATTGTTTGCACTAATAATTACTTTGCCTGCAATTTCTGAAATCACGTTAATTGATTTTTGTATTAAACTAATTTCATTGTGCTCAATAAAACATTTATCAAATCCCATTCTTGAACTTTTACCACCGGCAAGAATAATTCCGGTTATGTCATTATTTTTTAACATTTAACTCTTTGTATAGCGTCAGTCCAACCGGAGTATAATTTAGTTCTTTTTGCATTTGTCATACTTGGTTCAAAAACTTTGTCAATTTCCTTAAACTTATTTATTTCTTCAAAAGTGCAAAAATTAGTACCCAAGCCGGCTAAAAAAGCAGCACCAAGAGCAGTAGTTTCAATGTTTTGGGGTCTGTAAACTGGTTTGTTCAAAATATCTGCCTGAAATTGCATTAAAAAATCGTTTGCACAAGCACCACCATCAACAAAAAGTTTTTCTAATTCAATTTTAGAATCTTCATACATTACATCAACCATATCTTTGCTCTGAAAAGCTAATGATTCAAGAGCCGCTCTAACAATATGTTTATACGTGCTTCCTTGCGTTAAACCAAATATGGCTCCGCGAGCGTCCATATCCCAATAAGGAGCCCCAAGCCCCGAAAAAGCCGGAACAAAATATACCCCCTCACTTGATTCAATACTATTTGCTATTTTTTCGGATTCCGATGCTTTATTTATAACTTTTAACGAATCTCTAAGCCATTTAATAGCAGCTCCGGCAATAAAAACACTTCCTTCAAGAGCATAATTTATTTTGCCGTTTATTCCCCAGGCAATTGTTGAAATTAACCCATTATCTGAATGAAAAACATGTTTGCCGGTATTCATTAATATAAAGCTACCAGTTCCATAAGTGTTTTTTGCTGTTCCCGGGTCAAAGCATTGTTGCCCAAAAAGTGATGCTTGTTGATCTCCGGCTATTCCGGCTATTGGTATTTCTGAGCCAAAAATTTCTTTGTTTGTATATTCTATTATGCCCGAACTGTCAACAACATTGGGTAAAATATTGCGAGGAATATTAAATAGTTCTAAAATTTTGTTATCCCAATCTAATTTTCGTATATCGTAAAGCATTGTTCGTGAGGCATTTGAATAATCAGTTACATGTGCTTTTCCGTTTGTTAATTTCCAAACAAGCCATGTATCAATTGTTCCAAATAAAAGTTTATTATTTTCGGCTTTTTGGCGTGCTTCTTTTACGTGTTCTATAATCCAATTTATTTTTGTGGCCGAAAAATACGAGTCAATCCATAATCCGGTGCTTTGGTTGACGTATTTTTTCCATTCGGATTGTTTTAATTCATTACAAAATGAGGCTGTTCGTTTATCTTGCCAAACTATAGCATTGTAAATAGGTTCGCCGGTTTTTTTATCCCAAATAACGGTTGTTTCGCGTTGATTTGTTATCCCTATGCCGGCAATATCTTCGGAATTTATATTCAATTTAGTAAGTAATGTTATTGCAACGCTAAGTTGAACGCTCCAAATTTCTAATGGATCTTGTTCAACCCAACCTGGTTTGGGGTAAAATTGTTTAAATTCTTGTTGTTCTATTGCAATTATTTTAAATTGTTGGTCAAATAATATTGCTCGGCAACTACTTGTTCCCTGATCAAGTGATAATATGTATTTTTTCATCGTTTTATGTTTTAAAGACTGCTTTATTAGTAGAGGTGTTGTATAATGATAAAATTAAAAAACTGCTTAATGTTTTTTTCTTTAAAATAATAAAATAAATGGTTTAAGTTTTTCTCAAAAATATAATTTTATTGCGATTTTTGAAATTTTATTAAACATGTTTTATTAATATTTTAATATGTAGATGAACTTTTTGATAATTACTTGATTTTCAGTTAAATACAAATAAGTAGTTATGTTTTTTTGTTAACCTAATTGTTGAATTTCTAAATTTGAGTTATATATTTTAAAAAATGTTATGTGATTTTAATAAATTATTTTTTTAAGCGGTAAAAATATTGCAAGTAAATACTCATATTTCTGTTTTTCCAGCCGGCAACTTTATCAACATCTGTAGTAATCATTCCATATTCGTATATTACGCCAATAATTAAAAGCCTTTTATTGGGTTGCGGAAATTTAAAATCAACTCCGGCACTCAACCCGCTATCGTATCTGTTATACGAAAAAGTTGAATCATTTTTTAAATAAATTTTATCTTTTTCATAAATTCCGGTTTTTAAATCGGTTTGTTCGCGCGTTCCCCAAATCCAATAGCCAACATAAGCTCCAAGATAGGGAGATATTATTACATCTGAATATGGGTTTAAATCTATTTGTCCTTGCATGTTTAATTGTCCGTAGTTGAATGTTTTTTGCCCATAGTAGTATGTTTGTTTGTATTTAAAACCTTTAGTTGTATATTCCATATCTATTTTTAAATCAAGTACTTTTGAAAAATAAAAATAATTACTTAATCCTCCGTGAAAACCATACAGGGGTTTGCCTATATATTTAAAACTTTCATTGATTTCATCATCGTCAAATTTTACTTTTGAGTTGTTTAAACCAGCATTCCAACCCATAAAAATTTGTGAATTTGTTGTGCTTGAAATTAAAAATAAACTTAATGCTAAAAATAAAAATTTCATTATAAATGTTTTTGATAAAAAATTTTCAACAAAATTATTAAAAATTAACTTTGTAAAAAATTTAAAAAAATTAATCAATTCAAATAATGAAATAAACAGGTATTTACTTAATTAATAAATATTGTTAATTTACTTAATTTTTATTTCAACTTAAAAATAATAATATGAAAAAAATATTTTTTTTGCTGTTTTTATTGCCAAATTTATTGTTTGCACAAGATTTAACTTACGCTCGGTATATAATAGATACTTTGGCATCTCCGGCTTTTCATGGAAGAGGATATTCTTTTAGTGCTGATAGTTTGGCGGCTGATTTTTTGGCTAAAGAGCTCAAAAAAAATCGAATAAAACCTATTGAAACCGATTATTATCAAACCTTTAAAATAAATTCTAATGTTTTTCAGGGCAATATGTTTGTTGCTTTTGATAAAAATGAGCTTGTTGCCGGACAGGATTATATTGTTGATTCTAAAATGAATTCGGTAAATGGATCTTTTAAAGTTTTTACCATTGATAAAAAAATAGCTTTTAACGAAAAAAAAGTCAAAAAGATTTTTGATGGCGATTTGTCGGAAGCTTTTATTTTAATTGATACGGTTGGCACAAAAGGGGTTTTGAACGATTATTATTTAAAGTTAGTTTATTATGGCTATTATAATGTAGCAGGTATTATAACTGTTTCGGATAATTTAACTTACGTTCCTTCCCAAGTTAATGGAGGAAGGTCTCATATTATTTTAAAACGTGATGCCTTGCCCGAAAAAATTAAAAAAATTAAAGTTGATATTGATGCCGTTTTAAAAACAGATTATGTAACCCGAAATGTAATTGGTTATATTCGTGGTCAGGTAGATTCTTTTTTATTGATAACAGCTCATTACGATCACTTGGGAACAATGGGTACAAATGTGTTTTTTCCCGGAGCTCACGATAATGCAAGTGGTTGTGCAATGGTCATGTCGTTAGCTAAATATTTTGGTGATATTCGTTCTATTCCGCATTATAATTTGGTTTTTGTGTTTTTTAGCGGCGAAGAAATTGGGCTGGTTGGTTCTAAATTTTTTACCGAAAATCCTCCTTTTGAGCTTTCTAAAATTAGGTTTGTTCTTAATTTAGACATGATGGGGAGCGGCGACGAAGGGGTTAGAATTGTTAATAGCACAATTTTTACCGATGAATATGAACTTATGTTGGATATTAATCGGGAATATGAACTTTTACCTCAAATTAAAAAACGAGGAGCAGCCAAAAATAGCGATCATTATTATTTTTACGAAAATGGTGTTCCTTCGTTTTTTGTTTATTCTTTGGGCGATTATAAAGAATATCATAATATTTACGATACTCGCGAGAATATCCCACTTCCGGGCTTTAGTGGCATGTATATGTTGTTTAGAGTATTTATGCAAAAATTGCATACAATATAATCTTTAAACATTAAAGTATTTGATTTATTAAATAATTATAAAAAAACATTATTCATGAAAAAATCAATTTTCACCTCAATACTAATTTTGTTGCTTACTAATCTGAATTTATTTTCGCAGGTTTGGAACAATGTAGAAGTAAAACATTATACCGGAACAATTAGTACGTTTGCCGTTGCTATGGATTTGTTTTTTAATGAGGATACAGTATTTGGAACTTACTATTACAACAGAGTAGGTGAGAGGATTTCACTTTTTGGATTTAAAAATTCCGATAATTTTGTAGAACTCAAAGAAAATACATCAGATGATAATTTTACGGGTGTTTTTTCTTTTAAAATAAATGCCGATAATTCATTTTCGGGACAATGGCAATCTCCAGATGGCTTAAAAAAATATGATTTTTCGGCTTCGGAGAATTATTTGTCAAGTTGCCGATTAAGTTTGTATAGAATAGATTATTCGGCTAATTTGTTAGATAACCCTGACTTACCCGAAACAACTTATGAGCTTTATTTGTGGTTGCCCGTTACTTCGCCCTCAAGGTCTGGTTATAATAATTTGAAAAACAATGTAATTGAAGATTTTTTTGATGGTAATTGTAATAGTTACAACCAATGTATTAGTAAAATTGAACAAGATTTTGAATACAACACTGCTCCGGCTGATACTTTAGAAATAATTGAAAATCCATGGATGTACGCATGGGAATTTTACGCAGGAACAAGCGTTGTGTTAAACGATGATAATTTTCTTGTTTTAAGCTATAATACTTATGAATATTTAGGTGGTGCTCATGGGATTCCTAGTTATGCTTTTAAAAATTATGATTTAAATACAGGTAACAGAGTTACCTTTAACGATATTTTTAATTCTAAATATAAAGACGAGCTGTTAGATTTAATTTTGCAGCAATTAGATGAGGACGATTGGACTGATGAATTGTTTTCTGTTGATGAGGTTTTTGTATCTGAAAACGTTGGATTTGATAAACACGGCGTAATTTTTATGTATAATGTTTATGAAATTACTCCTTATGTTGTTGGACCTGTTGAGATTAAATTAAGTTATAGTAAGCTAAAAGATTATTTAAATGATGATTTTAAAACCCGAATGGGTTTGTAGTTTTTTAAACATGAGTTTATTGAGTATAATTTGATGAACTTTTTTTAAGTTTATTTGTCATTTTTAATTGATTGCTATTGTTTTTATACTTTTTGAAATTAGTAGTCTGTTTTTTTTAAAAAAATTTAGGAATTAAAATAATTAAAATACATTTGTAAACAAAATTAATACTAATATCATCAATATATGAACAGACGTTTGATTCGTACCGTTGAAAATGATTTTCCTTACCCGATTGCTGCCGAATTCAGAATTTTGAATACCGAGGAATATTTAGAACCTGATGAAAATAGATTAAAACAGCTTTTACGAACTGTTGAAAGTACAGCTCATTTCCTTTCAATAATTTCGCTGGTTGATTTAACCGAAAATATTATAAAAAATCCGGAACTTATAATTCCCGAAACTTTTAAAAAAGAATTTGGCGGTAGAATAGTTAGAACTTCTTTTGGTAAATGGGTTGCCCTTTTACGCGAAGTAATTAAGGTGTTTAAAATCAACGATTTAACTATGTTTGTTTCAGAGCTTGCCGATTATTTTATTAAAGGTAAAAGCTCTGAAAGTGAGGCTCAAATTGCTTTTAATAAAGTAACAACTATTAGAAATAAAATCGCACATTTTGACTCTGTTCCAACTAAAAAAGATATCGAAAATTTTTGTTTGGAAACCGAAGAATTTCTTGAAATTATTTTAGGTGAATTAGAATTTATACAAGATTACCCGTTTTTGTACGTAAATAATGTTAATGTTACTTATTTAAAATGGCAAAATCCAAGTTATGTTCATGCTTTTTCAGAGGTAATTGGCAACACATCAAAATTTAGAGCTTATAAAAAGAAACTTAAAGGATTGGTTAATACTCCGGCTGTTATTTTAACTAAAGAAAACGAGGAAAATTATTTAAATCTGGAGCCTTTTATTATCTTTTCTGATGAAGGTGAAAGCACAATTTCTGATATTTTTTTATATACCGATTGGGATAAAACTAAGGGCGTAAAATATAGACCCGTGTGGGTTGGTGGCTCGTATAGCTTGAACGGAACAATTTTTCAAGAGGAAAGGAAAAAATCAATTTTTAGAATTTTTTCAATTTTTGGAAATTCTCAGTTTATTGATTCTTATAAAGAACAAATCTCTATTGAGGTTTAAAGTTTAATGTATTTTTATAATTAACACTTTTTGTGATGAATGAAGAAAACTTACATAACGAATTATCATTAGACGATTTGTTTTCTAATATTAATAGGGAATCAAAAAAAGAAAAAAAAGCTATTGTTCCTTTTAAATTCTTAGATTCTTATACGCTCGAAGATAAAGATATTTTTTATGGTAGAGATGATGAAATTAATGAAATTTATCGAAAATTTCACCTTTCTAATATTTTATTGATTTATGGAAAATCCGGAACCGGAAAATCTTCGGTTGTTAATTGTGGACTAAGATCAAAAATTCCAACTTCCGATTTGTACCCTATAACTATTAGATGTGGAAAAGAGGCTTATAAAAATTTTAATGCCGAATTGATTAAACATTCATCAGTTAGAGCACCTGATTCTTTAAGTTATTTAAAACATATTTATGAAACAAAATTTAAACCTATTGCTTTAATTTTTGACCAATTTGAAGAGGTGTTTATTTTATCTACGTCTGACGAGAGAAAAGCTCTTTTAAATGAAATAAAAATAATTTCTGAAAGCACTTTAAGTGTTAGTTTTATATTTATTATAAGAGAAGAATATTATGCAAATTTAACCGAATTTGAAGACGAAATACCATCAATCTACAGTAATAGGATTAGGATAGAGAAAATGGACAAAAACCATGTTGAAGATGCTATTTATGAACCATGTAAAATTTGTAATGTAGCAGTTGAAAAAGGTTTGTCCGATAAAATAATTAATCAATTAACAAAAAATACCGGTCAATTAGAACTTACTTGGTTTCAGGTACTAATGGATAAATTGTATAAAATAGCCATTGAACGTGATAAGCAAAATCCTGAATTAAAAATAGCCGATTTGGATAAACTCGGACGAATTGATAAAGTGCTTACTACTTTTGTTGACGACCAATTACAAAAAATGGAAAACGGTATAAACGGAGAATTTGTACTTAAAACTCTTGTTTCGGTTGATGGAACTAAAAAACAATTAAAAATAGATGAAATTCATTCGGGGTTAAATGATATTGGTATTAAAATATCATTTGATGAAGTTAAAGACATAGTTAAATATTTTACAGATGTTAGAATACTCTCTGAAAAAGATGAAAATGGTTATTACGAATTTCGTCATGATAGCATTGCCGCCCGTATTTTTGAAAGAATGACAGCATTTGAAAAAGAACTTTCGGAAGTGCGAAAATTTATTGAAAATTCGTTGAAGATTTTTGATAATCGTCAAAAATTATTAGACCAAAATGATTTGAATTATATTGCACCATATCTCGAAAAACTAATTTTAACAAAAGAACAAAAAGAATTAATTAATAAAAGTAAAAAACAGATTCAAAAAAATAAAAATCGTAAACTAAGGTTAGTTGGATTTATTATAATTTTTATTTTGGCTGTTTCTTCGGGGCTAACAATCTGGGCTCTTATTTCAAAAGCCGAAGCCGAGAATCAAAAACAAATTGCTGACGAACAAAGAATTAAAGCTGATAGTTTATACGAAGATTCTATGCTTAGTAATTACCAAAAATTTATTACGATAGGAGATAGTGAATTAGATAAAGGCGAATTTGATAAAGCAGAGGAAAATTATGAAATTGCACGTACATTTATTGATAGCTCTGAAATAGATCTTCGTTTATTAAAAATCGATACAATCAGAAAACTTTCTTCTTCTGTTGATTCAATTATTGCCGAAGCTGAAAAACTTTATGCTTCAGGACAATATTACAACGCTAAAATAAAATATCAGGAAGCTTTAAATAACGATTACAAAACTGCTATAATTGAAAACAGAATTGATGAAATTCAGGGGGTTATAGATTCAAAAGTAAACTCGTTGTTGCATGCAATTCAGGATTTCTTAGATCAGGGTTATCAAGACATGGCTCTTAAAAGGATAAGCCAAGTATTAGAATTAGACCCCGACAACGTAAAAGCAAAAGACTATTTAAAAATGATAAATCAATAGTGATAAAAATAGTTTTAAATAAATTTTAAGTATTAACCCAAAATTATTGCAGAAGATATTCTCTGTTTTTGTGGTTTAATTAAAATTTTATGATGTAATTTCAATAGTTTTTTTATTAAAAAAATCAAATAAGAATATTTTTTTGAAGTTTGAATTCCTTTCTAATATTTTGCTTAAATTATTGATATTTAATTTTGTATAGCATTTTATGCAGTCAATAACAACTATTAACCAGTGTTCATTTATTCGTTGATTCTCATAACTTTTATATTTTTCTTCTTTTTTTGCAATCGTATTTTCTAAGCTTTCATAAAATAATTTATTTGAAATTTTAGGTGGGCAATTTGACCAGTATGAGCATTTATCATCGTTGTTTTGTAAAAATATCAGTGATTTTATTTCGCTTGGAAGTGTTTTATTGTCTAATTTTTTGTATGTTGATTTATTATTTGATTGTTTTTTTATAATTTCTACTATTTCTTTTGTATTAGTATTTTTAATATTTTTATTAAATGAAAATAGAACAGATATATGCTCGTTTGTTTGTTCAAAATACAATTGTTTTATTTTGTTAACTAACTTAAATTCAGTTGTTTGAATGATTGACGCGTTTGTTGTAAAAAATTGAGTTATTTCTATTCCTATGGAATATTTTTTATTTGGCATAAAAATAAAATCAGGAGCTTCTGATGTAATTATTTTACCTTTATTAAAAAAATCATTTAGCTTAATGAAGTTGTGCAAAAAGTGTAATTCTAATTTCTTTTGATGAATATTATTGTTCATTTATAAATGTTTGTAAATTTGACATACTGCATATAAAGGTATATTTGTAAAATTATTGTCGATTGTGAAATTTCGAGGTGAAATACGAAGTAATTTTTCCGGATTATATTTATCTGCATAACTTTTTAAGCTTTTTTTATTTTTGCTCATTCCACTTTTAACTTCAATAGGGTATATTTTATTATTACTTTGTAAAATAAAATCTACTTCTGCATCATATTTAGAAGTCCAGTAATACAAGTCTGTTTCATCTAATTTTTTAAGTTCATTTGCAACAAAATTTTCGGTAAATGCACCGTTAAACTCAGCAAATAATGTGTTCGGTTTAATAATTATTTCGGAATTTATTTTTAACATTGCTCCTAATAAACCACTGTCAAGCAAATAAATTTTGAATTTATTGTATTCTGTATATGCTGATATAGGTAATTTTGGAGTGTTAATATTGTAAGCTAAGTTAATTAATCCGGCATTATTTAACCATTCTATAGTTTGCTCGTAGTAACTTGCTCTTGTTTTTGATTTTACATCTGAATATTTGAATTTTTTATTTTCTTTGGCAAGTTGGTTCAGTATTGAACGCCAAAGTTCAGATGTTTTTATAGATTGTATTTTATCAGTATATTTTGAAAAATCCTGTTGATAAGCCTTTAATATTTCATTTTGAATTTTTCTTGCTTCTGAAATATTCTTGTTTTTAATATAATTTTTTATTACTTCGGGCATGCCGCCTAAAAACATGAAAATTTTAAGATGAGTAATAATTTTTTCGTGTATGGGTTCGGGTATTTGATGTTCTAATTTGTTCTGAAACAGCATTTCAAAAATTAAAGTTTCATTTATTGCCATTAAATATTCGGCAAATGACATAGGATATAGCGTCATAAAATTTACTTTCCCTACCGGAAAACTGCTTGATTTTCTGATACTTACTCCTAATAACGAACCGGCAGCTATAATATGATATTCGGGTGATTGTTCTTGAAAATATTTTAAACTTGTTATTGCTTTGGGTTGAATTTGAATTTCATCAAAAAATATTAAGGTGTTTTTTGAGTTTATTTTGGTTCCGGTGTAAAGTTCAATGTTTTGGATAATTATTTTGGGATCAAGATTTTTTTGAAAAAATATTTTTATATCTAAATTCTGTTCAAAATTTAGATATATGTAATTTTTGTATTCGTTTTTACCAAATTCATTTATAAGATATGTTTTCCCAACTTGCCGAGCTCCTTGCAGTAACAGAGGTTTTTTGTTCTTATCATTTTTCCATGATAATAACTGATTGTAGGCTAATCTTTTCATCTTTAATTGATAAAAATTTTTAATTTTCGGTAAATATAAAAAAACTTCTCCAAAAAAGTGTGTTTTTATGTAAAATTTATCTCCAAAAAAACGTAAATTTGATTTATAAACATCTCCATAAAAATGTTCACTTTAACTTAAAAGTTCTCCTTAAAAACGTAAAAATTCAATTATTGTATCTCCATAAAAATGCAATTTTTTTATTTTTTAAAGAACAAGTTTCAGAAAAAATAAAATAAAGAATGAAAAGAAAATTTTAATTTGATAAATTTTAACAAATTAAAGTTGTTGCATAATATTTTTAAAAAAGATTTACATTATTAGATTTGTCAAAAAAAATATTTAATTATGGAATACAGAATTGAACACGACACTATAGGTGATGTTAAAGTTCCTGCCGATAAATATTGGGGAGCACAAACTCAACGTTCAGTGGAAAACTTTAAAATCGGAAGCCCGGCTTCTATGCCTCTTGAAATAATTCAAGCTTTTGGTTACCTTAAAAAAGCTGCCGCTTTGGCAAATAATGAACTTGGCGTTTTAGATGATAAAAAGAAACAACTTATATTTAAAGCTTGTGACGAAATTATTGAAGGAAAATTAAATGATCAATTTCCTTTAGTGATATGGCAAACCGGCTCAGGTACTCAATCAAATATGAATGTAAACGAAGTTGTTTCAAATCGTTGTCATGTATTGGAAGGATATAAATTATCCGAAGGCTCTCGTTTTATTCACCCCAATGATGATGTAAATAAATCGCAATCATCAAACGATACTTTTCCTACAGCTATGCACATTGCTGCTTACAAAATGCTTATTGATGTAACTATTCCGGGAATTGAAAAATTGCGTGATGCTTTACAGCAAAAATCGCAAAAATATATGGACGTTGTTAAAATAGGCAGAACTCATTGGATGGACGCTACTCCTTTAACAATTGGTCAGGAATTTTCGGGTTATGTTTCGCAATTAACTCATGGTATAAAAGCTATCAAAAATTCATTAGAACATCTTTCTGAATTAGCTCTTGGCGGAACAGCAGTAGGAACAGGATTAAACACTCCAAAGGGATATGCAAAACTTGTTGCTCAAAAAATTGCCGATTTAACAGGATTGCCTTTTATTACCGGAACAAATAAATTCGAGGGATTAGCTGCTCACGATGCTATAGTTGAAGCTCACGGTGCTTTAAAAACTGTTGCGGCCAGCATAATGAAAATTGCTAACGATATTCGTGTTCTTGCTTCGGGTCCTCGTTGCGGAATAGGTGAATTGATTATTCCGGCTAACGAACCAGGCTCATCAATTATGCCCGGAAAAGTAAATCCTACTCAAGTTGAAGCAATTACAATGGTTGCTGCTCAGGTGTTTGGTAATGATGTTGCTATTAACATTGGTGGAATGAACGGACATTTTGAATTAAATGTTTTTAAACCCGTAATGATTTCAAATTTTTTACAATCTGCTCGTTTAATTGGTGATGCATGTATTTCATTTACTGATAATTTAGTTGTTGGTATTGAACCAAATAATGAACGTATAACTCATTTTTTGAATGATTCTTTAATGCTTGTTACTGCTCTTAATACTCATATTGGTTACGAAAATGCAGCTAAAATTGCCAAAAAAGCACATAAAGAAAATACAACTCTTAAAAAAGCTGCTATTGAATTAGGTTTATTAACCGAAGCTCAATTTGACGAATGGGTAAGACCCGAAAAAATGATTGGTAGCTTAGAATAATTTATTTTAAATTTTTAGAAAAATCTGCGTTTTTTTACGCAGATTTTTTTATTTTTACAAATTATTTTTGAATTTTAAATACTGTATTTTACTAAAAGTAGCACTAATTTATTGATTTTACTTTGTTTAAGCATAATTAAATTCTAATTTAGAAAAAAATCTGTGAAATTATTTAAAAACATAAGCTTAAAAAACATCTTTATTGTTTCGTTTTTGCTGTTTACCGGTTTGGCTCTTAGCGTAACATTTGTTTCGTTATATGGAAAATATCGGGAAAATAAAATTTACGATTTAGAGATAAAATATAATTTGTTAAAAATTAATCATGCCGAAATTACAAAATTTCAAGATCAACTTTTTATATATAATTCTGACGTATATATAAAAAATATCGCTAATTATAGAAAATTTGATTTAAAACTAACTAAAACTTTTATACTTTTAGATAGCATTCTTGAAAATAAAAATATTAAAAATAAGATTATTGAACCTGTTTTTAATAGTTTGATTGAAGAATATATTGTTTACGAAGCTTATATTGATCAAATTTTAGATATTAATTCTGAAATTTTTCTGCCCGGAGTTGGAATTAGGTATAAATCTGATTATCTGAGAAATAACTTGTTAAATAACCAAAAATATTTAGACCTTAATTTAACACCTTTGGTGGATTCTATCGACCATTACCGAACATTGCTTTTTAACGAGAAAATTTCAAAAAGAGAATTTCAAAAAAAATACAACTTTATTATAAAGAACTTATTTAACGTTAATAGTAATGACCAAGATTTTTACTTACTTCTTTTTGAAGATCAACTATCTGATTATTACAATAATACTTTGTTAGAATATACAAAAATTAAAACTATTGGCGTAAATTATAACGAAGGAATTTTGCACTCTCTACGAGCTCAAAATTATTTAATTTCTGATAAATTAGATGAACTTTTTTCGACAATTGAAAATATCAGATCTGTTAATTTTAAAAGAAGTATATTAAATTATTTGATTATTGCATTTTTTGTTTTTTTATTTAATGTCCTTGTTTTCAAGTATATATATGATGCTATTTATGTCCCTTGGAAAAAAACAGAACCACTGTTTTCTCAAATTGCTTTGGGTCAATTACCCGAAATAGAGAGCGTAACTACAATAAATGAATTTTCTACTATTACCAAAAAAATGCGAGAATCAATTGATTCCCTTAATGAAAAAAATTCGTTTATAGAACATTTAACAAAAGGGAATTACGAAGCACATTTGAAATTAAATAAAAATGATGTTTTGGGTAATTCTTTACTAAAATTAAAAGAAGAACTTATTAAATCAGATCAAGAAGCTGTTCAGTATCGCGAAACAGAAGAAAACCAAAAATGGTCGGCTAATGGGATTGCTAAAATTGGTGCAGTAATGCGTCAATTTACTGAAGATCTTAATATTTTGGCAAAAAATATTTTGCGTGAAATTCTTGAATACGTTGATGCTGTTCAGGGGGTAATATATATTCACAACAGAGAAGAAGGTTTTTTGGAGCAAGCTGCTGCCATTTCGTATGAAAAATCTCGACAAAATATAACTAAAATTATGCCTTATGAAGGACTTTTAGGTACTATTTTGGTTGAAAAAAGAGACTATTTTTACGATGTTATTCCTGATGAATATATTTTTCTCGAAACCGGTTTTGGATACGCTAAACCTAAAAGTTTATTTGCATTTCCGCTGATTTTTGAAAACTCAATTTATGGTATTATTGAAATTGCTTCTTTAGAGGTTATTCCTGAATATAAGCGTCAATTTTTGTTAACTCTTGCAAACGAAATCGCAATTACAATTTCATATACCGAAATAAATGTTAGAACAAAACAGCTTTTTGAACAGTCTAAGATTCAAGCAGATGAATTAAAATCAAATGAAAAATTATTTAAAAAGAACCAAGATAATTTAAAAAGTCTTTTACGTATGACCGAAGAGCACCTTAATGAAACTCTTCATTCATTAAAATTAAAAGAAAAACTTGCCAAAGAAAAAATTCAACAATTGTTAACTCTTGAAAAAGAAATTAACACAAAAGAAGAATACATCGAAAATATTACTAATGAATATGAAAATATTAAATCTTCTTTAGAAAACCAGAATTCAGAATTACGTAAAAGAGTTGAGGAGCTTGAAAACAGAATAAGGAACAAAAAGTAAAATACTGTAATCGAAAGGCCGAAGAAAAT
Organism: Bacteroidales bacterium; assembly: GCA_016936595.1. GTDB lineage: Bacteria > Bacteroidota > Bacteroidia > Bacteroidales > JAFGUD01 > JAFGUD01. Next base: position 7,130 of record JAFGXO010000019.1, on the reverse strand, counting down.
TACCCCAATTTTACTTACTTGCTTAAATAAATATTAAATATTATTACAAAAAAACAAAATTTACATCTCTTCGATATAGTGCACGGTATTAAAAAAGTTTTTTATGCGTTTGAAAATCATTGAGGAAATTTCTGTCATTGCAAATAGCTTGATGTATCCTTGATTAACAGATGAAAAATTTACGCCTAATTCAATGTCAAAAATAACAGCTCTTGGTGCAATTAATGACATTTTAAGCTCTTTAAAATCAGCACCTTCAAATATATGTTTGCTTTCACTCCAAAGCCCTTAATAAGGTTAGATTTGTAAATTGTTATATTATCCTGTATATCTGCATTTTCCCAAAACGAAAAGGCATAATTTTCGAGCGAAGTTAATGATAATGCAATATTAAAAACTTTTATTAGCATGTTTAAGCCTGCTCTATCGGGTTTAAAGTTGGTGGTTTTAAAATACAGGTAATTTTCAATTCTTGATGTGTCAAAAGTTTTTTTCTGATAATCAAACCAACGTATTGTATTGTTATCTAAACTTATTTTTGCTATTTGAATAAAGCTGTTAAAAGCAATTATTTTACCTGTAGTTTTTACAGTATTTTCTTTTTTTTCGGAAGGATCAAAAATGGTTTCAAAAATTACTAAATCTTTTTCTGATTGCTCTATTTGCAACTTATTAATATAACTATCTTGTTGATTTTTATCAATTTGTGGTTCAATATCGCAACTTATGTCCGGATATTTTTTAATGTTTTCTATCATATTAGTACTTATTAATCAACTATTGTGCCGAGTTTATTAACATAAGTGAGTAAATTAACTTGATGATTGGTTTTTAAAAGCATAACCAAAAACTTTTTTAATTATTTTAAACGAATATTGATATGGATTTTTTCTTATTTCTTTTTCTTCTGCTCCCATCATATAAAAAAGTCCATCTAATGCTTTATTTGTTGAGTATTCTGATAATGAATAGTTTATTTTTTGTTTTCGCAAAACAGGTGCAACAAAGTTATTATAATAAGTTGTTAAATTATCCCACGCTTGATTGGCAGAAAAACCTAAACCTAAATCAATATTTAAAAGACTATCCATTTTGGGTTTGTACAATGCAAATAAATTAGCACGTGTTTGTAATTCCAAATAATGTGTGGCAGCAATTGAATCAAAATCACTAACTTGCCCACTCAAATCGGTTCCTTGTAAAATATCTATACCTTGCGAAATTGTTAAATTGCTTATAGCATTTCCAAAAATTGGCAAAGCCTCGGTAGCTGCTTGTTCTGCTGTACGGTTAATTGCTAATTCAAAATCATCAATTTTTTTCTGAAGTTTATCATCTAATCCTAAATTTTGAACTAATTGGTTGTTTTTTGCGGCATCAAAAACATTTTCCAGGTCAGGGGGCAAAATTATTTTTACACTTCTATTATTGTAGTATCCATCTTTTTTGCTCAGTTCTTTTACAGCATATTTTGCTCCTTCTTCTAATGCCTTTTTTAAACCGTCAACTATCTCTTGTTCGCTTGGCAAACCAGTGTTTAATGCAATTTTATTAAATATTTGGCAGCCTTGCATTGAAAATATGATAATCAAAATGACCCCTATTTTTTTCATCTCAATTTTTGTGCTAATCTACAAATAAAAATTTAAACTTCAAATTTATGTATTTAAAAATATTTTGTGTTAAATCAAAATTTGTTGTTAGTTTTGTGAACTAAAGCCTAATATTTAGCAATTTATACATTTAATCTATTCAATTTATAGTGAAGAAAAAATCTAAATATAATTTACTTTTTTTATTGTTTATTTTACTTTATGGAAATTTAAAGTCTGATGGAGTTGACAGTTTGTTAAATTTAATCAACAATACTAATAGCGATAGTTTAAAAGTTGTTTTGTATATCGAAATTTCTGATTTGTATTTACCTGAAGATATTGAAAATAGAGAATGTATTGATTCTGCCCTTTTTTATGCTCAAAAATGTAATGATGAATATTTATTAGCCTTAGTATCGTTTCATAAAGCCTCAAATTTGAACTTCTACAGCCAATACGACAGTGCAATTGTTCTGTTGAAATATGCTATTGAAATTTTTGAAAAATATGATGACACTTTACACTCAGCTGCCTGTTGGGGCGAAATGGGGAACGCATATTGTTATCAGGCAATTTATGACGATTGTTTAGATTGTTTTTTGAAAACTTATGAATACACAATTTTACTCAATAATACTCAATATATGGGTATTGTTTTAAATAATATTGGTAACGTGTATTATTTTATGGATAATGAAGATAAGGCTTTAGAATATTTTAAAAAAGCATATAAAATATTTTATAATGATTCAAGTAGTTATGGTATTGCTCTGTCTTCAAATAATGTTGGTTCGGTTTTTTTTGATAAAAAACAATACGATTCTGCTCTTTTTTATCTAAATATTGCTGAAAAAACAGCTGCTAAAATCAATTATTTAGAACAACTCGCCGAAACTTCAGCTAATTTGGCTAAACTATATACCGAAAATAAAAACTACAGCCTTGCCCAAGAGTATAGTTTAAAATCAATAGCTTTAAATAAACAAATTGGTTCTTTTCATGGGCTGGCAAAAACTTACTGGGCTTATGGTGTTTTGCTTTTTGGTCAGAAAAATTATCTTAAATCTAAACTTTATTTAGATTCGGCTATTATAGTTTCTGTTGATGTTGGAGTAACTGAATATGAGAAAAACTCCTACTTCTGGCTATTTCGTGTTGATTCTGTTACCGGTAATTATCATTCTGCTCTTTTAAATTATCTGAAATATACTGAACTTAAAGACTCTCTATCTGATAATGATCTTCAAAAACAAATTGCCGATTTAGAAAGTAGTTTTAATTTGAAAATTCAAGAGCAAGAAAATCAGTTGCTTGAAGAAAAAAATGCCAAACAACAGGTTCAAATACAACGTCAAAAACTTCGTTCTACTTTTACTACTATTGGATTAGTTCTTTTTGTGATACTTGCTGTTTTATTGTTTAATATTATTCGACAAAGGAAAAAATATAATGACAGATTACAAGAAAAAAATTCTGAAATTACTCAACAAAAAGAAGAAATTTTAACTCAAAACGAAATTCTTACTTCTAAAAACGTTGAAATTGAACGACAAAGACGCTTTTTGCAAATGTATCAACAAGAAACTCTTGCCAGTATTAATTATGCTTTAAGAATACAAATTGCAAGTTTGCCTAATTTGGAAAATATTAAAAAAATTGTTTCAGATTTAGCTCTTATTTATTTGCCTCGTGATATAATAAGCGGCGATTTTTATTTTTACACCAAAATTTATAAAGATAAATACGCTATTGCTGTTGCTGATTGTACCGGACATAGCGTTCCCGGAGCACTTATGAGTATTCTTAGCATAGCTTTACTTATTGAGGTTACTAAGGAAAATTTAGACTATACCGCAGCTCAAATTATTGGACGGGTTAGAGAGCTTACAAAAAAATCTTTAAAACAAAAATGGGGCACAGATTCTATTTTAGACGGAATGGATATTTCTTTTTTAATTTATGATAAAAATAAAAACACTCTAAACTATTGTGGTGCAAATAGACCTCTTATATATTTCAGAGATAATGAATTAAATATTGTTCAAGGCGACCGTCAACCTGTTAGTGCTTATGTTGTTGAAAAAGAATTTACAGATAAATATATCCAAATAAAACCTAATGATATTTATTATTTATTCTCTGATGGTTTTATTGATCAACTTTCGGAGGTGCAGCACTCCAAATATATGTTGCCTAAATTTAAAAATGATCTTTCTGAAATCCATAATTTACCCTTAAATGATCAAAAAAATATTCTTATCGATAAATTTCAGGAACATAAAGGAAGTTTGAGACAAACTGATGATGTTACTATATTACTTTTAAAATTTTAATTATGGATTCTTATAGATACGCTCTGAATTTAGCTTATAATGGGAAAAATTTTCATGGGTGGCAAATTCAACCTAACGCTGAAACTATCCAACAAAAAATTAAAAATGCTCTTCATATTTTATTAAAACAAAAAATTTGCATTTATGGTGCCGGAAGAACTGATTCCGGTGTACATGCTACTTTTTTTGTTGCTCATTTTGATGCTAAGGATAAAATTACTGACCTTAATAAATTTTGTAGAAGTTTAAATGGTTTATTAAATAATGAAATTGCAATATTTAATGTTGTTAGCGTAGATAAAAATTTTCATAGTAGATTTGATGCTATTTCAAGAACTTATAAATATGTTATTCATACAAATAATAACCCATTTGTTCTGGATTTTTCTCATAAATTTGTTTTTGATTTAGATGTAAATAGAATGAATGAAGCTGCCAAGGTTCTTTTGGAATACAATGATTTTAAGAGTTTTGAAAAATCTCACTCCGACAGTAAAACTTCTATCTGTGATTTAAAATTTGCACAGTGGGAAAAAATTAGCAATGGTTATGTTTTTACAATAACTGCCGATAGATTTTTAAGAAATATGGTTAGGAGTATTGTTGGAACAATGTTAGATATTGGCCAAAATAGAATTTCAATTGATCTATTTAGAGAAATTATAGAATCAAAAAACAGGCAAAAAGCCGGAAAATCAGCAGATGCACAAGGATTGTATCTTGTTGATATACAGTATAAAGACCCTGTAAATTTGACTTTTGAAAAAGGACGCCGGTTAAGTAAGTTTAGCTTTTTTTAAATAAAAGTGAACTGTCGCCGTAACTAAGAAATCTAAATTCATTTTGTAGAGCATATTCATATACCTTTTTCCAATCATCACCAATAAAAGCCCCTACCAAAAGCAAAAGTGTGCTTTGGGGTTGATGAAAATTTGTTATTAACATGTCAACAATTTTAAATTTATAGCCGGGTACTATAATTATTTGTGTTTTTGCTTCTATTTGTTCAATCTCTTTTTTATTTAAAAAATCAATAATTGTATTTAAGGCAAGTTTTACGTTAATAGCTTCTAATTCGTAGCATTCCCATTGTCCAATATATTCAAAGTTTTTTATTTGGTGAAATAGTTTTACTCCAAGCCAATAAATGCTCTCAAGGGTTCTTAAAGTTGTTGTTCCAACTGAAATTATTGAGCCTAAATTATTTAAAATATTTATTAAAGTTGATTTTTTAACCACAAAGTATTCTGTGTGCATATTGTGGTCTTTTACACTGTTAGTTTTTATGGGTTTAAATGTTCCGGCTCCAACGTGTAAAGTTACTTCGTCTGTTTTTATTTTTTTATTTTTAAGTTGCTCAAAAATTTGTTGTGTAAAATGTAAACCGGCAGTAGGTGCAGCTACTGAACCTTCAAATTTTGAATAAACAGTTTGGTATCTGTCTTTATCTGTTTCTTCCGATTCTCTTTTTAAATACGGAGGTATTGGAATTTGCCCTACAAGGCTTAAAATTTCTCCAAATGTTAAATCTTCATCCCACTCAAATTTTATTATTTGTTTATCTCCAAGTTTGCCGGATTTTTCTGCATAAAGTTTATAAGTTTTGTTTAATAATTTAAACTCAAGAAATATTCTGTCATTTTTCCACTTTTTAAAATTTCCTACAATACATTCCCATTCACAACTTTTTTTTGCTTCAAATGCAAGATTATATTCGGTTGGAATGTAAGGATTTAAACAAAAAATTTCAATTTTTGCTCCTGTAATTTTTTTAAAATTTAAACGAGCATAAATAACTTTTGTGTTGTTCATTAACAAAAGGCTATTCTGCGGCAAACAAATAGATAAGTTTAAAAATTTTTCGGAAGAAATAACATTGTCTTTGTACAATAATAGTTTAGATTTATCTCTATCTTGCAATGGATATTTTGCTATTTTTTTGTCCGGCAAAATATATGTGTATTCTGAAATTTTTATGTCTTTCATAAGCAAAAAAAAGTGCCACAACTTGTGGCACAAAATATTGTAAGTTTTTAGTTTTTACATTGGTTCAGCTGTTTGTCCTGTACTTGCACTATTTATCATAATTTCATATTCGTCGTCTGACATGTCATTGTAAAAATAGTTTAAAGGATTAACAGGCTTGTTATTTATTCTTACTTCGTAATGTAAGTGTGGCGATGTTGAACGACCTGTATTTCCAACCAATCCAATAAGTTGACCTCTTTTAATTACTTGTCCCGGAACAACTAACATTTTATTTAAGTGGGCATAAACAGTTTGATAACTATAACCATGATTAATTCTAATACAGTTTCCGTAGCCACCTGAAGATGCATCGGCCCTAAGAATAACCCCGTCTCCGGAAGCATATACTGGCACACCTCTATCTGCTGATAAATCAACACCTGTGTGCATTTTAACAACGTGCAAAATAGGGTGCATTCTGTAACCAAAACCTGAACCTATACGTTTTAAATCTTTTTTTGTTAAAGGGCAAATTGAAGGAATACTACTCAACATTTTGTCTCTATCTTTAACCATGTTAAGTATTATATTGTACGATTCGGCTTCTAATTTTATTCTGTTATTTATTGAAACAGACTTTGTGGAAAGTTCGTTAATTATTTGACTATTGCTAAATAAGCTTAAGCTAAGGTTGTTTGCATTTCCTCCGTAACCAAGCATTCTCGTTGCTTTAGGTATCGGTTTTAAACCAATAACTGATCTGTAGGTGTTATCGTCTTGGTCTTCAAGAACTGTTAATCGAGTGTTTTGGTTGTTTATTTGGTGAGATAAGATTTGAAAATTGGACATCAATTGAGCATTGTGTCCTTGTAAATCCTTTAGTTCGGGTGTTTGTACATTATTAAATAATGTGTAACCTAATATAGAACCAAATATCAATGTAATAAATAAGTGGGGTATAATTGATTTTAAAGCATCTTTAATAGAAAACTTTTTTGGTTCGAATGATAAGGTTTCCGGGTTAAAAATAAATTTTTTTCCCATGACAATGATTTATTAGTTAGGCAATATTGCCAATTTCCATCTAATATTGATGATAAAAATCTCTGCAAATATATTATTAAAAAACATATAAACAAATTTATTGAATTGTTATTACCCATTATGAATTGTATATGATTGATTAATAATGTTTTAACTGGTTATTAAAAGTTATCAACAATTTTAAAGTTTT
>JAFGXO010000118.1 GCA_016936595.1 Bacteroidales bacterium | reverse complement strand
TTTCCTTTTTTTAATAACATCAGTTATTTATGTTCTTCAAGCATAGGTTCATACATCATTATAGCATGATTTTCGGCCACAAGTTCTGTTTTTTCTTCTCCATTTAGAGAAATAATTTTTTTCCAGATTTTATTATGCCGCGTATATCCTCCCCAATACTGTCTTACAATCTTATGGTCGGTTTCAAAAACCTCATACTTTTCGGTAATTTTTTTGTCTGAAAGAAGCTGAGCATAGAGAAATTTTTCGGAAGTATAAATAATTAACTGAAAAGTAATATTTGTTGGATTAAACACCTGTAAATCAACATAATTATAAGATAATGTAGCCCCGCTACCAAAAGGTATTTTTCGGTTTACATCAGGAAAAACATCATAAGAATGTCGCCAACGTTCGGTAACCTCAAGCGGCGAATGCAAAACAAGCCAGTATAATAAATTACCAAGCTGACACAAGCCTCCGCCAACTCCTTTACCTATTTGTCCATTCGTTAGAATTAATCCCTCTAAATAGCCTTTACGTTTTGTTGGTCGCCCCACATTTGTCCAAAAAGAAAAAGTTTCATTTGGCTTGATAATAATTCCGTTAAATGTTGAAAATGCCAATTTTAAATTTGTTGTTTTATTGTGTTGAAGATACATATCAACATTTTTAAGCTGACGTAATAAAGTTGACTTATGTTCGGCTAAAATAAATTGCAATTTTTCTTTTCTTATTTCATTTGAAAATTTAACCTTTGAAAAAACATCTTTAAATTTTCGTTTGAGAATAAAATATTCTTTTGCAATCTTTTTTTTGATTTTTTTATATTGCTTAGGCTTCTTAATTTGATTATCGAACATCAAAATTTTTTTAACAAATATAATTTTAAAAATAACATATTTTAAAAAATTTAAGAGTTTATCTCAAAACTAAATTATAAAACGTCTTAAAAATTGTGAAGTCTCAAAAAAAAAAATTAGATTTGTGCAATAATAACTAAGGATAAATATTTTCAACAACAAAAACCGGCAACAAGCTAATTACTATAAAATTACATCTAAATATTAAAATAACATAAACCTATACCTATGGCAAAGCTATCTCATAAAATATCAACCAACGAGAATAATAATAACGACCAAAATAACTCAAAATTAAATTTTACACTTTCAACAAAAGTGGAAAATGCAGAAACAAATTCTGAAAATCAACAAAAAAACAAAAACAACGAACAAGAGTTACGCCCCGAAATTTTATTGGATATACCATCAGGCAAAGCCGAGTTTTTGAAATTTTTATACGATTCAATTGATTTTAAAGATTTTGGAAAGATAAATAAAACATTTATTGAAACAATGTTCAATGCCGAAACCGAAACAGGAGAAGAGGAAGCAACAAAAAAAATTATAAGTGCAATATTAACCGATAAAATAAGCTCCTTAATATCTGAAAAAGCAGAAGAAGTAAACAAAAAACACGATGAACTTTTTCAAAAACTAATTCAAACACAAGAAAAAATAAAAAAACAAGAAGTTCAAACAAAAAATCTTATCATTCAATTAGAAGAAACCGAAGAACAGGTTTACAAAACTGAAAAAAAATATGCAGATTCAATTGCTATTTCAGATATTATAAATGAATTTACTCAAACAGAGCTACAAACAAAAGAAACCCGTGAAATTTCAAACATGCTTTTAGATGCATATAAAAACGGAGGCAAAAATGGGCAAAAATTTGTGCTTAGTTTTTTGAAAGGCTTTAGTTGGGTAGAAAATTCGATAAAAAAATTAGGAGAAGATGAAAAAGAAAACGTTGACTTATTAAACGAAAGCACAAAACAACTTATGCAGCAAATAAGTGAAAAAAATTCTGCCGAACGCCGACCAATACTCGATAAAATTGCAAATCTATGTAACTCATATTTATTTACTTACGATTTTATTTCGCCGGAACAAACTCTACAAATTGATCCAACAATACACAACGCACAAGGATTAGGCGGAACCGTAATAAAAGAAGGTCTTAGTTTTGCTGTTGTAAGAAGAGAAACAAGAAAGGCTGTATATTACGCAGATATTAAAACCAGATAATTTTATTTTAAGCCGATTTTTCGTTTAAAACGGTTTATTACATTATCCCAAAATTCTCGGGCATCGTCTTCGTCTTCATCGTCTTCAACAAAATCGGTGATATATAAAGTTATGTCGTCTGAAATTGAACTTTCTTCAATTTTAAATTCTAAATATTCTTTATCTTCGTCTAACCAATCTAATTTAATACAGAGTTTTTTTCTGTCGGTTATATAGTTTGCCATTTGGGAGTGATCTTTCCATTTAAAAGTATAAGTTCCGTTATTTACCATAACATCATCAGCAAACCATTCAGAAAGCCCTGAAGGAGTACTCAGTCGCTTAAATAAAATATTTGGAGTAGTTCTAAAAATGTAATCAATTGTAACCTTTTGCATAATTTAATTTTTAATAATTAACTCTCTTGCTATTGTTTTTTTATTACTTAATACAACTGCCATATATACGCCGGAAGACAAACCAGAGAGGTTAATTTGTGCGTTTTCAGAAATTGTTTGATGATGCACTTCAACACCTTGAATGTTAAATATTAACACCTCAGCGGGAAACAAGTTACTTTGAATAGAAAGATATTCGGAAAAAGGATTAGGAAAAACCAGAATATCAGCATAATCAACTTCATAAATAGAAGTTACAGTATAATCGATAGAATTAATATCATCAAAATAGAAATGAATATTAGGTTCGTAATCATTTGACAAATAAAAACCGGCCGGCTTTGAAAAAACGCCCGGAATTTCAACCTTTACAGAATAATATCCTTCGGGTAAATTGTTAAAACAAACCTCGTTAGAACTAGTTAAAGGTATGGAGTTAATAACCTCATCTTTGCCGTTAATTAACAATACATTAGCAACATCATAATTAAAAATAATTTCGGGACTAACCGAAAAATTAATCTTAAAATCGCCGTAATAAATTTCATCGTATTTTATCAAATCTATTATAATTGCATCAGCATTATAATCAACAAAAACAGTGCTTGCGTCTGACCAGTGATGTTGCCCTGAATTATAAGTTGCTATATATTTAGGAAAAAAAAGTGTGTCGATATCAAACGATGGAATTGCATAAAATAAATACTCTCCTCTTAATAAATTACCATCAAAAGAAAAACCGCCATCTACTACTTTTGCAACATTCATTAAAGAGTAAGCAGACCTATCAAGCTGATATGCAATTACATAACCTGAATCTAATAATTGTCCCGAAGTAAAAACGTTTCCTTGAATACTGGCAGGATTATAACCTATAATTATTCGCTTTGTGAATTTTTTTATCTCTCCATTAAAAAAAGAAGTCATAACTATTTTATAACTACCATGTTCAAAATCATGAACAACTTCTTTGCCTTTTCCAACAGAGTTATCGCCAAAATCCCAATGTACTGAATCTACTTCGTAGTTACTTATTTGTTGAAAATAAATTTGATTAGAATAAGGATATGTTTTATAAAAAAATGCTATATCCCAACTATTTAAAGAATCAAGGCAAACTTCAAAATCAAAATTAAATGTTTGTGTTGATGGATAAAAAACTTGAGTTAATATATCAAAAGTTCTATCACATAAAGAATATGTACTAATGGCATATTTAGAAGTATCCAGAATACTATACTGAACTGTGTCGGAATAATAACCCTCACTATTTGTTATAAATTTATGAGAAAAATCAGAATATTGACTGCTATTTAAAATCACTTTATGTTCTGAAACCGGCTGTCCGTTGTCTTTTTTAGTTACACGCCCGCATACAACCATTTTTTGAATATACCATAAAGGATTATGACAGATATAATAATTTCTATTAACAATTCCTTGAGTAAGCTCAACAGTGTCAACATTATTAATCCAATCTTGTTCGCAAAAGCTTCTTATTTTTATAAGGGACGGATTATCTAAATCGGTAACAAAAGTATAAAAATAAAATCCGTTTGAATTTGTATAAACTGTATATTTACTGACCGTGTCTAGTGCATTAGGATATATTATTACAGGGAAGTTATCATAAAAAACACTACCATCTTCATTATAAATAAAACCAGATAATGTTACCTCATATTGTTTAGCTAAAGCATTTTTAGTTACACCAAAAAAAATAAATATGAGCACAAATGATGTTAATATTAAATTTTTGTGTTGCATGATATGTTGAACGGCGTAAAAATAAACAAAATAATCCAGTTATGCAACTTTTAAAACTAAAAAAGCCTGCAACTAAAAAAGTTTGCAGGCTTTAATTCTTTTATTTTACAATTATTTTTTGCACATCGGTACTAAATTTTGTTTGAATTTTAAGGAAATAAATACCTCCCGACAAATTATTTAATTTAATTTTTAAAGTATTTTGACCAACGTCATAATTATTATTAAAAACCGTTTTACCTGTAAGATCAACTATGTTAACTTGTATTATTTCTTTATCAGAATTAATGAACAACACATCAGCTGCGGGATTTGGATACACGTTTATATAATAATCATCAGTTGAGTTAATATTTGCAAGAGCAGTAGTAAAATTAAGCACATTACCATATTGTGTTCCGGCTACATTTTTGGCATAAGAACGAACATAATACAAAGTATTTGGTGTCAAATTTTCAGCAGTTCCAATAAATAGGTCATCAAGCAAAACTGACACGAAATAATTATCTTCTAAAGTAGGATTATTGTTTGTACTCCAGCATATTCCAACTTCATCAACATCAATTCCACCATTTGACAATAGTAAATTTGAAACAGTAGCATTATTAGCCCCTATTTGAGTTATTTCTTGAGTTTGAACTTGAGGTAAAACAGCATTAACAGTAATCATAAAAGTTAATGAAGCCTGAGCACCAAATTTATCTGTTGCTACAACAACTATTTCTTGTGAACCAACATTACTTGGAACACCATAAAATCTTCCTTTGCTTGCATCAAAAAATAGCCATACGGGCAAAAGTAAACCTTCGATATTAGTGGCAGTAATTGTTAAAATATCACCTAAATTCACATCTAAAAACGCATTTTCAGGTATTAAATAATCTACAGTATCTCCAAAATTCACTGTACAATCAGGAATTTCAACGTAAGCATAAGGAGCAGAATTTTCTTGATAATGGATAAAAAATCTTCCACGAACATCGGAGCCATCAGTAATATTAAAACTATATACTGAATTTACTGTTAAGTTCTGATAATTAGACAGTTCAACGTCTTCAAGATAAATATGTTTATTTCCCATATTATTATCGGTCAATTCAATTTTGCATTCAGACAAACCTTGTTTTTGAATTTCGATACCAAGCGGAAGTACATCATTCATATTATCAACAGGTAGCGAATTTATAGCATAACCTGCACCATTTATTGAATTATAAGAATAAATTTGGGGAGCATTGCTCGAAGATGAATATAATTTATAAGCGTCAAAATCGCCATCATAGTCAACAGTTCCTTCGGGAATATATCTAACAACAAGTTCGTCGGTTAAGTTATTAGCCGAAGCCAATAATCTGATATAACCGGCCGAAGTTTTTGAGTTTTTAGTTGCTTTAGATTTACCCCAAAAATCTTGAGTATTGTGAGTTCGTGCATTATTAGGAATAGTAAAATTTTCTCCTACCGAACCTGCACTTAACTTAGCTTTTACAAAAACCGCTTGCGAAGCAGGTATAAACTGAGAACCACCGTTAACAACATTTGTTCCGTCATCATAAGCAGATGCAATATAATATTTATAATTTCCTTCGTTTTCAAAAGTTCCATCCCAGTAATATATAGAAGCATCTACGTAAGTTCTATCCCAACTTGCATTTGTCCAATCCATTGCAGAAGGATATGGATTTGCTATTAAATTCCAGCCATCAAAATATCCTCCATTCAGGTTAGTGCCGTTATCATTGTCATCATAAAAAACTTTAAGAGTTTGGTTGCCGGAAGTAAAAGTTCCGTCAAATTCAAACATTTTATTTATGTCATTATAATAAGCATAACCACGTCCGGCAACATCAAGGATTATACCGGTTCCGCCGGAGCCGTCATGAGCAGCTTCCCAAGCATTGTCAAATTCATAAGTTGGATCTTTCCATATTGAATACGTAGCCGATGTGGGTTCAAACGGAGAATCAAATGCCTGATTATATGAATAAAAATTCGGATTATAATAGCCATTTGAATTATTAGTAAATAATTGACTGTTTGTAACCGTATTTGGAGGAGAAAGATAAGTATATTTAAACCCTGAAACATATCGTTCGGCTATCATTGTTCCGCTGTTTGAAACTGTACCATAAGTAATTAAAGAACCGGCAACACCATTATCAGAAGGAGATTTAAGAACTATTGAACCATCAGCATCAACAGTTAAATTATTAACAGTTAGTTGTCCTGTTGCATTAGCAACTTCAAGGGTTGCATTTTGTTCAATCAATAATTCACCTAAAGCATAACGAGTAGCATTCATTAACAATATTGAAGGTGTAGTGCCCTGACTAACAGTTACATTGTAGGGAATATTATCGGCAATATTTGAACCTGCCCCCCACTCTACACCCATAGTAAAACTTCCTCCTTTTTTATAATGCAGGGTAGAATTATCGCCATAAGTAGGAATATTTGTAATAGTAGCACCATCACCAACTTCTAATGTTCCATAAATTGTAACTACGCCAAGAGTTGAAGGGAAAGTCATAATTCCTCCGTTTATTGCAAGGGTAGCATTAGGTCCAAATTCCAAAGTACCTGAACCAATGCCACTATATGTAGCATTTCCTCCAGAAACCTCAACTCTTCCAGTTCCAATAACTTCCGCTCCCGAAATATCATTAAGTTCAATATTTCCGGCACCTGTACATGACAAAGTATAGCCATTCAAATCAACTTTACCGGTGTTTGTACTTGATGGGCGAGCAAAAGTAATAAATTGATCGCCTGTGCCGTTAACATCAAGATTGTTATTCAGTTTAACAGTAGCTCCGTCAGTTATCAAAATAAATGGAATTTGTGTAACACCTATAATATTTTGAATTGTTCCGGAAGCACCGGTAAAAAAAACTGCCCGACTATTCCAATTTATAGTACCTAAACTTACTAAATCCCCCTCGAGCATCATATCTCCGCCATAACTTGAAGAAAGAATGATAGTTCCATTGTTAATAATATTGCCCTTTGCATATAATCCACAAATTTCACTTTCGGCAGTGCCTCCGCCCATATTATTCAGAGTAATCGTAGAGAGTGCATCAATAGTGATATTTCCGTTTAAAAATCTTGTTTGATAATAATTATCGTCATTATTATCGGCATCAATATCAAGTGTTGTGTTGTTTGAAACCTGAACATTAGCTGGATATCCAGGGTCGCCAACATTTAAATTATACTGCCACTCGTAACTTCTTGCCACATTTCCACCTTGATTATATTTAAGGGTTGATGTGTTTGCATATTTAGGAGGATTAACATTTACATATCCTGCTGCATTAATGGTTAAAATACCGGCAATTGTTGAATTAGAACCAAAACTAACAGCTCCGTTAATATCTACATCATAAAATGTAATTGAACCTGTTGAAATAGAACCTGCTCCTGAAAAAACTACTTTACCTCCGTTTGCATAAAAAATGTTACTATTTGCTATTGCTCCACCATTATCGAGTGTAATTGTTTTTCCGTTACAATCCAAATTTCCGCTTGAGCTTATCGAAACGGTTTTTACGGTTGGACTTATGTCTAAAATAACATTATGTCGGACTAATGCACATTGTCCTGTTCCGGGTATAGTACCTCCATTCCATGTAGCTGCTGCGTTCCAGTTTCCGTTGGCAATTGTAAAAATAGCTCCTGAAAAAGCAGTTGCATCGGCAACAATAAAGGGCAGATTTACCAGATTACCGGTATAAGAATAACTTGCAGTCGCATCATAAGGGTTTGCCCCGGCAATTGTGGAGTAAGGCGGTCCGGCAGGAGTGTAAGCACCTGCTGTGAAATAACGAGTTTCAATTATTCCACTCGAACGATTAAAACTACCGGCTTCATCGGTTAAATTCCAAAAAAACTGAGTTGTTAAATCATTGCCTCCTACAACAGCCTCGTTAATTGTCCATTGAACATTAACTATTTGTGTGGGGTCATCAACAACATTTTCGATAGAATTTGTTACTCGAACTCCAACATTATCGGTTGTTGCCGAAGCTCCTTGAGTAAGATTTGCAGGATTATAAGACGAAAATGTTCCAATAGGATAAAAACCGGCAGAAGATGTTGCAACATTTTTAATTAAATACCCACTTCCGTTTGTTACTAAGTATTTTAAAGAATTATAATTAACGATATTACCCAAAACAGTCAGGTCATTATTTCCAAGAACAATTTTACCCAAAGTGAAATCAATTTTATTTAAAACATTCAAATTATTTTCCAAAAGGACATTTGCATTATTATTTATAATAACATCATAAAAATTAGAAATACTATTTATTTTTTGCGATGTATTTCCGTTAAATTCAACAAACCTATTGTTATGATTAAAAGTTCCGGTATTTACAAAGTCGCCTTTGAGTTTAAAATTGCCTCCTGATGTTCCACTAAGAGTAAAAGTTCCAACTATTATTAAATCTCCATTTATAGCTCTGTAAAAATTATCTCCTACTGCATAATCAAGTATTTTGCCTGCATTTACTTTAACATTCCAAGGAACACCTTCTTGTGCAAAGCCTGTTGAAGCAGTGTTTCTGTACCATAATTTATTATCGGACAGCGAATAATTCATATCAAATACGATCAATGAGCCTTCGGAATAAGTAATCGAATTAGTTATTAAATCGCCTGAAGAAGACAATGTAAGTGTATTATTTAAAGTTGCACTTGAGCCCAAATCAACATTTCCGGCTATGTTTAAATTATAAAAGGACAAAGTTCCTGTTGCTATACCATTCCCTTGAAAATCAATAGTTCCGGTGCCTGATGTAAATGTTCCCAAATTTGCAAAAGTACTACCATCAGTAAAGGTTAAAGTTCCGCCGCCTGTCATATTTAAGGACGCACCAGATGAATTATTCAAAATGCCGTTTATTGTAACCAATGCAGTAGCGTCATTAGTTTTTAGCATTCCGTTGTTTGCTAAAGTTCCGTTTACGGTTAAAGCAGCCGAAGCGTCAAAAGTAACAGATTTATCGGCATAAATAGTAACTTCATCAGCATCGTTTAAAGATGAATTTACGGTAACATGATGCAAAATAGCACAAGTAGCATTAGCAGGCGGAACAACACCGCCTACCCATGTTGTTCCTGTTGCCCAATTACCGTTTTGTGCTGTTCGATAGCCATTAGAAGTAAAAGCCATAGTATTACCAACAATAAAGGGGATTTCAGCACTTATATCATCACTCATACTTGAAGCCGAAGCTGTGTATGGATCAGAGCCGGCAACTGTTGCTGCCGAAGATGAGTAAGAACCTGTGATATAACGTCCGATTTTAACCTGTCCATTGCGATCGAAGTAAGTATTTTCGTCCGTAGAATTCCACTGAAATTTAGTTGTAAGATTATTGCTTCCGGCTGTTTGTTCGTTTATTGTCCATTGCAAATTTACAGTAAAATCATCATCATTTGTTGGATTATCAATACCTTGTTTAACTCTTACGTACAAATTTTCTTGAGTGCCTGCTTGAGTAAGGTATGCCGGCGAATACTGTGTAGGTGTTCCAACAGGAAAATTGACTTCAGAATTACCTACGTTTCTAATTACATAACCTGTTCCTGATGTAATAAAATATTTATCAGTACCGTAACCAGACAAAGATGCTGTTCCAATATTTACATCGTAATCTCCAATCGTCATTTTGCCTGAAGTAAACGTAAAACCAGAAACGACACTAATATTTTGCGAAAGTGTAACGCCGGAAGAATTATTGACTTCGATATAACCAAACGTTGGTGCTTGTGTACCCTTAATTTCTTGCAAATTTGTTCCGATAAATTTGACGGCTCGACTATTATGATTGAATGTTGCACCGGAATTTAAGACAAAGTCTCCTCTAAGTGCTAAATCGCCCCAATGAGTTCCGCCGTCAGTTCCTAATCTGAAAATACCGTCAATTGTTAAACTTCCGTTCATGTCAAACTGATAGCTATCGTTTAACTGTACAGTAACACCAGATGGAATTTGAACATTCCAAGGAACACCTTCTTGTGCAGAACCTGAACTTGCAACATTTGAATACCATGTTTTATCTCCTGAATTTAAAGTATAATTAGCAGCATATTTAAGAGTAGAACCCGAATTATAAGTAATTGAATTTACATCAAGGTAGCCACCTCCATAAAATTGTAAAATATTATCAATAGAAGAACTACCTCCAAAATTTACACCACCGGCAAGGCTAACATCATAAAAAGTAACAGAACCTGAAACAGTTCCGGTGCCGGGAAAGTAAACTTCACCTGAGCCTGCTGTAAAAGTAGAATTATTAGTTAAAGTACCTGTTGCTAATATAGTTAGTAAACCTCCGGCAGTCATATCAATAGTTCCATTGTTTGTTAAAGTAGTGGCAGCTATTTGACCACTTGCTCCAAAAGTAATAGAATTACCGGCTGTAATTTCCATTGAGCCCGGATCGTTAGCAACATTTGTTGTAATATCAACCGCGTGGTTTATTTGAACATTTGCACCTGCCGGAGGATCACAGTTACAAGTCCAAGTTGCGTCTGTTTCCCAGTCGCCGTCTTGGGCAGTTGAATATAACGTGGCTACTGTATAAGAATAATTAAGATTGCTGTTATTGTCTAACTCAAGCGTAAAATAATCTGCATCTGCTACATTAAAAGTATTATCATTGGAAGTTAGAACATAATAACTAACAGTAGTTCCAACCAATTGAGCCGGTATTGTTGCCGTGTAATCAGTACCGCTGCTAAAAGACATTGCTACAAGTGATGAGTTTGTCCAGGCATCTGTTGTATATCTAACAAAAGCATATTCGCCGGTATTTAAAGTTCCACTAAGGTTTGCAGTAACAGTAACTGTCTGACTATTGTCTGGAGTAGTGGGGCTTCTGGAAACCGAAGTTATAGTATTAGGATTGTAGGTTGTTTCAAGAATTGACAAATCATTATTATTTGTTGGAGCAAGTTGTCCTACAATAAAAGTGTAGTAATTTCCAGAGGTCATATTAAATTCAAGATTATGTTCCCAACCTCCTCCTCCATTAGCAGAATAATATGCTTGTCCTGAAAGTTTAGTATTTAAACCTCTCGTATAATCAGCGTTGCTTCCTCCCCATTGAGGACTCCACGAACCTGCTGACCAAAACTTAAATCCAGAGTTTGCATTTGTTGCAGATGCCTGTATGCGAGTGGCTTTCACGCTCCCCCTATCTGTCATAGATGGAGTTGCCCAACTATTAATATCTCCGGCAAATTCAGCAGGTTGAGCCGCTAACCAGTTTGGAGCTATCATTAACATTAAAAATATAACATTAACTAACAGTATTTTTATGTTTTTTTTCATTTGAGTTTGTTTTAAAAATTAGGTTATTTCATTTCTGCCAAATATAATAAAAAAAGATGTAATTTAAAACACCTTTTTTATAAAGTGAAAAACGAAAAAAATCAACAAAAGTCTTTTTTTAAGTTAAAATTAGGTAAAAAAACTCAAAAAAAGCCCTAAAGTTTATGTTTTTAGGGCAAAATTGTTCTATTCTACAATAACCTTTTTAACTTCAATATTTGAATTATTTTCAAAGATAAAAGTATAAATACCTTTGTTAAAATTTGACAAATCGATATTTTGGTTAGCAGAATTCATATCAATTGATAATAATTTTTTTCCGGTTATATCATATACAGTAATTTTATACAAATCGTTGGCAAGAACAGAAATATAATTAGATGCAGGATTTGGATAAATAGAAATATTAGAATTAACAACAGCATCAATGGCGTTTACCGGATTAAGAACAACGTATTCGGTTAGATCGTCTCCGGCAATATTTACAGTACCAGAAGCAGGATAATAACCATCGGCAGTAACGGTATATTCAATATTTCTGTTTGATCCATACAAAAAATAAGCACCACCAAACATATCGGTTAAATAAGTTGCATAACCATGGATATTAACTTGTGCGTTTTCGATATCAGAAACCTGAGGGCTTGAAACATCAAAAGTAACAGTAACATAAGGTTTATCAAGCTGAACATCGGTAAAAACATAAAAATCGCCCGGATTATAATACAAAGTGTGTCCCGAAGGATCAGAAACATCGATGGTTTCGCCTGTAAAATAATTGTACCAAGTTCCGGCATGTTGGAATGAAGGAGCCATATCAAAACCAATAACATCAAAATTTGCAGAAACAGACACGTTCATACTAGCGTCAGAAACCCACATTCTTTTACCGAGCATAAACAAATCTTGTCCGTAAGAACCGGTTAAAAATGCTTGATTTTGAGTTTTAAGATTAATTATTCCGGCGTAAGTCCAAAAAGTTTTTTGACGATAATAATCTTGAATATATTCCCAATGTATTGGTTTAGAAGAAGTTCTGCAATCATCAGAAAACGAACCGTCCCAACAAAGAAAAATACTTTCGTCGTAACCAAGTTCCCCAAATTGCCAAATCATTTTAGGTCCGGGAATAGTCATATACATAACAGCAGCAGCTTGGGCACGTTGCAAGGAAGCAAGAGTATCGCCGGCAAAACCATTTCCGTAAGCAACAGCATTAAACATAATTCGTTCTTCGTCGTGGCTTTCCATAAATGGAATTAAATTAGGATAGGTAAAACCTCTATCTTGATAATTTGCCCAAGAAAAATCACTATTAGTGCTCCAACCCATAGCAGCCTGACTAAACTGGGTGGTCATAACTCCCCATAATAAACAACCTGAATTTGCGAGCACAACTTCTTCGCTGTTATCGGCAAAATGTTCAAGAATGAAATAAGCATTTGGGTTTATTGAATAAACAAAATTTTTATAATCAGAAATAATATCAATTCTTGATTGATCGTATGCACTCCATGCACCAACATCATCACCCGAAAATGTTTGAGTAAAACCTTTAGATAAATCAAAACGAAAACCATCAATTTTATATTCGGTTATCCAATATTCAAGATTACGTTTAACAAGTTCGCGAGTATGTGTGCTTTCGTGATTAAAATCGTAACCAATGCTATAAGGGTGAGTAGCAATTTGGTTAAACCAAGCACTGTTTGAAGCAACCATATTATTATCGCTATCCCAATACATGTGCACAAGAGGCGAACCTCCGTACATGTGATTGTAAACCACATCAAGTATAACAGCTATTCCGCGTTGATGGCATTCATCAATAAATAATTTATAATCATTTTTTGTACCATAAGCTTTATCGGGAGCAAAATAAAAGTTTGGAGCATATCCCCAACTGTCGTTTCCTTCAAATTCAGAAATAGGCATAAGTTCAATTGCAGTAACACCAAGAGCTTGCAAATAATCAAGCGAATCAATAACATCTTTAATATCTTTACTTTGAACAAAATCTCTAATTAAAAGTTCGTAAATTACTAAATTAGACTGAGTTGCACCTACGGCAACAGGAGTAAAATCATCAATAACCCAATCGTATTCTTGTTGACCGGTTTCAAGAACACTTACAGTTCCAAGAGTTAAATCCCAAGGGTAAGTTTTTAAGTTGGGATAAGTAGTTTCGGGTATCCATCTATCATTCCAAGGATCAAGAATTTTATCACAATAAGCATCAGCTAATTTTAATTCTCCATCAATGTAATATTGATAAGCATATTCAACGCCCGGAGTAAGTCCGGTAATTGTAGCCCAATAATGTGTTCCGTCAGGAGTACGTTTCATGTAACCCTGATCGGTGGCAGTCCAGTTATTAAAGTCTCCAATCACAAAAGCATAATCTTTATCGATAGAAGGGTCATGAAGAACAAGAGTAACAGTATTATCGTTGATATAATTAATTCCATTTTTAACTCCGGCAGGTAAATCTTGTATAACAACATCTCCGCGAATATAAAATCTGGTAGTATCATAAGCATAGGTTGAACCATCGGTAGCAATTGCAATAATTTCGTGCATTCCAGGGGCATAATCGCCGGTATAAAGAGCGTACATCATGTCCAAATCGGTTGTTGTGGCAACATTAGTGCCGTCAATTTCCAAATCAATAGAAGTAGCATCAAGTCCATAAACGCACACAGGAATTTCTGTATTTACAGGAACCAAAGGATCTTTATCAAGATTTCCAACAATTTTAACATTTAAACCTTGATCATAAACTTCAAGTTGAAAGTCGGTACCGTCAGCATTTCGGGCAACATAAAAATTATTAGGTTCAAGCGGATCAATAGGTTCGTCGCTACGAATAACCATTGCTATTTTGTATATATCTTCTCCGTCGGGTACACCATAAAAATCGCGTATATTATCAATTGTTAACGACCATGAATTACTATCTGGCAGATTTCGTGTAAACAAAAAATCAGAAGAATTTACACCCCACTCCGAAACAACATAAAGCCAGTCATTATTTCCATTACTTTCAGAAGTTATTACGCCTGTATGTGCGTAAATATCACCATCATAATTCATTAAATCTCCGTTTCCTCTTGTTGCATCAAAAGTAATTACCACATTTCCGTCGTGAATAGGAAAAATTGGAATAGAAGTTAAAACGCCACTTGCATCATCGCAAGATAAGGGAGCAGAAACTGTAAAAGAATAGTTTGAGCCCGAATTGTTATTGTGAGTAATGGTGATTAAATCATAATCGGAAGTTGGATTAGAAATTGATGTTGTAAAAACATAAAATTCAACATCTGCACCCTCGGCTTGTCCGGGAATAGTTGCAGTACCGGTTGTTCCGGTAAAATTACAAGCAACAATAGAAGAGGTAGCCCAACCATCATTAGAGTATCTAACATACACGTATTCAGACGGATTATTATCGGTTGTTACTGTAACAACTACGTCTTCAAACGGATCAGGAATAGTTAAATTTTGCGAAACATCAGTTAAAGAAACAGGAGCAGTATTAAGTTCCATAAAAATGGCACGAGTGTCGGCATAGCCAATATTTTCCCAATTCATAACATAATATTTGTTATCGCCAAGTGTAATTGTGTTATCACCAGGGTAAGGTTCCTGATTAGCCCATGTTAAGTTTTCAATATTATTTATTTCAATAGATGAATTACCCGCCCACTGATTAGCCCAAGGATTAGCACTTCCACTTGTAAATTTAAAGGTATAAGTTCCGGCAGAAACATCAGTTGGGGTAGAAAAGATTGTTTGATAATGGGTTTGTCCCAAATTTGAAATTAAATTAACATCACCACCCGATTGAGTAGCACTGGCAAATGCAAGATTAGTGGGAGGATTTGCCCAACCGTCCCAACTTCCGGGCATATTTAAGCCTTCGGGGTCATAAATTTGTGCATTTATACTAAATGAAACAAGCAATAATATTGCTAATAATGATAAAATTCGCTTCATGATATCTTTTTTGGAATATTAAATTTGTGTAAATTTAATATTAAGTTTTATCAATTTCAAGCAAGTTGTGTTAATTTTTAATGCAAACGATTGCAAATTGTGCAAAGTGTAAATTGCAGTGTGCAGAGTGCTTTTTTAAATGTGCATTTTAACCAAAGTTTTTTTTTATTGGTTTGTCAGCACAATATGTCTGACAATTGTCAGAGATTTAATGTTTTTTGAAGACAAAATTATACTAATTATTATTTTTTAAAAAATGTTTTTTTATTGCAAATTGGTGAATTGAATATTTAATGTTGAATTCATGTTAAGTTTTTGCAAAACGTTGGCAAAGTCATAAGACTTCTTATATTTAATTGCCACAAGGTATTTGTTTTGCAAAAAATAATAAGCTATTCTAAGTATTTAGGATATTATAAAAAACAATATCTTTTCTGAAATTATCAGTGTAATCATTAATCATGACCATATTTTGAGCGATGATAATAGCACTAACATTAAAAAAAATAAAAAGATATTTTTTTCATATTTCATTACTTAAATGTTTGTGCAAATAAATTAATTGTTTTTTGTGAAAAATATTATAAATCATGTTCTTAATTTTATTGACGAACTTTAAAATTTTAAAAGCACTTTTTTAATTAAAAACATCATAAAATACATGCTTAAAACAACCTACAACATAAGTGCACAATTTTTGTCATTGATAATTATGCAAACATTTTTGACCAAACAATAAAATTACGGCTAATTTGAGCTAATTTTTAAAGATTCTGCTTTATCCGGAATTTAACAGAATTTGCATAGAATGCTATTGAATAAAAATAAATATGTTAAAAAATTGTTTATTTATTTTAAAAAAAATACTTTTGCTATTGAATAAAAAATCTGGATTTAAATCGGCTATTTTTAAAAAACCGAACATTTTAATTTATTCATTTTTTTTCAAAAGACTAATAATTAAAACGTTAAAAATATATTAATGAAAACTAAACTTTTATTTATTGCAGCATTTGTAATTTCAAGTTCACATATATTCGGACAATCGGTTAGCTTAACTTTTCCAAACGGAGGTCAACATTTTACAGCCGGAGTTGAAGCTCCTCATAACATTATTTGGACCGATAACGGCATATCTTCTTTTAATGTTTACTATTCGGCAGATAACGGTTTAACTTGGACAAACATTGCAACTGATATTACCGACAATTTTTTGTCGTGGGCTCCACCAACAAATTATTCTACTAATTGTTTAATAAGAGTTTCCGACAATACCGAAACATACTCTGACACAAGTAACAGCGTGTTTTCAATTGTTGAATTACACAATTATTTTGCAGAATGGAATACTAATCATGGAACTTTTAGAGCAATGTTACACAATGAATTAGTGCCAATTACTACTCAAAATTTCATGAATCTATCAGAACGAAATTTCTACAATAATCTTATTTTTCACAGAGTTATTGAAGGTTTTATGATTCAAGACGGCGATCCAAACGGCAACGGAACCGGCGGACCCGGATACGAATTTGACAACGAAATTACCCCTTTACTTACTCACGATAATCCGGGTGTTCTTGCAATGGCTAATGCCGGACCTAACACAAACGGATCGCAATATTACATAACTGTTGCTCCAACCACTTGGTTAGATGGTAGTTATTCAATATTTGGACGAATTATTGACAACATGGACGTTGTATATGAAATTAGTAAGGTTCCCACCGACGGAAATGATAAACCTATTGACGATGTAATAATTTACTCGGTAACAATCAATGAAGCAAACCCTCAATTATCTCTCAATTTTCCGCAAGGCGGCGAAAGTCTTATCGAAAATTATAATGCTCCTATTTCGTGGAATAGCGATTATATTCCCGATGTAAAAATAGAATTTTCAAGCGATAACGGCTCAAATTGGAGCACTCTTATTGACAGTATCCCTGCCGATGAAGAAATCTTTAACTGGAATGTTCCAAGCATTTACTCAACCGAATGTATTATAAAAATAACAGATATTAACAACAATGCTGTGGTTGCTCAATCTGCTCCTTTTGAAATAAGAGTTAAACCGGTTAAAATTACACGCATTGAATTTTTTGAAGGTGTTGATGCAAATACTAATAACTCTCAAAATTTTATAATGCTCGGAAAACCTTTGCGTTTTAAAGTGCAACTTTTTAACGATTTTTCTGAAAACCTTAACAATGTTGGAGTAAAATTATCTACTTCAGATGCCTCTACAACAATCACAATCGACACTATATCGGTTAGTTCCATTAGTCAAGATGCTAAAATTTGGAGCAGCGAATATTTTGAAATTGTTTTGCCTACAACATATCCAACTTCGGGCAATATACCCTTGCAAATTAGTGTAAATGCTTCTAATGTTACCGATACAGCTTGGATTACAGATATTTCAATTCCTATGCTTAAATTGTTCAACTTTTTAACTATTGATGATGATAATACCCCTGACAGTCAGGGCAATGGAAACCAAATTTTACAACCCGGCGAAACAATTGAACTTTGGCCAAAAATAAGCAATTCAAGCCCCGATACTTGTTTTCAATCTTATGCAAAATTAACTTCATCGGCTAATTTTATTAACGTATGGAATAATGTGCAAGGTATTAACAGAATAGTTTTTGATACAACTGTAGTAAATAATTTTCAGCCTTTGCTTCCTCATAGTTCTGCAAATGAACCCCAAAATGATTTTGTTTTTGATTATACTGCTAATGCAACATATTTGGTTCCGCTAACTGTTGAAGTTTATGGATATTTGAATGAAAATCAAGGCGATGACTGGCAACATGGTGGAATAAAAGCCGCTTGGGGGATTGATTTAAACTTAAATTCAAGTTATCCGGTTGATATCGAAAATATTACTTCAACCAATAATTTAAAATTTTTAGAAACTTCTGATAAAATAAAATTTGAACTAATTACAAGTGTAAATAATTCTAATTTTCAGGCAATTATATATGATTTAAGCGGAAAAATTATCTATTATGAAACTGTAAAACATAATCAACAGAATATCTATCAATTAAATAACTCAAAATTAAACACAGGAATATATTTAATTAACCTAAAATCAAGCAATTTAAATATTACCGATAAATTTTTGACCGAATAAAAAACTACAAATAAATAATATTTTGAAAATCGATTTTAAAAAATATTTTTCTTTCAAAAAAAAAGATAGAATTGGAATTATCTCACTGTCAGTTTTAATTTTAATAATTATTTCACTCGATTTGTTTTTACCAAAATTGTTAAATTCTGCCAAAAATGAATACGATTTTACTGAATTTTCGGCAGAAATTGATACATTTATGCTTTCTCTTGTTGAGGTAGATGACAACGCTTATATTTCAAGATTAGACAGCTTTATTATTGCCAAATACGATAGCCTTGAGCTTTTTATGTTTGATCCAAATTATACTTCAGATGCTGAGTGGCTGTTGCTTGGCTTAACTCAAAAACAGATAACTACACTAAATAATTACAAAGACAGGGGTGGTAAATTTAAAATAAAAGACGACTTTAGAAAAATTTATGGTATTAGAACAATGCAGTTTAAATTACTTGAACAATACATTGACTTACCCGAAAGTTTACCCAATACCTCACAACAAGGACGTTCAAATAATCAAACAACAACAAATGACTACGTTTTATTTGAATTTGATCCAAATACAGCAACTGATAATGATTTTAAAAAACTTGGTTTATCTGACCGTCAAATAACAACAATAAATAATTATAAAAACAAAGGCGGGTATTTTAAAATTAAAGAAGACTTTAAAAAAATATACGTAATTTCTGAAGACGATTATAACAGACTTGCTCCATTTATTGTAATCAAAAATCAGCAAACACAGCAAAACCAACAGCCTGCAATAGTAGATATTCCAACAATAGAAATAAATTCGGCAGACACAAGTTTATTCAAACAATTGCCCGGAATAGGTGCTGTTTTATCTGAAAGAATAATAAAGTTCAGAACAAAATTAGGCGGTTTTTACTCAGTTGAACAAATTAAAGAAGTTTATGGAATAACACCGGAAACTTATAATCAAATAAAACAATATCTAACAATAAACACAAATAATATTGCAAAAATAAATATAAATTTTGCCGAATACTCTGATTTAGTAAAACACCCCTATATTGACAGTAATACTGCGAACGCAATATTAAATTACAAAAAACAGCACGGATTTTACAATTCTGTGGAACAATTACTATCAGAAAATGTTTTAGAACTTAATTTATACAACAAGCTAAGCGTTTATTTAACAGTAAAATAGAAAAACAACAAAATCTTTTTGAAAAAAAAACATTATTAATTTGTTGATAACTTTTTTTTATTTAATTTTGCAATCCAAATTTGCAAATAAAACAAACTCGAGTTAATTATGATTATTGTAAAAGTAAAAGAAGGCGAAAACATTGACAGAGCATTGCGTAGATTTAAAAGAAAATTTGAACGCACAGGAGTACTTAGAGAAATCAGAAGCAGAAAAGAATTTAAGAAACCATCGATACTTAAAAGACAGAAAATGCAAAAAGCTGTTTACATCGAAAATATTAAGAGAGAAGCAATGATTTAATGTTTTATCCGAAAAATAAAGTCAAGCAAAATAAAGCTTGGCTTTTTTTTATGCAATTTTTAATTTATATAAAATAAATTGCAAAAAAACACTTACTTGTATAAACATTACACCTAAAATATTTGTCTAATTTTTGAGTTTATCAAATTTTAATCAATAACAACATTAATTATTTTTTTTTAAACTCTTAATATTCAAGACATTAAAAGATAAAATAAACAACTTGTATTTTTTTAAAGGATTAAATAATCAAAAAACTATTTAAACTCTGCATATTTTTTTTTATTTTAGACGCCAAAATTATCTATTTTATGAAACATTTAACTTTTGCTGTTATATTATTGTTTTCCACATTTTTTGCCATCGCAGACGAAG
The DNA here is from genome assembly GCA_016936595.1 of Bacteroidales bacterium. Lineage (GTDB taxonomy): Bacteria > Bacteroidota > Bacteroidia > Bacteroidales > JAFGUD01 > JAFGUD01. The sequence goes on along the minus strand of JAFGXO010000118.1, from coordinate 10,593 downwards.
GAATGTGGGTGCCTCTTTTCCTTAGTAAATATAATATTGAGGATATGCAACAAAAAGGGTTTAAATTATCTGCCCAAGATATTTATGACGTAAACAACGCATCGTTAAAAGATGCAGTAATGATTTTTGGAGGAGGTTGTACAGGCGAACTAATTTCTAATCAGGGGCTTATACTCACAAATCACCATTGCGGATTTGGAAGCATTCAGTCTCATAGCACAATAAACCACGATTATTTAACCGATGGTTTTTGGGCAATGTCAAAAAGCGAAGAACTACCTAACCCCGGACTTTCAGTTACTTTTTTAATTTATATGGAAGATGTTACTACCAGAGTAAATGCAGTTTATAACGAAAAAATGACCATCAAACAAAGAAACGAATTAATTGATAGTGTTTGTGCTGTTATTGAACAAGAAGCCGTAACCAAATCCGGCGGAAAATATGATGCTGTTGTTGAACCTTTTTTTAATGGCAATCAGTTTATAATAATGGTAACTCAAGAATATAAAGACGTAAGATTAGTTGGAGCTCCACCATCGGCAATAGGTAAATTTGGCGGCGATACCGACAACTGGGTTTGGCCTCGCCATACCGGTGATTTTTCGATGTTCCGAATTTATGCCGATGAAAATAATCAACCCGCCGAATATTCACCCGATAATGTACCTTATCAACCAAAAAAATCATTCGCAATTAACATTCAAGGCGTTAAAGAAGGCGATTTTACTATGATTTTCGGATACCCGGGTTCTACTCAAGAATACATTCCAAGCTATATAGTTGACAATGTAATTAACAACGCTAATCCTTTTAGAATTGATTTGAGACAAAAAAAACTTGACATTATCAACGCTGCAATGAATTCCGACAGACAAATAAGAATTCAATACGCTTCTAAACAATCGGGCATCGCAAATGGTTGGAAAAAATGGATAGGCCAAAATCTCGGTTTAAAAAGAATTAATATTTTAAAAGAAAAACGCGACTACGAAACTAAATTTCAAAATTGGACTAATTCTTCCGATCAATACTTAATTTATCAAAACATATTACCAAATTATAAAACATACTCCGCAAAAATAAAGCCTTACGAAAAAGCATATTATTACTTTTTAGAATGTGTTTACTTTACAGATATGTGGAAAATTTATAAATCAATGAATAAACATTTTTCTAAAATTTCGAGTGCAAAAACAATTGCAGAAGTTGACAGCCTTAAAGACGCGGCAACTACCTCTGCATCAAATTTTTACAAAGATTACAACTACGATGTTGATAAAGCCGTTTTTAAAGAAATGATGCTCGCTTATTTTAACGATATTGATTCAACTTTTTTCCCAAATTTTCACACAACAATTACAACCAACTTTGCCGGAAATATCGAGAATTTTATCAACGATTTATACGAAAATTCAATTTTTACCGATGAACAACGTATGTTAAACTATATCTCAAAATTTTACAACGGCGACAGAAAATACAAACGAGCTAATCCCAACAAAGCTGTTTACACTCAAGACGATTTTACTAATGATCCTTTTATTGATGTTATAGACGGTTTTATTTCTGTGTACAATTACATTGTTTTACCCGAATATGGAACTTTATATCAAAAAATAGACAGCTTAGATCATCTTTATATGCAAGCCCAAATGAAGATGGAACCAAACAAAACATTTTATCCTGATGCAAATTTCACTCTAAGAGTTGCTTATGGCTCTGTTAAAGGGTTTAAACCCCGCGATGGAATTATTTATGAATACTTTACAACTTTAGACGGAGTAATTGCTAAAGATAATCCGGATATTTATGACTACAATGTTCCTGATAAACTTAAAGAATTATACCAAACTAAAAACTACGGTAGATACGCCGATAAAAACGACGGGAAAGTACACGTTTGTTTCATTGCAGACAATCACACTTCGGGTGGAAATTCCGGAAGTCCGGTTATTAATGACAGAGGTCATTTAATTGGCGTGAATTTTGACAGATGTTGGGAAAGTACAATGAGTGACATAAAATTTGACCCTAATTATTGTAGAAATATTATGCTTGATATTCGTTATGTATTATTTATTGTTGATAAATATGCCGGAGCAGGCTATCTTATTGATGAAATGGAAATTATCGAATAAAAAAACTATCTGATTATGAACAAAAAAATCTTACTTCTATTAATCTCTTTGTTGGTAATTTTACCTTCGGCTATTAACGCTCAAAGTAAAAAAATGCTTAAAGCTAATGAATACTTTGATGCCGGTGAATATTTTGAAGCAAGAGAATTATATCTTAAACTATATTCAAAAGCTAAACAAAAAGAGGAAAAAGCTGAATTATCTTTTCAAATTGGCGTTTGCTCAAGACATCTAATTGATGTTCAGCAAAGTATAACTTGGTTTAAAAGAGCCGTTTTATACCGATATCAAGATCCATTAACTAATCTGTATCTTGCCGATGCATACAAAATGAAAGGTTTGTATGATGAAGCCAAAGAACATTATGCAAATTACAAAGATTTAGTACCCGGAGACATTAGAGCCGACAATGGTATTGCATCTTGTGATTTAGCAGTTCAATGGCTTGATAATCCTACAAGATTTTCAATTGATGACATCACTCAATTAAATTCGCGGCAGAATGATTTTGCTGCTTTTGTTGCAAACGATACTAACACAATTTATTTTACTACTACAAGAGGTTCGGCTAACGGAAGTGATTTTAACAATAATTCCGGTCAAAATTTTGCCGATATTTTCATCTCTAAAAAAGATACTCGAGGGCAATGGTCTGAACCTGTGCCAATTACAGGCAACATAAATGCAGACTTTGACGATGGTGCTTGCACGCTCGAAGCCGACGGCAGAACTATGTATTTTACAAACTGCTCGGTAATTGAAGGACAAAATGCCGGTTGCAAAATTTATAAATCTACATATTCTGATGATAAATGGAACGCTCCTGAATTACTCGAAATATTTTCTGATTCTTCTATTTCTGTTGGACAACCTCATCTTTCGCCCGATCAACTTACTCTTTATTTTATTTCCGATAATCCTAACGGTGGTATTGGCGGAAAAGATATCTGGAAAATGACCAGAGCTTCAAAAACTGCCGACTGGGGAAACCCTTCTAATTTAGGCTCTGATATTAACTCTGAATTTGACGAACTTTTTCCGAGCATTGATAACAAAGGAAACCTTTATTTTGCTACTGACGGTAGAATTGGTATGGGTGGGCTAGATATTTTTAAAGCTACTCCTACTACCGACGGATTTGACGTGCAAAACCTAAAATATCCAATAAATTCATCTTCTAACGATTTTGGGATAATTTTTAACCCTTATGATAATAGCAGGGGCTATTTTTCAAGCTCACGTAATAATGCCAAAGGTGATGATATTTTCTCTTTCTTCCTTCGACCAATTATTGTTACTCTTAATGGTTTCGTTAGAAATGACGCTAACAAAGGTTACATTACCGACGTAAACGTTGAAATTACCGGAAGTGATGGAAGCATACAAAAAGTTGTAACTTCGGCAACTGGCTCTTTTACAGTTAAACTTAACGCTAATGTTGACTATAAAATAGTTTCCTCTAAAAGAACTTTCTTAAAAGCAACCGGAAGTATATCAACAAAAGCTGTTGTTGATGATGGTAAAATTTTTGATATTGAACTATTTATGAAACCCGCTGTTGGTAGCATTCAAATACCAAACATCAGATACGATTTAGGAGACACTACTCTGCGACAAGAATCATTCGTTCCTTTAGATGACTTAATTGAAATTTTGACTATTAACCCTACTGCCAAAATTGAACTTGGTGCTCATACCGACTTTAGAGGCTCCGATGCTTCTAATTTAAAATTATCTCAAGGCAGAGCAAATTCAGTGGTTGAATATTTAATTGCTAACGGTATCGATAAATCCAGACTTGTTGCCAAAGGATACGGAGAATCTACTCCTTACACCGTTGATGCTATTACGGCTGCAACTTACGACTTTTTAAATGAAGGAGATGTTTTAACCGAACGTTTTATTTCTTCTCTTTCAAATGTTGATCATCAGGAAATTTGTCATCAATTAAATCGTAGAACTGAATTTAGAGTTTTAGAGATTGATTGGGGCGATAATTACGAACCTTTTGGAGACTAATTGTTAAAAAACGAGTTAGATAAAATCTAACTCGTTTTTTTATTATAAAATTGCAACAATACTTCGGCTGCTTCTTTTAGCGTTTTTCCAAAACTTAATATTCCTTCTTCGTGCCCTGCCATGCACAAAATTTTTTGATTATTAACATTTGTTTCTTTAAATAATCGCTTAATATCTGCTGCCATTTCAGGCGTTCCATAGGCTATACTTTTACTTGTTGTTGGAATTTTATATAAAAGTTCTTGCCAAAGCTCTAAATTATGAATATGAATTACTGCTCTAATTTTAGCATTAATTTCATAAACTGCTGCATGAGATAAGGATTCAGATGATGCTTTTACTTCTCCAGAACAATTTAAAGTATTGTTTTTAAAATCATAACCTGTTACCAATGAATAGTTTTGCTCATCTAATTCTTTTAAACCTCCGGTTGCCGAACCCGAAATTATAAATGTGTCTTTGTGCTTGATGCTTATATTTCCAAACCCAACTCCATTGCTGTACATTCCGATCAAACCTAAGTTAAAAAATTTGCTTCTCCAAAAATTTAGCTCAACAATATCTGATTTTTTAACAGATTTTTCTTTTATCCAATTACATTTGAATTTTATATATCCTTCGTCCATTAAACTGAAAAATTTAAGGTAGTGTTGTTATTGAAATTTCTGAACCATAAGAATAACCAATACAATTTTGAACATAAGCTTTAATATAATAAGTTGTATTAGAACTTAATCCTGAAATTGTTACAGAATAATTTCCAACTCCGGTATTACTTGCCGAAAAATAAGTTGCATTAAATAAGTCGTTTGGAATTGTACTGCAACAAAATCCCATGCTAATTATGGAACAACCTCCATCAGTAGTAACCTCTGCTGAGCAAATTGCCGAAGAAGAACTAACATTTGAAACTAAATTAGTTGTAACAGCAGGAAAATCTTCCGGTGCATTTGTAGTAAAGCTAATTTCAGTACTGTAAGAAGTTCCTTCACTATTTGTAGCATAAGCTCTTGAATAATAAGTTGTTACAGGATCAAGATTTGACAAATAACTTGTAAATGTGTCTAATTCAGCAGAAAATGAAAAATCAGTTTTTTCGTCATCTATGGTAGGTTCGGGTAAAGTTGACCAACAATGTCCGTATCCGGTTACGGTTGCATTACCTAAATCAGTGATAAATCCTGATATTTTTACAGATGTTGAAGTTATATCTGTTGCATCTTCAGTTGAAATGGCAGGAATTGTTACAAAAACATCATAATTTAGAATAAAATCCACATTAACTATTTGTCCCTTTTCAACCGTAACATCTTTTGTTGAACTGAAAAAACCATCTTTTGAAACGGTTATTTGGTAAACACCTGCCTGTAAATCAACAAATTCAAATTCCCCTTTTGAATTAGTAACCAAGCTATCAGAAACAGACGGCGAAATTTTAACTGTTGCGTTTTCAACAATGTTTCCATATTCATCTTTTACAATTCCTTGAACAGTGCCTATTTTAGAACACCCAAACAAAATTAAAGAAAACAAAACACTTAAAATTATTTTTAAAATTGATTTTTTCATAATATACTTTTAAATTATTGTTAAAATAACAAAACCTGCAAAAAATAGTAAACCATCATAAATATTCAGTTAAATTTTCCAAACAGCTTAAATATTTCCTTTTTATTTGCTTTGCAAATTCCTCGTTCAAAAATTAAACCGGTAATTAAACGAGCCGGAGTTACATCAAAACCATAGTTTATAGCCGGACTTTTTTCAGGAGTTAACAAAACTTTTTTTATTTCACCTTCGTGTAATCCTTGTATATATTTAACCTCCTCTTCGCCACGTTGCTCAATTGGTATTTGTTTAATACCGTCTTCAATTTCCCAATCAATAGTTGACGAAGGCAAAGCAACATAAAACGGAATATTATTATCAAAGGCAGCAAGGGCTTTAAGGTATGTGCCAATTTTATTTGCCACATCGCCGGTATAAGTTGTTCTATCTGAGCCAACAATTACTATATCAACCAAACCGTGTTGCATTAAATGACCGCCAACATTGTCAGAAATAACCGTATGCGGAATACTTTGTTGCTCAAGTTCCCACGCAGTTAACCGTGCCCCCTGATTTCGCGGACGTGTTTCATCTACCCAAACATGCACTTTTATTCCTTTGCTAAAAGCATGATAAACAGGCGATAAAGCTGTTCCGTAATCAACAAAAGCCAGCCAACCGGCATTACAATGAGTAAGTATATTTACAACTTCGCCGTTTTTATTTTTGCTTATTTCTTCGATAATTTTTGAACCATGTTCTCCAATTTTTTTGCAGCTCAAAGCATCAGAATTTGCAATTTCGTTGGCTGTATCAAATGCTATTTCAATTTTCTCGTCAATTGTTTCACCTTTTACAATAGCTTTAAGTTGCTTATTTACAGCCCACGATAAATTTACTGCAGTTGGACGAGCAGATTTTAATTTTTGTGCCGAATTAATTAAATATTCATCAAAATTTAATGCTTCAGTAGCCTCTAAAGTTGCCAGATACATTCCATATCCGGCAGTTGCCCCAATTAAACCTGCCCCGCGAACGTGCATGTCTTTTATTGCGATAAAAATTTGGTCAACAGTTCTAATATCTTCAATAACAAATTTATGCGGAAGATGTCTTTGATCAATAATCTGAATTATTTTTTTATCGTTTCTATCAACCCATATTGTTCGGTAATTGCGGCAGTTTGCGTACATTTTTTTTTACAAAGTAAATCTAATTTTTAAAGTAATCAATTGTAAAATTAACCGAATATCTTTATATAATGTGTTGAAAAAATACAAATTATTTTTTAGTAGCAAAAACCTGCGTCCAATAAGAACCTTTGGTTGCTATGCCCATTTCGGTGAAATTTCCGTTCATGATATTTTTGCAATGTCCATCACTATCGAGCCAACCTTGAATAACAGTTTGTTCAGACGTATATCCGACGGCAATATTTTCACCATAAGTTGACCAATCGTAACCAAGCTCAGTTATTCGGTCTCCAGCTGAAGAGCCGTCACTTCCGGTGTGACTAAAAAAGTTCTTTTTATTCATATCATCGCTATGAATTTGTGCGGCTTTTTCGAGCGTATCATTCCAAGCAACAGGGCTTACCGGCGAAAAATATTCATCTCCACAATTGCAACCACTTTGACGCACTTCATTAACAAGATCTAAGAGCTCTTGTTGGTCAATATTTATGGGAGCATCGAGATAATTACTACTGGGATTACACGAAAACCATGTGATTGAAACAAAAATAAAAAATAGAATTAAAAATAACTGTTTTGTTTTCATTTTTTTGTTTCAAAAATAAAAAAAATCCCCAACAATTACATCATCAGGGATTTTAAATTAAAAGCCGTAAGGTAAAATTTATAGCATATTGATTTTTTACAGAATACAACTATGCACAACACACTTAAAACTATTTACTTACTTAATTATCAATTGTTTTTAATCTGTTCTTCAAATTCGGGAGTAGCAATTGAGCAAAAAGCTTTACGATCGCCAAAAGCGTCATCAATTCTTGCAACATTTATCCAGAATTTATTTTCTCTTACCCATTCTGCCGGATAAGCAGCTTTTTCACGCGAATAAGAATGCTTCCATTCATTTGCAACTATCTCATATTCAGGGTGTGGGGCGTTTTTAAGCACGTTATCTTCCTTGTCGGCTTTTCCGGTTCTAATTTCCTCAATTTCAGAATGAATAATAATCATTGCATCGATAAATTTATCCAATTCAGCTTTGCTTTCGCTTTCGGTTGGTTCAACCATCAAAGTTCCTGCAACTGGGAAAGAAACTGTTGGTGCGTGATAACCAAAATCCATCAAACGTTTAGCAATATCAATTTCGCTAACATTTAATTCATGTTTTAAATTTCTCAAATCTAAGATAAGTTCATGAGCTACTCTTCCGGTTTCGGAGGTGTAAAGAATTGGGAAATAATCCTTCAGTTTTGCTTCAATATAATTTGCATTTAAAATTGCTCCAATAGTAGAATTTAAAAGACCTTCGGTACCAAGCATTTTTACGTAAGCGTAAGAAATTGGAAGCACCATTGCACTACCATAAGGAGCTCCGGCAACCGAATTTATTGCATATTTATTATCGTTTGAACTAACAACAGGGTGCGTAGGCAAGAAAGGAGAAAGATGTTTTTTTACAGCAATTGGTCCTACACCGGGTCCGCCTCCACCGTGAGGAATTGCAAATGTTTTATGTAAATTAAGATGACAAACATCGGCTCCAATAAAACCGGGGTTTGTAATACCAATTTGTGCGTTCATATTTGCTCCGTCCATATAAACCTGACCGCCATTTTCGTGCACAATTTGACACATTTCAATTATTGACTTTTCAAAAACTCCGTGAGTTGAAGGATAAGTTATCATCACTGCTGCTAAATTTTCTTTGTGTTCAACAGCTTTAGCTTTTAAATCTTCAACATCAATGTTGCCTTTTTCGTCAGATTTTACAACAACAACTTTAAATCCGGCCATAATAGCACTTGCAGGATTGGTTCCGTGTGCCGAAGCCGGAATTAAGCAAATATTTCGGTGTTCTTGTTCTATGCTTTCCTGATATGCCTTTATCACCAATAAACCTGTATGTTCGCCCGAAGCACCTGAATTTGGTTGAAAACTCAAATCGTGCATTCCTGTAATTTTCACAAGATCTTTTTTTAAACTTTTTATCATTTTTTGATAACCTTCGGCTTGCCATTTAGGAACAAAAGGATGAATATTTGCAAAATCAGGATTTGAAAGAGGCAACATACTTACAGCAGAATTAAGCTTCATTGTACACGAACCCAGCGGAATCATTGAATGGGTTAATGAAATGTCTTTTCGTTCTAACCGTTTAATGTAACGCATCATCTCTGTTTCGGAACGATATTTTGTAAATACATCTTGTTGCATAAAAATACTTTTACGCACAAATTTATCCTCCAAAACAGTTTTTATTTCAATATCAGTAATTTTTTTAACTTTTTTACCTGTAAATTCCATTAAAATTTTAAGAATACTATTCAAGTCCTTAACAGTTGTTAGCTCATCAATACTTATTGTTGCAAAATTTTTGCAAACACGAAAATTAACTTCAAATAAATCTGAAATAATTTCAAGTTCACCTTTTTTGCTCTTCTTAAATTCAAATTTTACAGTATCAAAAAATTGATTATTTACTTGATTTAATCCAAGTTTTGCGATTTTTTTTGCAAGCACAACAGTTTTAGCATGAATATTTAAAGCTATATTTTTTAAACCTTCGTAACCATGATAAACAGCATAAAAACCGCTCATAATAGCTAAAAGAGCCTGAGCAGTACAAATATTTGAAGTAGCTCGTTCGCGTTTAATGTGTTGTTCGCGAGTTTGAAGCGTCATTCTATAAGCAATTTTTCCGTTTTTATCCTTTGAAACACCAATAATTCTTCCGGGCATTTTACGAATATATTTTTCGCTCGAAGCAAAAAATCCAGCATGTGGACCACCATAACCCATTGGCAAACCCAAACGTTGTGATGAACCTACAACAACATCTGCCCCCCACTCTCCCGGAGGTGTAAGCAATGCTAAACTTAATATATCGGCAGCTACAACTACCTGACAATCATTTGAATGAGCTTTTTTAACAAATTCAGAATAATCGCTAACTTGTCCGTTTAAATTAGGATATTGAACAATAGCAGCAAAAACAGTTTCATCAATTTCACAAGTGTCAAAATCTCCAAAAACAAGCTCAATTTCAAGTGGTAAAGCTCTGGTTTGCAACACTGCTTTTGTTTGAGGAAAAATATTATTGTCAACAAAAAACTTATTAGCACCTGATTTTTTCTTTGCAGCTGTACGATTATCAAAAAACATTCTCATTGCTTCGGCAGCAGCTGTACTTTCGTCTAATAACGACGCATTTGCAACAGCCATTCCGGTTATTTCTGCAATAGCAGTCTGAAAATTCAAAAGTGCTTCTAAACGACCTTGCGAAATTTCTGCTTGATAAGGAGTATATGAAGTGTACCACGATGCATTCTCTAAAACATTCCGTTGAATTACCGATGGCATCATTGTACCATAATATCCCATGCCAATAAATGACTTAAAAAGCAAGTTTTGTGCACCCAATTCAGTCATTTTTTCAAGAACCTCGTACTCACTTAAAGGAGCATCAAGTTTTAATTTTTTATCTGATTTTATTGCATCAGGAATGGTGTTAAATAATAGTTCGGCAATTGAATTTAAGCCTATTTCTTTTAACATCTCATTTTTTTGGTCGGTATTATGACCAATATGTCTATTTACAAAGTTATCATTTAGCATTTTATGATTTTATTTATTGTTAATTATTTTATTTAAAAAATTACAATTTAAATTCAAAATCTTAATAATTTATAATT